>JAITNN010000010.1 GCA_031290395.1 Mycoplasmataceae bacterium
AATTACAGCTATCAAAATTGCTTCAGCAAAAGCTAATTTGACTTTGAAGAAGCTAGATAGTACTAAAGCAAATGCTATTGTGAAATCAGGTGAAGCAATTTTAAATGGGAAATTAGATGATCAATTTCCATTAAAGATTTGACAAACTGGTAGTGGCACACAAACTAATATGAATGTCAATGAAGTGATTGCTAATTATGCAAATAAGATATTAAAAGCAAATAAGATTCACCCCAACGATCATGTAAACATGTCCCAAAGTTCTAATGATGTTTTCCCCACAGCCATCCATGTCGCTATTGCTGACATGATTATTAATTACTTAACACCAAGTTTAGATAATTTAATTAGTTCCTTTCAAGCACTAGAAAAGAAATTTATAAAAGTAATCAAGATTGGTAGGACACACTTACAAGATGCTACACCAATCTTGTTATCTCAAGAAATTTCTGCGTGGAGGACTAGTGTTGAAAATTGTAAAGTACAAATTCTTAATAGTTTAACTAGTTTATATGAATTACCACTTGGCGGAACGGCTGTTGGTACTGGACTAAATACACCAAAAGGATTTGATCAAAAGTCAATTGCTTATCTTGCTCAAATTTACAAATTACCATTCAAAGTAATGGCTAATAAATTTGATGGGTTAGCTTTTAAAGAAAGAGTCGTTAGTACCCATAGTCAATTAAAAGTATTAGCAACATCGCTTTATAAAATTGCTAATGACATACGCTTTTTAGGCAGTGGTCCAAGGGCTGGCATTGGTGAGCTAATTTTGCCTGCTAATGAACCAGGCAGTTCCATTATGCCTGGTAAAGTGAATCCAACGCAATCAGAGGCTTTAATGATGGTTTGTGCGCAAGCTTTAGGCAATGATACTACAATTTCTTTTGCTGCTAGTCAAGGTAACTTTGAATTAAATACCTTTATGCCGGTTATGGCCTTTGATGCTTTATGATCTATTAGGTTATTAAGTGATGCTATTGATTCATTCACTAAAAAATGTGTTGTTGGTATTGAAGTAAACCACGACAAGATTAAACACAACCTTGACAATTCTTTAATGTTAGTGACAGCACTGGCACCTAAAATTGGTTATACTAAGGCTGCTGAAATTGCAAAATATGCCCATAAAAATAATGCTACTTTAAAACAAGCAGCGCTAAAACTTGGATATATTAGTGAATCTGATTTTGATTCATTAGTTAAACCTGAAAAAATGGTTTAGGGAAATTACTATAACACTTTATAATTAAAGCATATATATGAAAAGACTTCGATTAGTTTTACTCTCTCTCTCTCTCTCTCTCTCAGTTTTTGTAGTCCACTATTAATTACTTCATGTGGCAAACCTACCCCTCCTCTACCGCCTACTCCTCCCGTACCAAGTTCCATATCGATTTTTGGCGATAATGCGCTTGTCGGTCAAGCTGATACTGTTGGTACAAGCCAATATATAGCTATAGACAGTAATCAAACAAAAGTAAATGGTGATTGAACATTAAACAGCATCGACGGATCTCTGCTTGGAGTGTCGGTTGATGATAATGGACTCGTTAGTTGAACGGGCATGGGGGATAGTTGTAGATTTAGTTTAACATGTGCTGACAACAAACATGATCTAAGCGGTACAAGTGGAATAATTTCGTTAACAATTTTGCCTACATCCATGTTGGTAATAAATCAAAACACAATTAACGAAAATGTAAATTATAAAGTTGAACACGCTACAACAATTATGCTTCGTGAATCTAATCAAATTCGTCTATCTCATAATTTATTTAATCTTAAAGAATATAGCTCTGAAAATAATAATATTACAAATTTTGTTATTGATGGCCCTATAGATTTCGGCTTTTTAGTTGCTCCGGATATGGATTGCCATTTGTTTGGGGTTTATAATGCCATAGTAACTTGCGGTGGTTCTTGAGAACAAGAGCTTTCAAGCTGCGGGGTTATTGTCGGATCATTAACATCTTATTTTTTAACATACAATGGCAATATGACGATTGATGAGAATATCACATTTGATGTTCACGACTGCACATGATTGGCATACACAGCAATATCTTGTGGAGTATATTTTGACTGTGCTGTTTCGGGAGACATAAATATTAATGGAACCTATCGTATCGGGTCCGGAGGAGCCAAAAGTTATGGTGTATATTTCTACGATGCGGGCGAAAACTCGACCCAAATAATTGATGGCGTATGAGAAATACAATCATATTTAATGTCGTCGTCATATGGCGTGTATCTTTTTTCAACAGATGCTACATCTGTTCAAACAATTGACGGAGTCTTTTATATTTCCTCCTCTGGGAATAGCAATAGTTACACCTCTGTTGGTGTTACATTAAATAAAAATTGTTATGGTGTTTTAACTATTAATGGGATTTTTACTATTTATGCATACACTAATCACGCTGATGAGTATGCATCGTCCGCATTTGCGATTGGAGTTGAAATTGGCGTCTGGTATGGTGGTGATCCATGTCCTGTAGGCGCAAACATAATAATCAACGGATTTTTTACTATTGTTTCTAACTTTGATCCACATATTATGACAGCATCTTCTTGCTCTTATGGCATAATGTGCGATTCATCTTTATTTACGGGAACTTTACAAATTAATGGGATTTTCAATTTAAATGGTTCAAGTGGTGGTCAATACAGCTCATCTGGTGCATGGGCGCTGGAGGCATTACAATACGAAGAAGAACCGCTACCAAATGTAACATTTGGATTAAATAATATGTTTGTTATTGTTAGTAGGTCTACATCTCCAATTCAATGTATACTAAATAATCAAACTATTAAAATGAATGTCTTTAATTTGACATCAACTATGGACGATAAATATACTAATTGTTGTTATCATGTGCAAGACCAAAACATAAACCTTACATATAAATTTTTTGAACAATCAAAACATGGCTCTTTTCAAACTTTCGGTATTGGATACTATGATGCAGTATCAGTAAATGACAACATTTATCAAGACGACACTAAAGCCGAAATAAGAAATAGATTGAATGACTACATAACTTCACATAATTTTTCGCTAGGAGTAAAAACTTGAATTATGGATATTTTTTTAACTTTATAAATAATGCGAAAAATTGGACTTTTCAGAACTATGAATAGGAGTTAATTAATGAGCAAAAACGCCACAAAATTATGCATAGAAGAATACATCGAAACACAATATTGTCCTCCAAGCCAGCACTTTGATGCTAGTCAAATTAAGCAATTTAGGAATGAAGTTGAACATTTTGCAAAAAACAAAAGCAAGGAATTAAATGATTTTTTAAATTGATGAAAGCAAAAACGCCACTTTATTCAACGAAAACGATTAATTAAACTGTCATGTTTTTATTTGAGATTTTATATTTATTCTTATAGTCATTATAAAGATGTAGCTTTAAATTCTATGATGACTTTTCTTGAATTTCAAAAAGAAGTAAAGTTGCATAAATATAAAAAAAGGAAATGAAATGATAAAGGTGTTGCGAAAGATGATATTGAAATTAGAATACTTGAGTCAAAAATAGGGGCATTAAATTTTATAAAGTCAAAAAGAAATTTCCGTAGAAATGCACTATGAACTATCTGCGGGGCCCTTATTTTAGCCACAGCATCAATATTTTTAGGTAATGCATTATTATCTCTTTTATAATGGTGCTTTGATGGTGGCGCCAGCATATTAAGGAATTGCGAATTCAAAAAGGTATGAGTCAGGAGTCGTTTGCTTTTGTAATTGGTCTAGATATAACTTATATCTCTGGCTTAGAGCATGGTCGTAGAAATATTGCAATTACTAATATAAAGAAAATTGGTGATGCATTAAAGATTGAAGTCTGAGAATTTTTCAAAGATTTTAAATAAATCTAATGAGTTTATGTTAATTTAAACCAATATCACAACTTTGAAATTAAAATATTCTCCAAAATTAACCTATGTATGTAATACATAGGTTAATTCGATTTATTGAAAATAAAAAGTATAGAAAAATTATTTTCGGCATATTACTACTTGAAGGGATGGTAATATGCCATGAGTTATAATAAGAACAAGAAAATGATAAAGATTGAACAATACGAACAGGACCCAAATAGGGAAGGACATGAAATAAAAGTTTCTGTTCTGACTAAAAAAGGTCCAAAGCCACTAGTTCCACCAAAGCCAAAACCT
>JAITNN010000011.1 GCA_031290395.1 Mycoplasmataceae bacterium
ATTTAAATTAGTAAAAAAAGTAGGTGTTATGTCAAATTCATATGTTATGCTATCAAGATACATATAAGAATGGGTTAAATCTGTTTTTGTTCAATTGTATATTTCCGTATTGTAAGAAACTTCCCCAGAAACAGAACCACCATTGCTAATAAACGATCCGCTCTGTGGCATATACACTTTGTCGGAATAATTGCTTACCAAATAATCATAGCTAAACTCACTATTCAGTTCTCAATTTAGACTATTGAATGCACTTTCATTTGAAACTTTATCATCAAAAGGTGCTGGATATAAATTAAAAGTAATACCTTCTAAATTATCTTCATCAACACTAGACATGAGTTTGGCAGTGGCGTTGGAATGTAGATTAAGACTTTCAGTTGGTTTAGACTCTAATCTAAAACAAACTTCAAAAGAATGATCATCATAATTAATATTAATTATGCGTGACAACAATATACTATCGTCATTTATAGTATCCGTAGATAATGGAGAATCTTCATCGACCACTAAAATTTGCTTTAAAGCTTCGGTATTTTCCACAGAAAATTCATCGAGATTTCCTGTTATTGAAGCAAAGAAATCTTCAAAATAAATATTATTATTGGATTCAATTGTGTGGTCATTAAACCAGTTACTAAATTCTAAATCAAAGATATTTTGTTCTTTTATAGATTCATCTATATTAAGGTTATTAATAAAATCTTCGGTCTCTAAATATATGTCTTGAATCGTAAGGGCATTTTCAGTTAAATTACTTTCATACTTATCAAAGCTAGCTTGTGCATTTTTTAAGGCTTCAACTTTCTGTTTTTTGGTAATATCTAAACCAACTATTTCATTATGCATTGTTGCACTAAAATATGCATTGCATTGGGTAACAATACTTGTATCAACAAGTTTTAGTCCGTTATCAAGTCCTAATTGATAGGTTTGGGCATATTTTTGTTTGGAAGTTAATGCTTCGTTGTTATTAATAGAATCTATTGCAGCTAAGTTTTCATCAGGTAAAGAGCCTTCACGTCTTTTTAATGCTTTCTTTAAGGTATTTTGAAAAGTATCAATCTCTTCATCAGTATATTCATCTTTATCTAAATCTTTTACATCTGGGACTTTAACGGGATTTGTATCTTCACCGTCAGCGCTTCCACAATTCACAATAGATGACGCTACTCCGCACCCAATCAAAATTGGCGCCATAAACTTCATTAGTTTTACTGCTGTTTTTGTACTTTTAGCCATATTATTGCACTCTCATTATTATTTTAACATACTTAATCACATTATAATTACGATTACAATGCCACTAATTAGTAAAAACTTCCCAGGATTTCAAGTTGAAAATAATCGTGTAGTTCTTAAACAAGACTATCTTAAAAACAGCAAATGATCTTTTAAAAAAATTACCGGAACTCGCCTTGGCGCCATCCTTGGTAAAAATAAATATACTTCACCATTCAAAGTCTGAATGGGAATGGTGAATCTATACAAGGATGTTATTGATCCAACTTTAGCACAAACAGGTAACTTAATTGAACCAAAGATTAGAGATTATGTAACCAAACAATTAGGTATTACGTTTAAAGTCCACAACCCCGCTGAAATCCGTTGGGATGCATTTAGTGAAAATAAAATCTTTGGTGGCATCCCAGACGGTGAACCAATGAACGATCTTAAAGTCATTGATTATTCAAATAATAAACCAATGCTGGAGATTAAAACATCTTCTATTGATTCTTTTGTTTATAAAAGAGAACGTAATGAATTGAAAATGCAAAAAGATGCAAATGGGTTACCATTAATTAAAGAAAAAGGTTCTAAGAAATCTAGTTGATTTAATAATGATAAAATTAGCATTCCAACAGAATATTGTTTACAACTAGCCTTATATTTATATTTAAGAAATGTCAATCATGGTGTTTTTGCAGTTGCTTTTTTAGAACCAGAAGATTATCTCCATCCAGAATTATTCACAGTCACTAATCGTGAAATTAGAATTGTAGATTTTAATATTAAACGAGAACAAATCGTACCATTGATTGAATATGCCGAAAAATGATATAACGATCATATCGTTAAAGGAATTTCACCAATTATGACCGAAGATGATCAAAGATGGCTTAAAACCGAAACATACTTATTAGGTAATTAATGAAAAATATTATTTATCTTAAATACGGTGAATTAACACTCAAAGGAAAAAATAAGATTAATTTTATTAATCGTCTTTTTGATAACGTAAAACGTGTTCTTAGTGATAAACCAAAATTAAGAATCATTAAACAATTTGATTCCATGATTATTACTGGAGCCACCATCAGTAACCGTAATAAGACAATTGAAACTTTAAAAAAAGTGCCAGGTATTAGTTTAATCATTCCAGGGTATGTTTGTAAACGAGACTTCCAAAGTATTGGCAAAGCAATCATTGAACAGTTAGAACACGCCAATATTACTGAAACTACTTTCAAAGTGGACACAAGACGAGCTGATAAATCATATCAACTAGATTCTATGGAAATTTCTTGTAAACTTGGTGGTGTTATTTTAAAGAATTTTAATAAATATAAAGTTGATGTACACAAACCTAAATTACGCATTACCGTTGAAATCAAAATGAATGATGCGATATTTTACTTTGAAAAAATTAGGGGTTGTGGCGGCTTCCCTTTGGGAATTAATGGTCGAGTCTTAATGTTAATTTCTGGTGGTATTGACTCTCCGGTGGCCGCCAATTTATTAATGAAGAAAGGCTTGAAAGTAGATTTTCTCACATTTATTTCGCCGCCGCACACCGATGATCGTGCTTTAAATAAAGTGAAAACATTGCGCAATATTTTAACACTTGATGGCAAACTTTACAAATCCAAACTATATACCGTTAACTTTACAAGCTTACAGCATGAAATTAGTCACATTTCTAACCATAGTTACCAAATTACTTTAATGAGACGTTACTTTTTTAGAATTGCCAAAGAACTTGCTTTGCAAAATGAATATGATGCGATTGCCACTGGCGAATCTCTCGGACAAGTCGCTAGTCAAACAATTGAGAGTATGAATACAATTCAAGATGCAATTGGTAGTTTTTTAGTACTTCGTCCACTATTGTCCTATGATAAATTTGAAATCATAGATTTAGCCAAAAAAGTCGGAACCTACGAAACATCAATCTTACCATTCGCTGATTCATGTAGTCTCTTTGTACCAACTAATCCTGTAACTAAACCAACAATCCATGGTGCAAAAAAGTTAGAAAATGAATTGACTTTAGCTGAAGGTATCTATGATAATATATTCAAAAAGCATATCGAGATTGAATAATATATAATCAACTTATGGATTTTTTAAAAACCGCCATTATTAATAAAATCAACGAATATCAAAACATTTCATTATTTTTCCATGAAGTACCAGATTTTGATGCACTTGGAGCTTGTTATGCGTTAAAGCGCTATATCCGCGATGCTTTCCCTGAAAAAGATGTGTCTATTATTGGTTTAGATGTTTTAGACGAATCATTTGCGAAAGGTTTCTTCCAATTTGACAAAAAACATGTTCCTAACGAATTTTTAGCTCAATCATTAGGTATTATCCTGGATACAGCTAATGAACAAAGAATCTGAACTGGTCGTCATAAATATTGTAAAGAATTAATCCGTATTGACCACCACCCACAAGTAGAATCTATTGCCCAAATTGAATGAATTGACGCTAGTTACCCAGCAACTTGTGAAATGATTGGAGAACTACTCTATTTTTGAGATCCTAAATATGTATTAGCACCAACCGCTACTTACTTGTATGCTGGTATTGTGACAGATACTAATCGTTTTTTATATTTAAACACTAGACCATCAACTTTTCAGCTTTCTGCCAAATTACTAGATACAAACTTTGATCGACAACGCATTAACGATGCCATCTACTTAAAAAGTTTTAGAGAAGCCAAATTTGACTCTTACGTGATGCATCAAGTAAAGTTCTTTAAAGAATTAAAATTTGCTTATGCCATCCTTGCGAAGGATTCTTTTGAGAAATTCGGCATCGAATTACGAATGTCCATGGTGCATGTTCTCAATAACATCAAGGGGTTAGAAGTTTGAATGACCATCTATTACGATGACACCATTCGAGCATGACGTGGTTCTTTAAGAAGTCGGAATTTACCAATTAACCAAATTGCCGAAAAATATAATGGTGGTGGTCATAAACTAGCAGCGGGGTTTACGTTAAAGAACCTTGGCCAAGCTAAAAAACTAAAAGCTGATGTCGTGAGTTACTTGGAACAAGTATTACACCACGATTAATGTTATAATAAAACTAATATAGGAGATAAAAATGGCTAAAACTAAAACAATTAAAATCGCTGCAGTAGATCCTAATAAATTCGAAAGAATTGACGTTCCTCAAACAGGGCGTGTTGACCCTAGTAAACTAAATTTAAGTAGTAGCTTTGATGATGAAATCGCTAGTCTTTCTTACGAAGACTTAGAATACAAACTTAAATTTGAAACAGTTGACTCCACTCAACGCGACAAAATTAAAGCACGTATGAAAGAACTTAAAAAGAAATAAATTCATGTTTATTAATCTTTGCATTCACTCGCACTATTCACTTTTAATGTCATCAATTTCCATTGATGACATTATTAATCATGCAAAGAAGCACAAACAAACGCATGTTGCTCTTGTAGATATTAATAGCATGTATGGTGCAATGGAGTTCTACCAAAAAGCTACTGCTAATAATTTGAAACCAATAATTGGTCTACAAACAACATATGAAAATGAAAAGATTGTGTTAATCGCCAAAAACAATGACGGGTATCACAACATTGTTAAGCTTTCCTCACGGATTCTTACCAAAGAGAAATATGACATCAATGATTACATAGGTGATAATTATTTAATCGTACATAACACACGTAACACCAAATGGCTGAAGCGCAAAAACGATGTTTATAGCGTAATTTCCGATGGCGATGCTCCAATTGCTCTCCAAGAATGTTTTTTTGAAAATAAAGGGGATGTAAAGTATCTTAAAGCGCTAATGGCCATCGGTTCGGATCGCCAATTATCAGAGTTTGACAATGAACACACTTATGATGACTATTACATGCTTAATGAAGAACAAGCCACTCATAAATTCAATACATTATCTATTAAAAATCTTAAGTATGTAATTAACACATGTGAGTGAACAGTTGCTTTAAATAGTTCTATTAACTTTGTAAAGTATGATCCTAAGATCTCTAGTAAAGTGTTATTACAAACGAAATGTCGTGATGGTCTAAAACTTCGTTTAAACTCTTCGGATGCATCTGCCAAATACATTGATAGATTAAAGAAAGAACTAGAAATTATTGATCAGATGCATTTCAACGACTACTTCTTAGTTGTACAAGATTATGTAAACTTTGCCAAACGTAGTGGTATTCTCGTTGGTCCAGGTCGAGGTAGTGCCGCTGGATCATTAGTATCCTATGTCTTAGGAATTACTGATATTGATCCAATCGAACATAATTTGATTTTTGAACGTTTCTTAAATCCTGAGCGTGTTACCATGCCCGACATTGATATTGACTTTATGGATAATAGACGTAATGAAATCATTGAATATTTGTTTAATAAATATGGTGTACAACGCGTTGCACATATCCTTACATTTCAAAGAATGAAGGCCAAGATGGCAATTCGTGATGCTGGTCGAATCTTGGGGATTGAATTACCCATTATCAATAACATTAGTAAATTAATAAGTTATGAGTATGATTTAGACTTGACACGCGCCATTAAAGAAAATAAACAAGTTGCTGCCCTTGCCACTAAATATGAGGACTTGTTTGATATAGCCCAAAAATTCTTAAATTACCCGCGTCAAGTAGGCTTACATGCTGCGGGGGTGGTAATTACTAATAATAACTTGGATGAAGTGTTGCCAATTCAAAGTAGTACTGATGGGATGAATTCCACCCAATACTCCATGGAATACCTTGAACCATTAGGTTTAATTAAAATGGATATCTTGGGGTTAGTAAATTTAACTACCATTAATGAAACATTAAAGTTAATTAAAAAGAAACACTCCATTGATATTGATCTTTCTAAGATTAATCTTAAAGATAAAGCAGTTTTTGATCAATTAACTAAAGGCGATACTATTGGTATTTTCCAATTAGAATCTCCTGGGATGCGTAATCTTATTATTAAGATCAAACCGAAAAGCATTGAAGACATTTCTATTACATCAGCTTTATTTCGACCAGGCCCTCAAAAAAATATTCCAGACTACTTAAAAAATAAAGCTAACCCAGAAGCGATTCAATATCTAAATAATGATTTTAAAGAGGTGCTCGCATCTACATACAATATTATTATTTATCAAGAACAAGTTATCCAAATTGTCCAAAAAGTTGCGAACTTTACTTTAGCAGAGGCCGATCTATTTAGAAGAGCGATTTCTAAAAAGAATGCTATTAAGCTTTCACAACTAAAAGAACAATTTATTGTGGGTGGACTAAAAAATAAATATAGTGTCGAAGAACTTAATAAAATTTTTGATTTCGTTTATGAATTTGCTAATTATGGTTTTAACCACTCGCATTCACTAGCCTACTCATATATTAGTTACTGGATGGCTTATCTAAAAGTACACTATCCACTAGAATACTTCACAATCCTACTTTCCACCAGTGAAAATAGCGCTGATAAAGTGGCTTTGTACGTACAAAGTGCTAGAGCTATTGGCATTAACGTTTTACCACCGTCCATCAATGAATCTGAATATAGTTTTCGAATCGATGGAAAAAAAATTATTATTGGATTCAATGCTATTAGAGGAGTTGGTCATGAAACTATTACCAAGATCATTAATGCACGTGACACACTAAAATCAAAGAAGTTTACAAGTTACACACAAGCCATTACCACATTGGCTAACTATGGTGTTGGCATTAAAGCAGTTGAGTCACTAGTCAAAGTTGGTGGATTTGATGATTTATTGGAAAATAAATCTCGTTATTATCTCTTGACTAACCTTACCGAGATTTATGAAAAATCGCAAACCACTACAACCGATGGAGAATTATTAATAAAACCTGTTTTGACTGAAGTTCAAGAAACCAATGAAATCAAAGCACAGTTAGATGAAGAACAATATAAGTTATTGGGAATCTCTTTTATTGAACATCCATTAACTAAAATTAAAGAAGCATATAAAGGTGAATACCAAATTGTAAATTTAATTGATGCAAGTGGTAGCAATGGTGAAGTTTATCATTGTTTAGCATCTCTAGTAAGCCATCGTGTCATCAAAACTAAGACTGGGCTATCAATGGCTTTTGCTAAAATTGAAGACAACACTAAAATTGCTGAAATCGTCATCTTTCCAGGGGTCTATGATAAAGTCAAAAGTTTATTAATCAATAATAATCATTTTATTGTTACAATAAAAGCAACCGATCGAGGCTATCAAGCATTGTCTATGAAAGAGTATAAAAATGAGTAAAAAAGCACTAGTCATTGATGGTAATTCGTTAATCTACCGTGCTTTTTATGCAACTAGCAATCAATTAGCTTTTTATAAGCAAAATAATTTACAACCAGTGAATGCTTTAAAACTAGTCTTATTAATTACTCTTAAGTTATTAAGAGAAAATCACTATGACTATGTATTGATGGCATTGGATCATCAAAAGAAAACATTAAGACACGATACCTTTGCTGAATATAAGGCTGGTAGAAAACCAATGCCTGAAGATTTAGTTACACAGTTACCATTGATTAAGGACTCGATGGAAATCATTGGTGTTAACACTTTATCAATGCCTGGAATTGAAGCAGATGACATTATTGGTAGCTTTGCTAAATTAATGAATGAACAACAAGTTGATGTAGAAATTTATAGTTCCGATAAGGATTTGTTGCAATTAGTAAACGAACATACTGTTGTTAATTTATTTAAAACTGGTATTTCCGATATTAATAAAATTACCATTGAAAATTTTTCTAGTAATTTTTTTGGTTTACACCCAAGTCAAATCATTGACTTTAAAGGCATTTCTGGTGATAGTAGTGACAATCTTTGTGGTGTTAAGGGAATTGGTCCTAAAACAGCAGCTGACTTGATTATTAAATATGGAACACTTGAAAAAATTTACGAAGCAATTAATGAATTAAGCGAATCACAAAGAGTAAAATTTTTAGAATCTAAAGAATCAGCTCATATGTGTAAAAAATTATCTACCATTGATTTGGAAGTATTGCCTAATAAAGATTTAAATATTTTTCTAAAACATTCTATCAATAGACAAAATTTACAAGATATTATTAATAAATATCATTTTACAGGGTTAGATAAATACTTAATAGATATACAAGAAAGTTTATTTTAAATAATATGGAATCAATAATTACTCTTTATAAAATTGGACACGGTCCTTCTTCAAGCCATACAATGGGCCCAGCTAATGCCGCCAAGTATTTTAAAAACGTTTACCATAATGCCGATCAGTTTAAAGTGACATTGTATGGTTCCTTAGCTTTAACTGGTAGAGGGCATTTAACTGATAAAACCATTTTGGAAACATTGGCCCCAATTAAAACTGACATTGTTTGAAACGTTAAAGATGTTAATATTAAACACCCGAACACCATGGATTTTGAGGCGTGATTGAGTGGTAAGCAATTAGGCAAAATTAGGTTTTATAGTATTGGTGGAGGAGCGATTCAAATTGAAGGTGAAGCAACTAGCAACACCGCTAATTCTTTATATAAAGAAAAAAATGGCCAAGAAGTATTACAAGCGTGCCAAAAGAATAAATGAAAATTAATTGATTACATTAAACATTATGAAGGTGAAAATTTTTGGCACCATTTAAATCATGTTTGAGAAGTAATGCAAGCAGCTATCAAAACAGGTCTTGCAGCTGAAGGCGAACTTCCAGGAAAACTAAAATTAAAACGTAAAGCTAAAGTTTTTTTTGAAACCCCACAAAAAATATTAAGTCGAAAAGCTATTGATAAAAAAATCGTGTTGATGATGGCTTATGCTTTTGCAGTTAGTGAAACTAACGCTAGTGGTGGGGTTGTTGTAACTGCCCCAACTTGTGGTTCGTGTGGTATTTTGCCAGCCATATTAATGTTTGCTAAAGATACATTAAATATCAAAGATGTCCAAATTATTGAAGCGCTTGCAATCGCTGGTTTAATCGGTAACATCGTTAGAACTAATGGTTCCATCGCAGGTGCAGAAGCTGGTTGTCAAGCTGAAGTTGGCGTAGCTTGTTCAATGGCTGCAGCAGCTTATGGTTATTTAATTGATTTAACAAATCAAAAAATATTTGTTGCTGCTTCTGCAGCGTTAGAACATCATCTCGGATTAACTTGCGATCCTGTTTTAGGTTATGTGCAAGCTCCTTGTATTGAAAGAAATGCCCTTGCCACAATTCGTGCTTTAGATGCAGCCCAACTCGTTTCATTAAGCCCCTTCAAAGAAATCTTCAACTTTGATGACATTATTGAAACAATGTTAGTAACAGGACGTGCTTTAAATGCGGGTTATCGTGAAACATCTGTGGGAGGGTTGGCTAGCATTTACAATAAAAAGAAAGCAACCAAAGCATTTAATAAGAAATTTGGTATTAAAGTTTCTTAATCATTTAATGAAAAAAAACCAATATTTAACCTATGTATTACATACATAGGTTATTTTATTTTTTCTAAAACTTTTGAAAAATTTTATTTTTTTCGGTCAATTAATATAGTGAAGGGATGGTAATGTGCCATGAGTTATAATAAGAAAGAGAAAATGATAAAGATTGAACAATACGAACAGGACCCAAATAGGGAAGGACATGAAATAAAAGTTTCTGTTCTGACTAAAAAAGGTCCAAAGCCACTAGTTCCACCAAAGCCAAAACCT
>JAITNN010000014.1 GCA_031290395.1 Mycoplasmataceae bacterium
CGACAACTGTCCAATTTGGCACTTTATCGCCAATTATGTATGTTTATTATCTAGGGGTATAATGTGGATAAAATACCGAAAATGCATAACGGAAATACCGAATTTGCATAAATAAAATATGTTCAATAAGTCTATTTATTTAACAACTCCTAATTTTTTCTATTTTAGCAATTTTTAGGATGTATAATGATTGCATGGAAATAATAAGAAAAGAATATTTAGATAAGTTAGAAGATTTAAAAGATAAACATTTTATAAAGGTTTTAACAGGGATACGAAGATCGGGAAAATCTACTATTCTTTGCCAATTTCAAGAATTGTTGAAAAATAAATACAAAGTAAGTCAAAAACAAATTCAGTATTTTGATTTCAATAACAAATTGTTAACAGAAATAACCTGAAAAGATTTAACTAATGATATTTTAAGTAAATCTTCTAACAGCATAACAAACTATATTTTTTTAGATGAAATACAAGAAATCAAAGAATTTGAAAAAGTCGTTATTACATTATTTGAATACAAAAAAATTAAATTCGATGTGTATATTACTGGTTCAAATTCTCAAATGTTCTCTACTAAATTAGCAACACTATTTACGGGGAGAAACGCTCCAATCCATGTACTGCCAATTTCATTTGATGTTATTTTTAAAAATTTACATAAAGAAAAAAATAAAAATAATGCATTTAATGAGTATCTTGCTTATGGAGGATTGGGAATAATTGTTCCTAACTTTACTAATAAAGTTTTGTTAAAAGAAACTTTGTCGTGAGTATTGAGTGATACTATAAATAAAGATGTAAAAGCTAGACATAAAATTAAAAAATCGGAAAGCCTTGATAAGCTAACAAAATTTGTCTTTTCAAACATCGGACATATTATTTCTGCAAATAAAATTGAGAAATATTTAAAATCATCAAAAGAAACAAAACTAACAGGCAAGACGATTATTAAACAACTTGAATGACTTTGTGAGGCATTAGTGTTGTTTAAAGTTAAATATTATGATATTAAAGGCAAATCTATTTTAAAAACAAAAGCCAAATATTATGCTGGTGATCTTGGAATTCTTAGTTCTACTACTTCATATGATGTTAATAAAGAAATAGGGTTCCGTTTAGAAAACTTAGTTTATTTAGAATTACTAAATAGAGACTATAAAGTTTATACATACGCTGATAAATATGATAGAGAAATAGATTTTGTTTGCGAGAAAAATAATAAAATTTCATATTGACAAGTAACTAGAACTTTGAGCGACAAAAACTTAGAAAGAGAAACTAATAGCCTATTATCTGTTAAAGATAATTATCCAAAAACCATTATCACATTAGAAGATGATTCTAAACATACAAACAATGGTATTGATGTATTCAACATTGTTGATTGATTGCTAGAATAAGATGCAAAATTTCAGAATTAACCATTAATTAAGAATCTTTTTGGTTTCATCATATATAGCAAAAGTAGGTCGTTGGTCAATAGTCATTCAATTTGGATTAACAAACATGTTGCTGGATTTTAAGATTTTGCCTCACATAAATGCAGAAGCAATCTCACAAGCGTCGAAATTTCTTCGGCTAGACAAAATATAGTGCTGTTGTACAACACGTGGAGCATTGCCCAAGACCATAGCAATAGTATCTAAATCAATTCCTCCTTCATACATGATGGTAGCTAACGTTCTACGACAAACATGAGTAGTTAAACGAAAGGGTAGATGAGATCATTTGTTAAACGTGCGAAAATCATAGTCAATGGTAGTGCAACGATTTTTAAGACAGATTTTGAAAAATTCAAAGCTTTCTTTAGGAATAAATACTTCACGGTTCTTTTTAGTCTTTTCGGTGTTGATAAAATTAATTGTAAATTATGAGTTTAATTGTTTATTTAGTTTTAAATGATTTGATAAAAGGAGCGATTATTTGCTTATATGACAATATGCGTTTGATGATTTCGTTAAATGTTGATTCGTTATTTTCTATATTTAGAGATGATGCTTGTAAAACGGAATATAACCTACAAGCTTTTGAATTTTCTGGTTGGTTTCAATCAATTTCAAAACCAACCTTACTATTTATTTTGTCTTTGTAGCTAGATAAATATTCAAAGAAATTTTTATTTTTACAGTCTAAATTAACCTTTATAGATTCATCATCATATGTCACAACAGTAATTTTGCATAGAGTTGTGTTCATTCTGATAGTTATATATTTTGAATAAAGCAATGGTTTTGCTTTAATATTGTTGTTCGATAGGATCCCTTCAAAATATTTTCAAAATATTTCTAGTTTTTTTCGATAGGGTGTAGATGGTCGGTTGCTTAAAGATTTTATGTTTCGATCAAAATAATTTGGTTCTTCTATTATTTCAAAATCTAAGGCAATTGGAGAATTTTCTATTTTTCTTAAACGAAGTTTAAGCAATCAAAAAGATAGTGAATCATCTGTAAATTTATTCAATCATTGAATTGCCGAAATATGATCTTCGCTGACATCTCCTCCGACTATCCAAATTGCCTTTTTAGCATTTTTGCCACTCATGTAAGTGATTAATTTTCCTAAATGATCGTGATTTGATTTTCCAAATTGATTTTCAATAATTACAATGTCATCATTATCATCTCGGCAAACAATATCACAAATTTTGTCCACTAATCTTTCTTCAGGTTTTGGATCAGTCAGAGTAACATCAATTGTGTTGCTTAATTTTTCTAAATTATCATCTTCACACAATCATTGAGTAAATTCGGTCTCTTTTTGTCAACCGTGTTCTTTGATATCAACATCATGTATTTCTTTAAATTTTTTCATAATTTGGTCGATCGTGCCGGAGTTTTCCCCGATTACCACGTTCGTTTTGGTGGGTTTGCGAGGAGTCGGAAACCTTACAGCAACAATTATACAAGAATATAGACATTTCTATATTTGGAAAACAACCCCGACACTCTTCTTAAACCAACCGAAGAGTTGCTTGAAGTGATGACAAGCAGAAAGGCAAGGCATCCTCTAAAAACGAGTTAGCGTAATTAACTAATTTGGTCTAATTTGGTTTTAAAGAGTAATGAAACAAAAAAGTGAGATTTTCATCCCACTCTCTTTTGTAATTGCTTCTTAAACCAAACCGAAGATTTATATTATAGCATATTTTAATTTTACGCGACTTGAAATTTTAGAGAAAGCCTGGCGGAATAATGCTCCGACGATATGAAACGGCGTTTTGCGAATCAACCATAGCCAAATAAAACCAGATAGGAGGTTGATCGGTGTCCTGACATTGACATATACTTTTACAAAGTTTCATACTGGGTCAATCTAAATAGAAAAAGTATTTAGAGGCTAACAATTTAATATCTTTTGCTGGTAATGGATGATGTAATCATTCTATCTTCTTAGTAAGTTGTTGCAGAAATTCAAGCTGTTAAATTTGAAAAAAGTCGTTAGAAATAACACATAGTTTTTGTATTTTTGATTAATGAAATAGAGTATTTTGCGAAGTAAATTTAAGAAAGAACCAAAGAATATATATTAAAGACATTTTATACTTTTATGCTTATCTATCTACTTCTAACTATTACATACATACAAGCGATTTGACGAAGAAAAAATGAAAGAGAAAGGAATTAATCGAAATGATGAAAAATTTGCGAAATTGAGCGTGTATGTGATTTATAGAGAGTTAATTAGCTTATCAAATCTTCCTACATTGATTTCATGCCCATGTCAGTAGAGCATAAGTTCTTTACCTATTCACGCATACCGATGCTCGGTTCTGAGGGATTTGCAATTAAACATTCCCTTAATTAAATAACAAAGAAATGCTTAAGCGTCAGAGAAATAATTAAGGTATGTATTTATCCCAATCATAAGATATGCTAAAATTTGCCATCTTATATTCTAAATTTTGGTTAAAAACAATAGAAAAATCTATGAAATCTGAACTTAGTACTAAATTAATAAAATTCTTAATTTTTTGATCAACTGTAAGTATAAAAGTTTTACAATCATCACTCAAACCAATGCATTGATCAGTCATAACTCAACTAGAAGTATAAACATCTTTATTTTCGTGTTGGGCATCTGTATAAAAACCAAACTCAAAATTTACTAAAGGATCAAATCCTAAATTGGCAATAGGTTTGGTAGGCTTTTCTGATGGATTATCAAAAACAAAAGTAAAAGTATTTAAGGTGATTGCCAAAGCAGGCGGAAGATTGGCTACAACTAAAGGAATGGAATAATCATTATTTATTTTTTTAACCAACTGTATATTGTCTCCAGTAGCTGGATTTTCGGTGGCACTTAGTACTGTCTTTACTGTAAAATATGTTCCACATGAAGTTAGAACACTAACAGTTGATGTGCATAATGCTGCAAAGGTTATTGGAAACAATATTTTTTTATTCATATTTTCTTTCAACGATTAATATATTAGATTATAGCCCTCTCTGATAATTTAGTCAGAAGGTTCTATCTTAAACATTAATTAAGAAGTTTGTTTTGTTGAGGCGTTGGAATGACATCACTTTGATTAACGGACATTCAATTTGGATTAACAAACATGTTGCTGGATTTTAAGATTTTACCTCGCATAAATGCAGAAGCAATCTCACAAGCGTCGAAATTTCTTCGACTAGATAAAATATAGTGCTGTTGTACGACACGTGGAGTATTCCCCAAGACCATAGCAATAGTATCTAAATCAATTCCTCCTTCGTGCATGATGGTAGCTAACGTTCTGCGACAAACATGAGGAGTTAAACGAAAAGGTAGATGAGATCATTTGTTAAACATACGAAAATCATAGCCAATGGTAGTGTAACGATTTTTAGGACAGGCTTTGAAGAATTCAAAGCTTTCCTTTGGAATAAACACTTCACGGTTCTTTTTAGTCTTTTCGGTATTGATAACGATTTCGTAGAAAACTGAATTAGAAAAGTTTGATTTAATTTCGCGCTTAATTGATTGTTTAGTAAAGTCAATAGCGGTGAATTCGCCAAGTCGCATACCAGTAGAAACGAGAATATTAAAAGTATGAAGAAGTTTCATGCGGCTAAACTTAGTGATTCTACGGATGGCATTGTTGTTTTTTATTTCATCAGCATTTTGAATGTAGTCATTTAATCAAAAATAAATGTTTTGAATTTGATGAATATCTAGGCGAGTAGTGAATTTTGAAATAGCAGCTGTTCTTTGGTGAAGAAATTTACGGTTGAAGTTAATACCATAGAATTGATCGAAAGATCAGCGAAATACAGATACGACACCATGAGCAGTATTGCTATTAATGATTTTGTCAATAACATTATTGGCGCAAGCAATATCGGTATCATAATTACCTGTAAAAGCGTTCTTGTAATGCCTAATAGTGTATCAATAGTGCAAACCACTACGCTTTTTGGCGAGTTTTAAAAGTTCATTAAAAGAAATAATGTTTTTCATAGTTTAAGTATATATGTGAGTATTTATAAAAAGTATTTGGTAAAAATTACAAAGTAAGAAAAGTTAATAAAAGGGATAAGTTAATGTGAATTTGCTTTATTAGTATCTTTTAATGATCTGTTAAATTGTTGTACAGCCTCTGACATATTGTTACTAAATAAAAATTTAATAAGGTACCTATACACTTGTATTGCAAGCCGTTGATTTTTCTTTTTCATTTGTTTTCCGTTAAAAACATAACTTTCATGATTGGAAAAACGTACTTTTTTATCATTAATTGTTAGATATGCTGAAGTTGAACTTTTGGAAAATTGTAGTTTTGCTTTATAACCTTGTTTATTTAAGAATTCCAATATTAAAAAAACATAAGTTTTTTGCAAACTATCTTTTTCTTCATAAAATGTTGTTTTTGTATCAAAGGACATATTTAATTTAAATTTTCTTTCCTTGTGAGTTCGTAAGATTTAGCAACACGTTCCATTCAGTTTATTAGTTCTTGATCAGATTTGACAGATTGGAGCGATTGCATAAAACCAATGACAATGTCATGATAGTCTTGGGAAAGGATACGAATCTCCTTAGTTGTTTTATTCTGTTGAATTTTCATTGATAACTTTATCGTTATTTTTCACAATACTTGTATTAGTGTGATGTTTTTTGATTTGTTTTGCGGTAAATTTACCAGTTTTGTAAATGGCTTTGCAGCTTAATTTAGTAACGACATAAGTTGCTTTGACACCAAGTTTAAATGCATCGTAGATAATGTTAAACATATTATTCGTTTGTCCTTAATACAAGATCCACGAGACGTTTCATCATAGAGCTAACGGTGGTATTTTGGCGTTTAGCGATAGTTTCAATTTTCTTGTAGTCAGATACTTTAATACTACAACCGATAGTGCGATATTTTTCGCGGTTAGGACGAGGAACGAAGATTTGTTTAACGGCTTTAGCAAGTTCAGGATTAATACATGTATTAATATTTTTATTGATAACTTTATCGTTATTTTTCACAATACTTGTATTAGGTTGAGATTTAAGAATAACATAACGTTCAATTTCAATAAAGTCACGTTTGACATTGACTTGGCCAGTTTTACGGTTTTCAATATACTGGACTTTGCCATCACTAAGTTCAGTGAGCTGGCGGCCAGTCAATTGTTGGTATTTTTGGATGATTTGTTGTTTGGTCATATAACCTTCTAATAACCATTATAATACATGTATTAAGATTTTTAACAATAATTTTATTGTTAATTTTCACATTAATTTTAACAATACATTGTATTAAGGCGGCATAAAAACGGAAAAACCGAGAGGTGTTTAATTATTGTTTGCTAATGTTCGATGTGGCGTAGGCCAAATTTACTGATTAACAATTTTAATAAATCCTTACTCGGAAACGATAAAGTTTTTTAAGAAAATAGTTATTCTACTAAGTGAAAGGGAGTGTTCTTACTCAGTTTTCAAGTTATTAAGCTTGATGACTGTTTCTAATCGGTTCTCGATTGCCTCAACCCTTTTAACTAATGGGTCAAACTTTGTTTCAACAAAATTTGTAAATCATTTCGGTGCTGCCATATCATTGATTATAGCATACTCGAAAATGACGCCCACAAGCTTAGGATCTGATGACTTGACGATTTTGTATTGCTTGGCCATAGATTAAAACACCTGCAATCTTTCGCAAATGACTTGAAGAGAGGATTTCTCTTTCTTATCAAACGATAGACGCCCCTTAACCCCGATAATGGCACCTTGAGTCAATTGCTTGATCTCGGTGTTGAATATCGTCTTATCGACTAAGACAGGGATTAAATCGTACCATTCTTCTTCTGATGTTTCCAAATAAGGTTTTTCGACCTTAAATGTAACAAGAGCGAATTCTGGTGAGTGATTCAACTGAACGGTTTCAGTAATTCCAATTTGAGCAACAAAGTTCATAATTAACGAACCTCCGTTCCCATAGCAATGTGCCTAATGGCTTGGCTGATAAGATCAGACAATTCCACATCGTTGCACACGTTGTCTGGATTTAACAAAGTTAAATCAGCAGCATACTCGATTTCGCTAGAATTGTAGCCTAAGCTTTTAAGGGCTTTGACTAAATCTGCGCTTTTCGATGCTAAGTCTGGGCTTGATTTCGCTACTTTAGTAAAACGATACCCATTGCTAATGAAAGCTTCTTTTTCTTCGATTGAAGCAAAACCATAAATGGTTTCATTCAAGAAGTTATTACGAATCTTTCCGATTTTCAAGACATAAAGTTTTTTGACTTTATTGATCTCGAAGGCGTTGGGATTAGCTACGTGGATAATGTAACCAAGGTAGTTATTTTCAAACACAATGCTGGTTTGAAGAACTGACACAACTTTACCGACAATGTAGTTTAAACATCCGTATTCACATTTCAAAGAACTATCGCTGCTTCCGTCCATTTTGTCATAGGTTTGGTTTCCTGTTGTTTGCTGATTTCTTTCAGTCATAATATCTCTAAGTGTTTTATAGTGGGTTCGAGAAGAGCCACTGACTTAACAATGTCGTCGTCTATCCACTATGACTTTCTTCCTTAGCTTTACACTGGAAGTCCTCGGTCAAACTAACAAAAAAACCATGCCTACGCAAGGTTCGTTAGATCTGTTAGCTTTGTCCGCATCATTAGTATAACTAATTTTTAAAAATTGTTACAAAAACTTAAATTTCGTGTAAGATATTACTGTTAGATCTGTTAGCTTTGTTAAAAAGGTAATAAGGAAAGCGACTAGAGGAATCTGGTCGCTTTTTCTATTAAATGTGCCGAAAAATTCGGCGCCGCCGCCAGTTTAAGATTTTGGCGGCGAATCACCCCTTTTATATTTTGTGATAGCGGGTAAAAGGTTTTAAGATGTAAAACCTTTTGTGCCAGTTTTGGATTGTGTAATTATTAAGTGATTGCGTGTTTTTTCACACAATAGCAAAAGAAAAAACTAAGCAATCACGGCACAACCCGCTACCATCATTTATGATGGTTTTAATTTATTAAAAGGGGTTAGGGTAGTTAGTAGCGACTTCAGGCGCTACTAACTACCCTAACCCCCAGCGGTGTTGTGCCGTTTTGCTCTCATAAATCGTTAAATTTTGGCAAAATTCGTATAATTTGTAATATGTCAATATAGTTTGACATAATTTTAGATGAAAAAAACAGAGCAAATTAAGAGTATTTTAAAGAGCGAAGAGATAGAAAATACTTTAAGGTTGATTTCTAAGTGAGGCAACCTAACTTTGAAGCAAATAGCTATGCTGTTAGGCTGTTCAGAAAGGCAAGCTTGGCGAAATGTTTTAAAGCTTGAACCTTATGAATACTTAACTGAAAATAAAGGACTTGGGTTGATTTGTTATAAGAAATTCCCTCATAGTGCTGCAAAATTGTTTTGTGCAACTGGTTTAGGGCTTAGAGCATTAGGTTATTTGAAAGAAATCAAGAAAGAAAAAGGGCGTATTGTTAAGACCCCTAGATGACAAACAAAGTTTAACTTTTATGAAGATGAGCATACCACTTGGTGTATTAAAGCTTTGAATAAGCATTTGGGCAAAGGGTTTAGTCAGAAGGCTTACATAACTCCAAGGAATATGACTTTTAGTTGAAGCGATATCTACAGCAACATTAAAGAGATTTGAAGCAGCACAATTGAGGCGAGAAGACCAGATTTGGTGGTTCAGAAAGATAAGGATAAAGTCTGTATTGAGGTTGAATATATGCCGAAGTCTGACATGAGGATGCGAATTATTTTGAGAAGTTTAATGGCATTAGGCGACTATGCGAAACGTTTTAACAAAACGATTATTTATGCGAATGATAAGAATAAGACTTACACAAGGTGATGTAGATTAGTACCTTATGTTGAAGACAACCATAAGCCAAAGATTTTAGAGATTAGAAAATTAAGTGAATTAGACTAAATGTTATTTGGGTTTCTTAAGAACACCAGATTGAACATTATATTCAATGGTTTGCTTTAATGGCTCAAATTGGGTTTCAGATCAAGCTTTAAACCAAGCTGGTTGCTGATTCTGATAAACGGTTTCAGATCAAGCTTTGAATCATTCAGGCGCACCTTTTGGTTTTGATGTTGTAGGCCTCTTTGATTTTTTAACACCAGATCCACCTCTGCCACCAGAATTAGCTAATTGTCTAAATGTTTCTTCAACACCAACCCTATTTTTTTGGGTACTTTTGATGATTTCGACTTTTGTTTCTTTCATACCATACATTATACATTAGTGAAAAAACGTGAGTTAAAGAACTATTTTTTAATGATTTTCAATTTGGCAAAAATATTTTCCGGAATGCCTTGAGTGGATTCTCATATTTTTTTCATTTGTTCTTTGGGTAATGAACACATAAATCATCACACAAATTCCATTATTTTTCCCACTACTTCAATCATTTCTTTAATTTCTAACATTAAAGAATCAGTTGAAACCTTGCTATTACAATCAAATTCGATGTGAGAAATTTGTTTATTTCGTGAAATAAAAACATTTTTAAATGTTTTTGTATAAATGTTTTCAGGGCATTCCTCCAAAACTTTTATATTTTCATCTATAAGGCTACGAAGCGAATCTCTAAATTTGCTATTAACATTCCTACATCTTTTAACATTGTTGTAACAATCTGATTCATCTTTCCGATGAATTATTGCATTATTAATATTCCCGCTAGCAGATAAGATAATTTTAAAATCTAATTGATCATTATCTATAAACGATTTCTTAATAAACTTTAATAAATGCAAAAAACTCGAAATAGTTTTGTGCCTATTTAGATCTGAACGATCAAAAAATAAGCACAAATTATTTATTAATAATTTTTGAATAGTTTTAAAGATAAAAACTGATTCGAAATAATTACTAAATGTAGAAATTTCTTCAAATCTAACTTTATTTAAATCATCATATTGTAAAAAATATAATTTTGAAAGTTTATGAATATCTTGATATATTTTTTCAAATTCGTTGCATATTTTATCATGTGTCAATCTTTCTACTTTACATCCATTTAATTGAGCGATAAAATTTCTCATATTGCAATAAAATTGAATGCTGTCTCCATCTACAAATTTATAATTTTTGGTAAATTCTATTAGTTTATCTAATTCAATAAATTTATTCATTATTAAATAATTTATCATTTTTAAGCATATCTCTAAGCTTGTGAGGATAGCCTAATGTCTTTTTATCCCAACTTTTTAGATAGATGTTTAAAATATATTTCATAGATTCTACTTCGCTCCGCTGTGAAAAGATAGTGTTCGTAGCCCAATTGCATTGAAATGGTAAATTGTTCCCATTAGGAACTAAAACATTAATCCTTTTCAAGGAAGTTCAATAAGTATTAATAAGTTTCCCTTTGTCTAATACCAAAAAGAAATAATCACACCCTATCTTTAAATTGTCGGCTAACATATCGTTAAATTTTTCTCAAGCGATTGGCATATTTTTTATTCCAGTTAACGCATAACCCATGCCGAGTTTTGATGAAATATTATCAGCCGCCCCATTTGAAAAATCCGATATTTTTATGTTGACAAATATTTCTTGATCACCAGATGAAATTTTTATATCATATCAACATCTAATTGATGGAACTTGAATGTATCTTCCGAATTCTCTTTTTAACAATTCTACAATCAACATCTCACTGTTAATAGAATTGACGCGACCATCATCGTTGCGAGAATCAAAATGTATTTTGCTCTTTTGCAAGAATGTTACGATATTATCTAAAATTTTTTTCATCTATTAAAGACTCCTTTAAAGATTTTTGTGAAAAAATGTATCGCCCACCAGCAACAAAACCCATTTCTTGTCAATTCAATGAATTTAAAACATGACATATTGCGTTTGCATCCATATTAAATTTTGGGAATAGAGCAAGAACTGAACCATCTCACATTTTGCAATTGCTCGTAAAGAACGGATTTGTATTTCGTGTTTTGCAATTGACATAAATGCGTGGTTTATCAGAATAAAACTTTACAGCACGTCCTCATGACCATCAATTTTTTTCATCAAATTTTTTTATTTTTCTGTTTATTAATACTGTTTTATATTTGTCCAATTCTCTATCGTATCTTTCATAAATCATTTTCTTTAAATTCCCTGTCTTTGCAGTTGAAGAGCAAACGAATTCTTCTCCTTTATCGTTTGCAAAAATTTTATCATTGCCACTTACCGCACCGACCTTAACATCAAAAAAAATACCTAACGGAACAAGATCTTTGCTATCCTTAGAGCTACTAAAGGAAATAATCCCATTTTGAATTAAAAAATTTTTTTCTCCAAAAAAAGTCTTCGTTCTCCTAGAAAAATTATTTTTTTCATAGCGAAATACGCACACATCAGCACAAGCTTCGTCGAACAATTTTTTATCAGCAAAGTCATAATAATGAGTAATGGTACCGTTTTTTCACAGCATTTCATTTACATATTTTGCAGAAGTTAATTTAATAAATTCTCTAGGAACAATGAAAATCAATTCACCGTTTTCACTCAAATGATGAAAACTTTTTTCAATGAAATATAAATAAAGATTAGCTTTAACTTTAATATCTGTTTTATGCTTTACTACAAAACATTCATTGTCCACATACGGTGGATTGCCAATTATTACATCAAATTTATTGGATGTTGGAAAATCAAAAAAATCAATATTCAAAACTTTATTGCTTGTAATAACGCTTTTGTCTATTTCAATAAATGTAGATTTATCGGACATGCACTTATAAAATGCCCCATTGCCACAAGATGGCTCAAGCAAATATCCGTTTTTATTTTTAATTAGTAAAATACAAAAATCGACCAAATATTGAGGTGTAAAAAATTGTCCTAAATTCCGTTTAAGACCATTTTTTGTATATAGTTGCTCAAAACCAACAGCTAAACTAGTTTGTGTCTGTGTGTGTGTGTGGATTAGATTAACTTGCTTATGATTCATTATTGTCTAAATTATGGTATATATTTTATCACTAAAAATATATAAAATGAAAAAACGGAGGTAGGGATAGTCAAAGACTATATACCCCCCGTTTTAAGCTAACAGCAACGAACTTGTGTTCAGAATAAGCTGTTGGTCAGGTGTTTGCGGACGACCTTTTGTGGTATGGATAAAGATCGGGAGACCAAACCAGATCACCACAGATGACATTTATGTTGTTTTAAGCGTTGTAATGGCCTCTTCTTTAGTTTTTAGGAAGTCAATAGGGATTTCCTTGGTTGGCTCATTTTTCTTTTGACAGAGGGTGTTTCATTGCATTTTACGATAAACTTGGAATTGTTCGTCGGTCATTGCATAAATTTTATTAATAAGCTCATTGTTAGGAGTTTTAGGATTCTTATATGCTTTAAGCTTTTCAAATTCAGTGATGGTGTCAGCGATGTTATCGACTTTTAGTGGTGACATAACAACATCGGCTTGTTCGATTGAGTATTCAGGTCAGTTGTTTTTAACAACATTAGCCAATGTAGAAAACATAACTTCACCAGCCATTAACCCTCTAATTGTGTTTGGGTGCCAAACAAATTCTTCATCGACACGTAGCGAGCCTGCACCAGAATGTTGTAAGTTACCTTTTTCGTCAGTAACGGTTTGAATTGTTGGCATAATATGTTTACGTGTACCATAGATTCCTGCAACGGCTTCAAGTGTCGGTTGGTCGCGAAGACGAGAAATAAAGAAAGTAGTTGTGTTATTAATTAAACTTTCTAGCAATCCTTGTTTGCCACCTTTTTCTAGTCCAGCTTTTTCTTGGAAGCCAACTGCTAAACATATTTGTTTAGAGCGAAATTGCTGTCACATATTGGTGGCTTGCTCTTGATCTTGAAAGACAGACGCAGCTTCATCAATAATCAAAAGTGTTTTTTTATGGTCGATGGCTCGTTGCTCTTCATTGAAATCGGCTAGACAAGTGAAATCGTAAAGTAAAATCTTTTCAATAGAACGGTTAGTAATGTTGGTAGTAAATTGGAATAAAAGACATTGGCCGGTATAGGTGCTTTTCATAAATCGTTTGATAGATACACCATTGGGATCAATAACAGATTTAGTATTAATATAAAGCTCATCGAAGTCATTGTGCAAGATATTAATTTGATGCTTATTTACTGACATTAAATTAATAAATTTACGATAGAGTTCGCCAGCTTGATTATTTTTATAATGAATGTGAGTTCTAGATTTTTTTGTATTTTCCTCGTTATCTTCGAATTTGTCAGTAGATTCTTCCATTTCTTTAGTTTCGTAGCTACCAGCAGATTTGAGATAGCCTTCTAATCTTTCGCGAATAGTGAAATTACGGAGATTTTCAAAAGTAACACCACCGAGATTTTGGAAGGTTAAAAGAAAATCGACTAAAAGTGTAATTCATTGACGTGTTTCACCAGCATAGATATTAGTGTCGGCACGTTTCTTTTTTAAAGAATAATCAAAGATTTCCGAAATCATGTCAATTAACTCAATACGTGTTTTTTCAGCAAAAGGGTTATATTTAGCTTTTTGTGGATCTTTGAGATTTCAAATATTCAATGGAACATTGAAGAGCGAACAAATACGTTTTAGATGAGCTTCGAATCTGGGATCAGCTTTACCATCAATTGCACAAACATAGAATTTATTGTAAAGTGCAGAAAAACAAAGCTTTAAGATGTTATAAGATTTACCAAAGCCAGAAGATCCAGCAAACATAAAATGCATGTTTCAGACATCAATGGGCACCATAACACCTTGTTGTTTATTAACAACGATACCTTGCTTTCAACTAACGGGATTAGCCTCGGCGATCTTTTGGTTAAAAAGTTCGTCTTCAGTCTTAGCTCAAGCGGTGTAACTAGTGCAACGCGCAATGAAATCCTTAGCAGGATGGCTTGGGTTTGGAAGAATATTTTGAGATTCTAAAGCTTTTAAATAATCATTTTGTTCTTTAATTTTAAGATAGTGATATTGACGATTTAATTTATTACCAAACACAATAATCACAATGAATGGAAGACATAAACCGATAAACAAGTAAAACAATAACCAGAGGAGCCAAAAGCTGACGACGGCAGCGATAATAATTCAGATAATTAAAAATATGCCAGCAATAGCGCCACAAGAGAATTTGGTAATTAATGTTTTAGATTGGATTTGTTTTGTTGTAAGAATTGATCGATGAAGAATTCTTTGCAAATAGATAAGAATAGGTCGAGCAATTAAAATAGCTAGAATGCCTAACGGAAACAGAACAATCAATGAAATTTTGATGATTAACTCATAGTTAAAGATTGGGCGGTAGCCTGAATAGCTTTGATTAACTTGATTATTGTTTGTTTCCATTTTCTTGGTTCACTTTTTCTAAATGGTCAACGAGAAGTGTCCGCATAACTTCACTTGTCCTTAAATGGTTGTTCTTACACCAAGTACGAAATTTAAGTTTTAACCGTTTTGGTAGTTGGAATGTAATGTGTGTTTCTGATAGTTTTTCTTTTTGAAATTTTTTGATATCCATAATTTATCCTTTCTAAATATTGGCCTCGCTACGTGTTTGCTTGAAAAAGTCCATTCAATAAGACACATCATTGCTAAGCCGATAACGATCTCAAGCAGAGCAAACAGTAAGACATTCGCCTTGCTTAGCTCGGGCAATGAAACGATGTTCTACTTGACTAAGTGGACGACCAGAGTTGGACATCATTTCTTCGATTTTATTAATGTCGTTTTCTGACGAATTGAAAAAGAATGAATATTGAGTAAGTTCAAAGATTTCTTTATAAAGTCGATTGGCTTCGCCAGAAACCACACCTAAACCTTGATCAATAATACAAACAGCTCCATTGTGGCTTCGACTTAAACGCACGAAAGTGTTAATAGAAGATAAAACACCTTGAATATGACGCACACGGTGGAATTCATCTAAATATAAGACGAAACGACGTTTAGCGTATTTATTCATAAACATAATCTCAAGAGCTACACGCATTAAATAAATAATTCAGGCGCCGAAAACATTTTCGCGCGTATTAGCGATCGCAGAAATATCAAGATTAAAGAGTTGATTATCGTTTCAATCAACATTGCTATAAGTATTGAACAAATAACCATAAGTGGAATTTTTATTGTATTGTTCTAAAAGTGTAGCTAATTTACTCATAGCAACATAACCAATGTCTTGTTTATTTTTGGAGAACTGCAAAGCAGTTTTATAAAAATCATCCATAATTGGCATGCGAGATTTAACCACTTTATTAAAGTCTGTGTTAAATGCAAACTTACATTTACCGTTAGGAGATTCATAGACATATTTCTGAACTTTATTTCAACTTGCCATAAGCTCTTCTTCGTCTGGCCGACCAGATAAATTTAATAGTGCTGTAATAACGGCATCATTTTTAATATAGGTTTGTTCAAGCGGTGAAAGAATAATTTCTTCGCCTGTTTCATCTACATCGACACCAACATTTAAAACATCTCAAATATTAAGATATTTGCCAGATTTAGATTGCTCTTGTTTTTTACCTAACAGGAAATTGTGCCCAGCAATTTCTTCAACCATTTTTCCATAATCTCGTTTAGGGTCAATGATTAATACATAATTATTATCAAAATAATCGTGCATCATATCCCGCTTAGCTGTTCAAGTTTTACCACCACCCATATGAGCTAAATAAACCCTAATAAAAGAGTGATAGTTTTCATTCACTTTTCAATAGTTTTCAAAAATCGGTTTAGAAATTTTGTTTATACCGGAATAATCAATCATTTTGCCTTTATACCAAGTGTCTTGATTTCCAATACTAATAGAGTTAGAGAATGGGAAGCCAATAGCTAGTGATGAATTTAAAACATGGAAAGCGTTATCTCTAATGATTTCCATAGGTAATGTACGTGTGGTTGTTCTTTTGGAACGAAAAGCGTTTTTGAAAGATTCAAAGAATGATTTGCGAAATTGTAAAGATGGCAATTCATACATGCGAGTGTTAGTAAAAGCGTCCATTTGGAAATAGTCCAGATTATTAATGACAAAGTTTTTTTCGTAATCATAAAGCTTTTTATCAAATAGATCCATTTTAGAGTTAATTTCTTTTTTAGTAGTGCCTTTAAAAATAACATACATGCATAGCTCACGTAATTCATAAATATGCGACTCACGAGCGATTTGTTCAGAAATAATGGTAATTTCTTCCTCGACTTTTTTAATTTGTAGCCGTTGAAGGTCAGTGGCGCGTCGTTCATATCACTTACCCGAAATAATGCGTGATATAGAAGATTGAAGATTTCTTAATATACCATTGGCGGATGTATTATCAAGATATTTAGTAGATGTATATAAAGTGTAGTTAGTATCGTTAAAGATGTTTTTTAAATAGTTAGTAGTAGCGATATCAGGCAAACAGTTAATCATTTTAAAGCCCATAAGTTCGAAAGTTCCGTCTTGGTGGTAAAGTTTGAGATAGTTCTTATATGCCTTAATGTGTTTTAAACTGATGCTGTTGGCATTTTTTGGATTGAAAGAGAATTCTGGTCATAGTTGGTTGCAAATTTGCGAAATTTCGCTTGTATTCGCTTCAGATAAAATTATTTTAGATTCACGAATGAGACGATTAAGAACCTCAAAGCGTTCTTGGTTTTGCTCAACTGTATCACCGTTTAATATTAGGAAATAGGCGCATTGTTTATTAGTAATATCTTTATTCATCTTATTGATAAAATCGTTATATTGTGTTTGTAGGCGTTTGATTTCATCGTTGGATTTTTTGAGCTTAAAAACTTTATTTTCGACTTGATATTGAACTCCTAAGCTAATAATGTCAAAGTCAGAGCGGTGACCTCAAAATTGGGCGAGATCATCGATAATTTGATTTTTAACAGCATTCTCTGAAAGAGAAATGTCATAACCACTAATACGATAAATAGAAATGACACCGTCACGCTCTTCGTTTTTATAAAACAAATGGTTATTTTCAAGTTTTTTAAATCGATAGAATGCTTTGATTTCTTGTTCGGTTCAATTTTTTTTGCCAAAAATTTGTTTGACAACTCAGCGACGAAATCGGACGCGAAGTTTCCCTTTAGAGTGACTATTTATAAAACAAAAAATTGCACAAATGCCGGTATAAGCAGCAAAGATTAAGCCCATGGTCAAGTCTCATCCAATAATAAAAGCAATAATTAGTAATGGTGCAATAAGAATGCCAAAAATAATAACATCAGCAAAATCGAAGCCAAGTTTTTTAATTTCTCTTTGAGGAAGTAAATTAATTTCCTGTTTTTCTTCTCGTCCATTGTTTGCGACAATATAAGACATTAAGTTTTTCCTCCTGTGGTTGCTTTGGCACCTTGATTAGCCGGCGTGTTCCATCATTTAGTGATACTTTTGCCTGTATCGACGGCAGTACTAACACCGCCTTGAATTTTATCGGTAGCTTGACCAGTATTAGTTTTTTTAGCATAGTAATCGATGCCGTCAGAAACGCCAAAAAGCATAGCACTTCGTCTAGCTTGCATTAGAGCGACGGCCATAGCTGCATCAATAAATAATAACGATGCACCTTTACCAACAATACCCGCAGCATCAATTGGTGCAGTGATGTAAGGCATGACGATAACAGCTAATTCAAAAAATAAATAAGTAAAAAATAGTTCAATTCAAATGGTGAACATTTCACCAACGTGGACTTTTAAGTCGCCCTCGTTACCACGAGCGATAACAGGAATAGCACCAAATCATTTGGCAAAAATAATAATTCAACATTGGGCGACACGTCATGCAGCACCAAACATAATAAGATCGGCGACGGCCGTGATTATAAAGCCAATGACAATATTGACAATGCCTGTGTTGCCTCATCCATCGAAAAGTGTGGAACTTCATTGGTTGGCTGGTCTTCCTGTAATAAAATTAAAGATTTTGCCGACAAGATCAAAATCAACCATGCCAGTTAAACGCATTTGCAAAGAAACTAATCCAATTTGGTTTTTATCCCCATTGATGATAAAGTTTAATAATCCGTGTTGGGAATCTAAATATCAGCCTAGGAAAGTGCTATCGGAAAAATTACCGAGACTGGATTTAATGGCATCAAAGTAACTAAAAATGTCTGCATTGCGAGAATTTCAACTAATGATTAACTGCTTGAGATCAGAAGAAGAAAATAAAGAATAATCCTTCATGATGTCACTAAATAAAACATTAATTTGATTTAATCGAGAGGCAATTTCATTGATTTTATTAGAAACATCAAAATCAATTTGTCCAACTGACAGTCCATTAATTATGTTTGTCAGATCGGAAATATCAGAATTCATTTGACCACTTTGAAAGTAAGCTAATAAGTTTTGAACATCAGTAAGAGTTTTTTGGAGATTGTTAGCTATATCACTACGGCCTTGAGAATTAGCATCAGTAATAGCATTGTTTAACGATGTAATCATTGTCTGCAAAGATTGACTGATTGAAAATAGCGAGCCATTAACATCAATCTTGACATTAGTAATGTTTGATAATTGTTGAAGCTCTTGATTCAGATAAGTTTTTAAACCTGTGACTTCGTCAGCTGTCAATGATTGGTTTTGGTTTTTATTAAAAATAGAAATAAGAATAGTTAATAGTGTAGAGAAAACCATCATGATGAATGGAGAAATAACTATGAATAAGGCGAAGCCTAATCCATAGCGAAGATGCGTAGAAACTTCACCTCCATTGCCCAAGCGTCTGCGAGCATTTTGGCGTGCAACTTTCATTAATAAATAGAAAAGTCATAAAACTACACAGATTAATATTAGACACATAACAATCGTAAGAACTTGTCCGCCTCAATTGAACTGTCAAATTAGTTTGCCATTAATAATGGTGGTGTGAAAAATAGCTGAACTAAACCCAGAACCTACTAGTTTGAAGATGTTATAGAAAATATTAAGAACTCAAAGTGGGATATAGACAAGGATAAAATAAGCGAGGCCGCCAATAACATGACCAAAAATCGAAAACAGTCAACCGAACATTTATTCCCCAATTGCCGCTAAATCTTCTTGACTAGTTGTTTCAGTTTTAGGAACTTCAACTCTTTGTTTTTTCTTAAAAAGAGATTTTAATTTAGAAGGCTTTTTGTTAGCTTTTTCTTTTGCTTTAATATCTTGCATTTCAGTTTTAGTGTAATGAGTGGAAGAGGACACAGCAGATTTATTCTCAATAAATTCTTTACCTGATTTTTTTGCTTCGAGTTTACGCTGATTCAGCTCTTCTTCAGCTTCTTCATCATAATTAGTATTGTATTTTTTGCCACGACGTTTGATTAAGATTGGTGTAGCAACAATACCACCAGTGCCAACTATTCCTAAAATAATTCATAGAGCTAATAGATTGGTGCCGTGGCTTGGCTTTAGAGGAATAAAATCATTATCAATAATCTCAAATGTTGTTAAGCTAGGTGTAGGCATACCTGTTTCATTTACGTTGTAGACAAGTGAACGAATTGAAAATATGACATCGAGTTTACCATTATCGTCGTCTTGGACTTTAAAAGTAATGCCTTGCAAGGCTTGAACGAATTCAGTCTTATTTAGATTGGTTTCAAATAAATATGGATCGTCATCATCTGCGTGAGTAGTAGGTGTTGAGCTATATTTAATAAGATTGTCAATAATATATTGTTGATTAATTTGTGATGGTTCGATTTTAATAGGAGTTGTTCGAACATGCTTTCAAATGTTTGTTTGTTTAGCAAATAGTCCAATATCTAATGTTTGTGGTTGGTCACCAGATGATTCGTCTTTGAAGTGAATTGTTAAAATTAAATGCCCAGTAGCATCGTTTGGTGTGTAATCAACATGATCGACGATATCATCTATGTTAAATTCGCCAGTGAAAGTATCTTTAACTTTAATAAAACATGTTTTAGTAAAAGTAACATCATTCCCAATCCCACTATCAGTTGCAGGAACTTTACCAGCGTCGATAAAAGTTTTGATTTGACTTGGTGTGTGAGAATAGAGAGATTTAGTAAAGCTATCTCATGCAGCTGGATTAGTATCTAATCCTGTCGCCCCAAAATATAAATCAGAATCATCGGCACCTTGATGAGGCTTACCATCTATTTTGTCAAGAGCATGCGATAAAACAAATTTTGGTGGTTGAAATCTAAAATAATTACTATCTTGTCCATCAAGTGAATAAACTTTTGGATGTCCATCTACTAAATTCTCGGTGTCACAAACACCTAATGTATCAGATGAACCTATCGTTCCAAATGCTCCACTGTTAGTAACACAACTTTGCAGTTGAAATCATGTTGCAGATTCGGTTGGGTAGCTAAACGATAAATCGATTTCGCCGCCAACTAAATCAGTTAAATTAAATGTTTTAGTATGTTGGCCATCGGCCGCACCGTCAATGTAAGTTAATGTATAAGATAAATTTTGAGTTAATAAATGGGTGACAATATCTGAAAAATTATCAAACTGTAAAGCGGAAGCAATATCAATTGCAAAAAAATCATAGTCAGTTTTTCACTTGAGTGTTGGAAGATTAGAAATTGCTGTTTCTAACGTTGATTGATCATCGTGCGCGTGAGAAATTAAAAAATTCATTAATGAAAAAGAGGATTCTGTGTTGGCGTATCATTCCATTGGCTTATTTGTAGTATTTGGAATTGTTCAATCAAAAATATCTGTTAAACACCCAGTGTCAATTAGTTTTCCGTTGATGATAGCATTTGATAAATCATCTAAAGCATATTGTGGCAATGTTTTGGCAAATTGAGCAATATCAGGTTCTTTAATTCAATTTGAATTATCATAATGTCCGTCTGAACTTTTTGCCCCAGAAACTTGATTGAGATTACAATCTCACGCCATTAATGATGCGTCAACATAATCATCGTTATATTTAAGCACCATGAAACTTGTGTTGGAATCATAATATGATTGGTCGTGGTCAAGCAAGGATAATTTATTTTTATTAAAAGCAGTTTGGTCTATATCAACAGCTGGATTTGTTTCAGGTGTTGGTATGTTAAATGAACCCGCTGGGTTATTGATAGTATTGTCGTAGTGTTGGGTTCCACCAGTGAGCCACATATGTGTTTGAATAGGGTCTCATGTCAATTTTAAGATGGATGATGAGTCATTAACACATGGTTCAAAATAAATAGAATCAAATAGGTCATGAATATAAATATGTAATGTCTCTTCCAAACTACTCCCTTTTCATTCGTAATTAAAGTCACCTGTTGTTGTATTTAAATCAAGGTTTTGTGTTGCAAAGGAATCGCCACTTCTAGCATCCAACTGCATGTGCAACTGAACGTTGCTTATTCCGATTTGTGCTGCATTTAACAAAGATATTTTTGAAAAATTATAAAAAGCAGTTTGATTTGTATAGCACATGTCAAAAGAAATACTTTGTTGGGATGGAGTGCCGTTTTCATTAAATCAGTAATAGTAATATTGATCATCTCAACCTCATTGATGAAAGTCACCTGGAAAATAAGGAAAAGTAAAGGCAAAATGTCTATTGGTATAACCTAATGAGCGAGATTCTATTGGTTGATCGTTTGTGGATTCATAATAGCTCTTTTCATAGTCTGGGACAATTAATTTGTTTTTGTCAAATGAAACGGTATCTAATCAATTAGGTAAAGATGGAGATAATGATACATTGTCGGCGTTAAAATTAATTACATTTACATCTGTTGTCCAATTGGCTCCCATGCCTGTGTATTTAAATTCGGCAGGACTATTATTAGTGTGAAAAGAGTAAGTTCCATTTGAATAAGTTAAATAAATGTTCGTTGAACAAAAAATGTTACTGTTTATTCCTGCATATTCTGTGTATGTTTGACCTGCAATTGTCCAAGAATGTGAGTAAGTTTTATCCATTTCTGGTATAGATACTTTTTTACCATCTCATTCGCCTTCATATCATCCACTAATAGAGTTAACTTTTGTCACATAACAATTTAAATGACCATCAGCAGGCGGAACAAATCAAATACTTTGAGTATATTTTAAATCGATAGAAAAATTTGTTATGTGAATTCGAGAATAAGATCAGTCGCCATTACCTTGGATAGAAAATGTGTAGTCATTATTATCTGCAATTTGTGTTTTTGAATTAGTTGCAAAAAATGGTGTAGCACACACTAAAGGTGCCGATAAACAAAAAGATAAAAGTCCTAATTTCATATTACACCCCCATGAATTTGTTTAAGAAGAAGCAAACGGAAGAGAAACCAATGGCGCCAATAACAATGACAACAGCGATAATGATAATGCCGGAACGCATACGATCTTTAGCTTCTTCGCGAATGCGAATATCTTTATGGTTACGATCGTGAGCTGCTCCCATAATGCGAACAACTTGTCAAATACATAAACCGATGGTTAACGCATAAATAAAAATCATTAAAATGTACTGGACGACAGCTGCATTATCAGATCCAATGAGATTTGATAATCAAACTCACACCCAACTTGGGACATTGCCACCGCTAGCTCCTAACATTTGTGAAAATAATTCCATTATTTTTTCTCCTTAATTGATTTCTTTTTTAAGAGAAAGACAATGTCTGAAATTAAAACGCCAGAACCAAGCCCTAATATAATGCCAAGAATAACATGAACACCATCGGATTCATTTTTAAAGTCGCACATCATGATAATTGATGCGATCAAAATTAAAACAACACCGATAATTGCGAGGGTAATTTGTTTGATAAAATTTGTTTTCATTATTTTCTCCTTTTCGAGAAGATCTGAAAGCAATTTTTTAAAACCTACAAATTTTTGTATAATTGGAACGTTGTTTTAATTGAGTTGTAGGAAATGAAAAAAGCCTTACAGAAAATCTCTGTAAGGCTTCCGGCAACCAAGCGAATTTACCAATTCTAACTTAGTTATAATGGTGGAGTGTGAGGGGCTCGAACCCCCGACCCTCTGCTTGTAAGGCAGACGCTCTCCCGGCTGAGCTAACACTCCTTAATTGGTGACCAGTATGGGATTCAAACCCATGAATGCCGCCGTGAAAGGGCGGTGTGTTAAGTCGCTTCACCAACTGGCCATAAATGGCGGCCACAGTAGGGATCGAACCTACGACCAACCGGTTAACAGCCGGTTGCTCTACCGCTGAGCTATGTGGCCACAAGACGGTAAATAATAATAACATATAAGAATATTTAAATGATAAAAATGTAAATTATGATATTTATGGAATGGGTTTAAGTTAAAGATAGGCTATTTTTATATTTGAGAATTAGAACTAGTATCTTGAATACCTAGGTGTTTTGTAATAAGACCTAATTGTTTAAAGATTAGTTCAAGTTTACCTTCAATTAGCTCAAACTTTTCATCCATTGTATCGAGTCTAGTCTCAATCGCATCAAGTCTTCTATCTACTATCTCAAATTTAGCATTTATTCTTGTTTCAAATGAGTTGAGTTCTGCACGAAGTTCACTTCGGCGAATATACGGATCTGTATCTACAATGACTTCTTTCATATCAATCTTACTTAGTTCTACAACTTTACCTATCGCTATAGAATCTATATTAACAAATTTTGTCTTAATTTCACCAAGTGTCTTTTTAAATGATTTATCATTTAGTAAAAAAGTGCCGCAATCGTTTATGGCACCGTTTGACTTGAGAATGTTAATAATTTCATTAGCCATTTCTTTTGATAGGTTATTTGATATCTTGATATATTTCATAATAGTTTTCCCCCTAATATGGAAAACAATTATAAAATTGAGATAACAAAAACTTTTTCGGATATTTTTCTAAAATTTTTTACTTATTTTCAAGATCAATTTTAAGTAAACGATTTAACTCAACAGCATATTCCATTGGTAATTCTTCTACAAATGGTTCCACAAATCCCAATACAAGTAAATGCTTCGCTGTGGTTTTATCAATGGCTCGAGAATTCAAATAAAACATTTTCTCTTTATCTAGATCCGTTACTTTAGCTTCGTGTTTTAAGAAAGAAGTATGATTCCCAATAATTTCCGTGGGAATCGTATCTGTCTTACTTAAACCATCTAATATTAAAGTATCGCATTGAACTTCAGCGTAACTATTAGTAGCGGTTTTGGTAATATTGACCAATCCACGGTATGTTGCATTGCCACCATTATGAGCAATGGATTTGGAAATGATTTGGCTTCTAGTGTTTTTACCAATGTGGACCATTTTAGCACCAGCATCTTGAATTACATCTTTATGAGCGATAGCAATAGAAATGCATTTAGCGGAAGCATTGTCTCCTTTAAGAATGGTGGCTGGATACTTCATATTTAATTTACTACCTAAATTACCATCAATTCATTCCATGGTTGCATTTTCTTCGCATAGACAACGTTTTGTCACTAAATTTAAAACGTTGTCTGATCAGTTTTGAATAGTGGAATAACGGGCTTTGGCATTTTTTAAGATGTAGACTTCCACTACGGCGGCATGTAAGTTATTTTTATCATAGATTGGAGCTGTGCAACCTTCGGTATAGTGAACTTTTGCTCCTTCATCGACAATAATTAAAGTTCTTTCAAATTGACCAACAGATTTTGTGTTAATCCGAAAATAAGCCTGCAGTGGTTTGGATAGTTGCACACCCTTGGGTACATAAATAAAAGAACCACCGGATCAAACCGCAGTATTAAGAGCAGCATATTTATTATCCGTATAAGGTACTAATTTACCAAAGTATTTCTTAACTAACTCTGGATGCTCTTTAATTGCGGTTTCAATGTTAGTAAAGATAACCTTCTTATCTTTCAATTCTTGAATAACTTGATGATAGATCGATTCGGAGTCATATTGATTATTCGCTCCAGATAAAAACTTAGCATCTGCTTCACCAACATTTAATTTTTTAAAAGTATCTTTAACCTGATCTGGGATTTCTTCTCATTTCGGGTTAGTTTTAACTGGTGAAGCATAATAAATGTAATCATTAAAATTAATAAAATCTAACTTGGGTCCCCATTTAGGATTTTTTAATTTTAAAAATGTTCGATATGCTTGAAGGCGAATTTCTAACATTCATTTTGGTTCGTCTTTAATTTGTGAGATTTTTTTAATCACATCAATTGATAAACCTTTTTTTAGTGATACCTTGTTGGTATTGGTATCACTAAAACCATATAAATATTCTTGTTTTTCAACAATCTTATTCTTCATGTCGTCTTCCTAATAATTTAATAATCCAATCACTTGCAGATTTACAATCAGTTTCATCTGGTTTACCTTTATTAAAACCACCAGTTTTCTTAAATAATGTAAAGAAGACATCTCAGCCCATACAATGTCATGAACCAATCACTGTTCGTCCTTTGGATTGCAAAAGACGAGAAAATTTATCTCTAGCTCTATCAACTACTTGAGCACCACTTGTATAGAAAATAAATGCTTCTTGTTTTTTTGGAGGAAGATTCTGAACATATTTAATTAGTTGTTTACCAAGATGTCTCATATAAACACCTGAACCAAATCCCACAATGTCATAGTCATTAATGTTTATTTCTTCCACCCTATCAATTGGCATCAAATCTGCTTTAATGGCTAATGCCATATGTTCAGCGATCTTCTTAGTGTTTTGTGTTTCTTTTCTAGATTGATATAAAATTAAACATTTCACTGGTGTTCTTTCTTGAAAGTCTCCTGTCGCTAAATTCATAACTTTTGTTTTAGTGTCTTCAGATGCGACACTAGTTCAAAGTTTTCTTGTATTTGCTTTACTCATAATGATTATCCTTCATATTCCTTTAAGGCTGTTTGAATTGCCTCAATCCCAACTTTGCCACATTTAATACGGTTTAGTTGTTTATTAAGGTTTTCAAAGACATAAAGTTCATCTAATAATTTGCGATCGTACTTCTTTCCATCAAGCATGGCTAAATAGTTAGTGATTAACTTCTCGGCTTGGACAATAGATTTATTTTTAATTAAGTTAGCCATAATATCAGTGGAAGAAGTAGCAATCGCACAACCGATGCCAGAAAACTTGACATCACTAACTTTATTTTTGTTAACCTTTACATAGGCTGTTAAATTATCAATACAAGATGGCGAATCACGGTTGGCGCTTTTATAAGTTGCTGGTAATTTAACATCCTCAGTAATTCTAGCTGTGGGGTTTTCATAATGGTCGAGAATGATCTCGCGCCTAATATCTAAAGCTTTAGATAACATGGTTAACAATATCTCCTTTTTTAAATGATTTCAAGGCTTTTACTAATACATCTACATCATGTTTGTCGTTGTACAAATAAAAGGAAGCACGAACCACCGCTGGTTCTTTAATGATGTGGTGGGCTAATTTGGCACATGATAGCCCACCACGAACAATAATCTTTTTATTACCAAGGTAGTTTGCTAAATCTTGGGAATGAATTCCTTTAATGTTAAAAGCCACAATCGGATATTTACCTTGGGGGTTAATATAGTCTAAGTTAGGAATCTTAGCAAATTCCTTATTAATATAGTCTTTTAACATTGCTTCATGGTTTGCGAGTTTATCTCAACCATAAGCATTTAAATAATCTATGGCTGCACCTCAACTAACAATACCCGCTGAGTGTGGTGAACCACCTTCAAACTTATCAGGAGATGATGCAAAAGTATAATCTTGGCATGACACATTGTTGTTCATCCCACCACCAAAACGGATTGGTTTAATTTTAGAAAGATATTTGTCTTTCATATAAACCATACCAATACCAGTACCAGCGCACATTTTGTGAGCACTACATACTAAAAAGTCCAAATCTGTTTTTTTCACATCAATCCTTTTGTGGGGGATGGCTTGTGTGGCATCACAAATAATATAAATGCCTTTGTTAAGGTTTCTAGCAGCTTTGGTAATCTTGGCAGCATCTAACTCATAACCGATTAAATTAGTGATGTTAGCAAAGGCAATAACTTTAGTCTTTTTATTAATGGCTTTAATAATCGTTTGCTCAGTTGGAACTTCATTGTCTTTGCCAACAACCACTAATTTGCATCCCTTAGATTTAGTTAACTCCATTCAAGGTAAAAGATTACTTGTGTGTTCTCCATAAGTCACGATGATTTCATCGCCCTTATTAATAAAGGGAGATAAACCATTAGCAATTAAGCTAAGGCTTTCAGTCGCGCCACTTGTAAAAATCACTTCTTGTTTGTTAGCATTAATTAATTTGGCTAACTTACCACGTGATTCATCAATCATTTCTAGAACGTGATAAGTTAAACTAGAATCGCTATTATGGGGATTAGAAGATCACTTTTCATAGAAGTTCACAATGCTATTAATAACGTATTGTGGTTTCAATGATGTGGCAGAATTGTCAAGATAGGTTCACCCTGGGTTATGTTTAAATCAAGGGAAATCACTCTTGATGTTCTTGGCAATGCTGACTTTCATATTATTTCTTTACCATCTTACTTAATGTAAGAGAGATATTATTATATATATCTTGAGCTTTTTTATCATTGTCTCGCTTAATACCACCAAACATTCCATCTAATATTAACATTGTCGCTTTCACTTTATCAATCCCTCTCGCCATTAAGTAAAAGAGTTGATCTGGATTAACATTACCAATATTAACGGAATGCGAAGCTTTAATAACGTTCGTGTCAATTAGCATTGATGGTGTTACATTAATTTGGGCAGAATTGTCAAAAATCACGCCATCAATGCTTTGATTAGTTTCTAGATTAACTACATTCTTATTGGCTACACTAACTAAGTCAATTTGGGTTTTTGCATTAGATGATGCTAGAGCTTTAATAATAGTATTTGAAACACTTTTTGATTCATGACTAATTTTAACTTTAATGTTCTTTTTAAATCCAGCATTTAAAGTGTAAATATAAATGGTAAATTGCACATCTTCACAAATGTGAAAATTCAAATTAATATTCGTATCATTCTTTGCAGTGTCGATAAAGAAAATTTGTGCTTTATCATTAGTTTTATCGATGGTAAGTGATAAATTTAAAGCCGATTTAATTTCAGTATATTTTATTATTTTCGATGACATGCTAAATATGGGTCAGTAATCTCAAAATCTGGTTGATTTTTCTGTTTAGGAATAAATTGTTTGTAGCCATTTTTTTCAATCTTTTTCACTAAAGAAAGGTCGCCAATTTTGGCAATAGAACCATCAATTAAAACTAACACTTTATTCGGTTTTAATGAATACAAGAAGTCCAAGTGGTGTGAGACAATAATGGTGATACGATCTTTGCGATTTTTATTAATAAAATCAGCAATAATCTGAATCGCATCAATGTCTAATCCTGAATCAATTTCATCTAATAAAAGTAGACTTGGATTAAATAATTGTGCTTGTAAAATTTCATGCTTTTTCTTTTGACCACCAGAGAACCCAACATTGACATTCCTTGTTAATATTTCTTGTGGTAAATCAAGACTTTTCATTAAATCGTTTATTCTAGAATAAAGTTGGTAAAAACCAACTTTATCTTTTGATGTTTCATTCACAATAATCTTTAGAAATTCTAATGTTTGAATACCTTCTAACTCTGTGGGGTTTTGGGTGGCATAAAAAACTCCAAACTTAGCAATTTTGTCAGTTGCTAAATTTTTAATATTCTTACCATTGAAAGTAATGGAACCGTTAGTAATGTGGACATTGAAATGGTTCATAATACTTTTTAGCAAAGTAGACTTACCAGTTCCATTAGGTCCAACAATGGCAAATACATCACCCTTGATGGCAGAAAACGATATTTTATTTAAAACTTTTTTAGTGCCTATCTTTACTGATAAATTAGTTACTTTAATCTCTGTCATAATTTTTAATTATTAATAATTAGATTACATTATATAATATGTCTCCATTTTAATTAGAAACAAGCCTTATGAAAAAACGTAAAATATTATTATCAATGCTAACAGTTGCTGCCACTGGTGCTGTTGTAGCAACAACTGTAACATCTTGTGGGGTCAGTTCTGACATCCTAAACAATATGGTTGATCGTGGTGGTGGTGATAAGTTCAGTACCAATGTTACTTTTGACCAAGCAATTAAAACAGCGTTAACAAACAAAGATGCTACAGATGCTTTTAAGAAATCTGTCGTAAATAAAATCTTTTTTAATTGATTTAAGAAACTTAGTGACCGTACCGATACTGACAAATGAAGCAAATTATGAAAACAATACCAAACAGCTATTGATGATAGTTGAGATAGTCAAGTGCAATCTTATAAAGATAACCACTCAACTAACTGACAATATTATTTCCAAAACGAAGTGTTAAATCCAGTTGGTGGTTTTAAAGGTAAAACCGATGGAACAACCGATAACTCTTGATATCAATCTCAATGAGAGGATAAAGCTCGTACTTATTTTACTGGCGAAATGACAAAGTACGACTATTTGGCCGTACCAACATTAACACAAACTGATCCTAGCTTATTCCAAACTAATCCCACATACCAATTTCCTGAAACAAATTTAGATCTAGATGTTGCTACTTCTATCAATACTGCTTCTGGTTATCTAGGAACTGGTCCGTTATACGATAGTGCACCTGTAGACGCCCACTTATTAAATCCTGATTGATGACCTGCTATTAACTTTTATGCAACTGCCAATCCAAGCTATGATAAAGGCAGTAAATTTTACCAAGATAGGTCATATGCTTTACTTCAAAGAGAAGCTTTTGAAAGTTATACAGATACTAATCGGCCAATGTCTACGGGAATGTTATTATGAAAATATACATTGCCTAAAGGTAAAACAGATTTAAAAAGTATTTACAATGAAGAGGTTGTCAATGGCAAAGATGGTGATAGTGGTTTATTAGACAAGGCAAGTTATTCTTTCCCATATTTTGGAGAAACTGGAACTGAAAATTGAGGACCAAATGAAGAGTTTGCCAAATTTACTACAAATTTTAAAGATGAATCTAATAATTTCTTTTTAAATAACCGTGGGGATGTTACTAATGATACTCCAGCTGCATACGATTTTCAAAGTGGCAAAGTCGCTCCTGGATCTGTCGGTTTAATCAACATCCCTATAAATGACCAATATGGTGATGATTCTAGTGATGTTTTTTTGTTAAAACAATCTACAAGCATTAATGATGCATTTGAAACATTTGCTGGACCAGTATTTGATTTATATCATGCTGGAAATGGAACCGTAAAAGTTGATGGAAATGATGAAATTATGCCAGATCGTTCTACATTAAGTTATGCGAGTGTATCTGAAAGTCGCGAACACATGTTTGATAATGATAGTAACATTTTGAGTAATTTCCTATACGCACCAGCAGGTTCTGCTATTGCTGATCTCAATGTTTTAAAACCATTGCCATATGCAAATACTGATAATGGTGTTAAAGATTTAGCAGCAACATTCGGTACTAAGTACGAGTCATTGTTCAATGATAAATCAGACTTTTATCACGATGAAGCTCAATACATTGTAAACGGAGTCCGTTTGGGGATTCCTGCTACTACAGCTGGTTCTATCGATGGTGTTCAATTACCATACATTATGATCCGAAACGATTCTGGTGTCCATATTGAAGGTATTGATGGTGCTGGATATTTACAACAATTAGGATCTTCTGCAGATCCAACAACTTCTAAATGAAGACCAGGTGATCCTTGATCTCAAGAAAGAGAAAATCAGATTCTTAAATTCCGTACCATTTACGAAACAAAAGCTACCCCAGCTATTTCAGGAACTGGAATTGGATTAATTTCGCAAGGTGCCGATGCAGCCACTGGTGAATTAATTACATACCTTACAAGCAACACCGATAGTCTTGTGTTGGATGCAGTAAATGACGTATTAAACCCGCTTACAACAGATGGCTTACCAAATCCTTTTTACGATGCAACTTATAAAAGTAATGATTTATTTGGTTTAGCAGATTTTAACGATATAAGTACTAACAAAGATTGAAACATTAAATTAAATGATTTAATTCAATCTTTTGACCTTCTGAACCAATTCCAAACCATTGTTACTAATTACGACACAAATAATAAAAAATTATTAGCTTGAAGTGATAAATACATTGCTAACTCTTTGTATAACCCTAGTGATACTAATATTGACGCAAAATATAACAATGGTTTGGCAATGACTTTACCATTAGAAGTAATTGGTGGCCAAGCAGCCGACTTAACAGGTGTTGGTAAGTTTGATGCTCGTGCTAAAACTCACTTTCAAGTAGCAGCTGATTGTGTAACCGATCTTTTTAAAACGCTTGAAAAAGAGTATCCATCATTTGACAAAGCTAGTAGCACTTTACCTAGTATGGTAGCAAATGTGAATACAAATTACGATGCTTGAGTATCTTCAATTCCTAGTACTTCAAAACCGTCTAGAGAAGGCAAAGGTAATTTAAAAGGTGAATACAAAGATGGTAAGTATAGTGAAAATATTCTGTCATACAACCCACATGTCAATGCTTTATTAAATGCATTTGGTTCTTCATCTTCATTTAGCAACTCTGAAAAAACCGCTGCTTTGAATAATTATATTTATGATGTTAATCCTATTGACTATTCAAGTTATCAATCAGCCATTGCTTCATTGTTCTTAACAAAACAACTATTAGCATCTACATCTATTAGTTCTCTATTAAATTCTGATGCAGCTGGTACGGCGTTACCTGAATTTACTGATTACCAAACAGCTTTAACTAACGAATGAAAATACCAATTGGGAATGACGATGGGATCGTTCGGTACAGGTGTAACTAACGGATATTCTGATCAATTAATTAGTTACGATATGTTATTAGCTTCTATAAAATATCTATCAGGTGGTGACAATCCTTTTGATAATTTCCTTGCTGAAATGAAAAATAAGATTACTGCTCCAGATTCAACATCGTGGAATAATAATGCTTACATTGTGTGATTAACAAAAAACAGTCCCAATGGCGACCCAGATTTTGCTAAAGGTGATTGATCGGATGCTAATGTTGATTTGGATGTAAACACAAATACCGCAATCAATGGTGCCGAAGCGTTATATGGTTGGAAAAGTAATTATGACAATATTTTTAGTCAAGAATATTCACAACCTAACGCTATTACAACAGGTGACATTGGTGTTTCATCCTCATACAAAGCATTTGACGAATATAGTCAATTCGCTGGTATGCCTATAAGCGGTGCAACTGATTTAGATTTTAGTTTTTTTGATGCAATGGGGTATTTAGGGTTGCAAACTAGCAGTTCACTTAATAGCACAATTAAAGATGCTTTGGAAACACAATACCCAAGTAGTTCTACTAAAGATGAACATGAATTGCTACGAGGTTCTTTGTACAACTTCACAGTTAAAGATGGCTTGGGCGCAACAGATAAATTAGGTTCAATCACGGCTATGCAAAACATTGTTGATGGTCTTCGTTCATCAAGTCAAATAATGAGCTTTGCTGCATATTTAAATACTCGTACAAATGACTTTGCTGATGTAATTAGTCAATTGACATATATGACCGATACTACCTTACAAAAAACAACATTAAAAGAAGCTATTGAAGATAAAATCAATGCTAGTCCACAATGATTAGATGGCTACAATGTTAAACAAGCAAGAAAATCTTCAGGTGCTTATACACCAACTTTAGAATTGAGAAATCCAACTTCTGCTGATTCACCAATTTTTAGAGATACTTCCACTTCAGATCCAGCTGGATATAGAGCACGTATTATGCAATTAAACTCAACAGACTTTGCCAGTGTAGGTGCATTAAAAGATGCTCTCGGTGATTCATCTACTGATCTATTTAATTCTTTAGTAGTGCAAACCGCTCTTGAATGACAAAATACTGGTTCTCTATATAACAATGTTATGAAAGCGGTATTAACGGCTGTAGCTGCATACGGAAGCGATGGCAAAGCCACTGTATTTGATCGTAGATTTAATGATCAACTAGGTAGTTCTTGAGTGAAAGACTATAAATCTAAAAACTAATAATGAACAAGAAATTAATATTTACTGATTTAGATGGCACTTTTTTAAATTCTGATAAGAAAATTACAAAAGAAAGTGAAAAAATCATTAAAGCCTTAGTCGCTCAAGGTCATTACTTTTGTTTTTGTACAGGTCGTTCCATCAATGATGTCTTACCGTATTACAAACAACTCGGTCTCACTACCTTGTGTATTTGTAATAATGGTGCTGCAATCCATAACCCTTCTGACACACACTTTGATGATATTTATTTTCCAATCAACAACCATGTTTTCTTTAAACTATGAGATGATCCTGAAATCCAAGACTTACTAGATTATTTTGTCATTAAAACAAAACACAATACTTTTGTCAACAAAATTCCAACGGAAACCAAAATTAAAGAAAAAATGAATACTTTATTTCATATTGATTTTTCACAAGTCAAGAATGAAAAAAAAGAAGCATTAATATATCATAAGAAAGATCGTAAGACTGACATCTTATCAATCATTTTAATATTAAAACATGGTGTTGATCCACACAAACTATATTACCTAATTAAGAGTGTCACAAATAACCTATTAATTGCTCATTGATCAATAGACAACCGTGGTTTTGAGCACACTGGCCAAGTTATATTAGAATTGAACCATAACTTTGCCAATAAATTAAACTCCTTAAAATTTGCTCAAAGTTATTATGACATTCTTTGAGCTGATACATATGTCTTCGGCGATGGTGAAAATGATGTTGCTATGCTCCATAAAACAGACAACTCATGATCAATGAAAAATTCTGGACCGCATGCTATTACCGTTGGTCATAGTATCACTCGTGAAGATAATAACCACGATGGTGTCGCTAAAACACTTGCTGAACTATTAATGCCTAAATAATTGGTTATATCCTAACAGTACAGCATTATCTATTGTTGCAACATTAGACATATTATTTACAAAATGTAAATAATATGATTTACCACCAGAGATATAAACGTTTTTAATATTGTAATTATCAGAAGCATATTTCTGAATACTTTCAATAAAACCTTTGGCCATGTGTGAAGCACCACTTGCCAATGATTGATTGGTATTCTTACCAAACGATAATTGGTTTTTAATTTGTCCAAAGCTTTTCGTTTTAATTAGCGATGTTGTTTCGTTTAACTGATGAATGCCAAGTTGAATCGATGGTGCTATCACTACACCTTTAATTGTTTTATTATTGACTGCAACTGCAAATGTCGCTGTTCCAAAACTAATACCAATACCACTCTTATATTTATTCTTAATAAATAAAGCAAAAGCTAATATATCTAACCCAATTTCTTTTTTATTAAATTGCGATAAATTGAAACTTGATTCAAAGTCACGAATGTTAATTATTTTTGCTTTTATTTTAGAAATAGCATAAATATCTTTGGCGATACGTAACTCAATGTTTTTAACAACTGAGCCAATATAAACAGAGGTTATTTTATTACTTTTAAAGATCGTTTTTAAATCTGTAGGACGATATTGTGGCGTAGATAAAATCTTTACTTTAGATAAAACATTGTCTTTAAATAAACCAAACTTGATATTGGTATTGCCAATATCCACAATTAATCTAAGCACACTTTTGTCCTTTTATTGACTGTCTTTGTCTTATTAATTCTTTTCTATTGGTAGATGAAATGTCTTTTAATTTAGAGTCAGCCACAAAAAAGATGGTCTCAATTTTATGATTTAATAAATTATTGTTTTGTGCCATGCTGATTTCATAGCCAATATCTTTAGAACTTCTAATGGAACGAACAATATATTGGCAATGAAGTTTCTTGACTAAATCAACTGTCAAACCATCATTACTAACTACGGATACATTTTTAAGACTCAACTTGTTTACAGCCTTTGTAACGGTCAACAATCGTTGTTTAAGCTTATATTCATATTTCTTATCAATGTTTTGTGAAACAACAACATAGAGATAATCAAAAAGATTTGCCGCACGTTTAATGATGTTAATATGGCCAGAGTGAATGGGGTTAAATGATCCAGGGAATACCGCTCTACGTAGTTGTTTCATAAAGTGGGTATTATTATAAAGAATAAGCCGATTTATTTTTCTTTGTTCTTTATGTAGTCAATAACTTCACGATTTGTTTTAAAGACTTTACCTTGGTCTTTAGTGGCTATTAATAAGTAATTTTTGTCTTTTGTTTTGGAAATCCCAATAATAGACTTCTCGCAAATGTTAAACTTGTCTAATTGTTTCACAGCATCCTTATGACCACTACGGTTTAACATTTTACGAATATAGTTGATGGTTCAAGCAACTCCAAACTCGTATGTGTTTATTTCATTAACACTATCTAAATCCACAATCACATAGTCGCTGTTTAACAACTTAGAATTATTTGCTCAATAAATTTCCTCGGCATGTTTGATATCGTTTTTAGATTGATATCATTGAATGTCAATGTCATCTTTTAATTCATCAACAATATCTAAAAAGTCATTGCCAATTAAATAACCATGTTTTAGTTTATACATTTGTATTAGCCTCTTAAATTAATAATATCAAATAAACTAACTAATGTAATTCTAAATATAATTGCTTTATTTTCAATTACTTAATAATTCGCAACATTTGACAAATTACTAGTTTACAATACGACGTTACGACGTTGTATTCGTTTTTGTGTTGCAGCCGCTCGAACATTATCACGTCTAGTCTCTATATTGGTAAGTCTAGCATTTTTCTCAAAAATTGCCTGAGCGCGGATGCAAAATTCATCTCTGATTTGTCCCGCTTGTAAATCTAACTGACGAATTTGCATTTTTTCATCACACAATTCCAATATTTTTGGCGATGTTTTATTACGATCAACTCGTCCAAATCTATCATAAACAATTTTTGCGGGAATGGCGACTTCATAACCATGTTCATCAACTCCACATACCCCTTCTTCCATAGTGCTATCCAAATATGTTTTGGATAATCCACCATCTGATAATAAACGAATACGAATTTTTTCTCCTTTAGTGTTTTTATAATCGAATGCCATTGGATCATCTGTACAACTATGAGCTTCTAACTTTGTAAGTTTTCCTAAACAATACTGTAGAACACCATCCGTAAACTGTTGTGAATTTGTAAATCACGGTTTTACTTGCTTTTGGATTTGTAAAATATCTGCAAATAAAATTTTGTTGTCTATATGTTCTTTATTTCAATATTTAAGTATTAATACTTGACAATTGAAATTTTCATCACATTTTTGTTGAGAACACTCAACATTAAAACGAGAACCACCCACATCGTACATATTGTTAGTTTGCTTTTGAATTTTTTTGAACAAATCAATGACATCATTCCGATTACCAATTATGTCCAATCGAATAATTCTATCGTTAATTTTATTTTTTGTTTCAAATTTAGTTTGCGGATTAAAATAAACTTTTAATAGGTCTAATAGTGTCGCTTCTTTTTCACTAACATTGTAATAGCCACCAAACCACGTGTTGCCAAATTGCGCCACTCGGTTAGAAGATAATTCGGTATCACCGCGATAAACTGTTTTAGTGTGCCCGTTCAAAAATGCTTCACGTTTCAAGACAACTCTGCGTCCATATTTATCTAAATATTCTCACTGTTCTTCGGATGCATTTTTCATTTCATTTGCATGCTTGTCAAGTTTTGTGTAAAGATTAGAATATGTCACATCCTCCGCTATTAATTGAACGCGCACTTTTTCTTCGGCAGACAAACGGCCAAACGGTTTGTGCTTGTCGTGTTTGATTATTGTTTGTGTAGCATCCAATTCCTTAACTTGCTGTCATGAACCGTCTACCATCCATATTTCCTTCAAATAGATATCATGACCTTCAGCTGTTTTACCACGTGCAATAATTCTCTTTAATTGCCCCTTATTATTTATGTATTGTATTTCTTCGTGACCAGCTTCAGCAGAAATAACATTTGCCTCTCTTTTTGTTCTTTTCCTATTTATATATTCAGGTAAGGTAGCGACGTGCGTTTCAGCTAATTTATCTTCTTCTAAAGCAAATGCTATAGATGTATCCAAACCTTTATCTTGGGTTTGAGTTTTTTGAGGAGTACTCGGTTTGCCTGTTGCGGTATGTGTTCCATTATCATTTCGTTGAATCACAGTATCCCTCACAGTTCTGCCAACTGCAATACTACGATGAATGGCCGTCTCGCCATCCTGGGTAATAATTTCATGGGTGTGTCCATCAAAAAATGCACATATACATGGTTCTACAAGCAATCCCGATATTCTTCCACACAATTCTAATCTATTTCTTCGCATTTCTGAATCCGGCATTTGATTAACAACATCCACAATTCTTTGGATGTTACGAATCAAGTCAACCCCCCTAGATCCATCATACGGTTGCCCTAGACGAGTTATTTGTGGTTCTCTAGTTATCGGAAAGTGTGTACCAATAATTAACTTTTTTCCATTTTCTCGACTTGAAATAATGGCTTGTTCTAATTGCGCTAGTGAATCAAAAAAAATGTCGTGTTGAGAATTGATGTCAACCTCTGGCGAAAAACCTAGTTCTCATTTATATTGCGATTCAGGACCTCACATAACCGCACCAAAAAAATCAAATCTTTCATTTAAATGTATACTTCGTTGCTCAACAACAGTAATTTTATCAGAAATGACAGTAGCCACGGCTGTACAGAAATCAATAAAGTTCTTATAGGATGTAAAATCTTCAGCATGTTCATTTGGCTCAGCCGTGATTTCCTTTTTAAATTGATGATTGCCTAAAACATATGTGATTTTACAATTCGGAAAATTTCTTGCAGCTCAGCGCATCCCTTCTATAACGCCATTCATTTGGTCACCTAACAAAATAACATGAGAATTATCTGGTAATTGTGGAATCCTAAAAGAAGCCTCTACTCTTGAAGTATTAGAGGCATATCCAATTCCAGTATCTACATCTGCTTGATAGGCAGCATTCCTAGCAATAATGGGTCCCGCACAATGATGTATTGTTTCGTATAATGATTCTAAATGTAAATCTGACAATGAAATCATTAAAGTACTTGTTTGTTGTATATCTTGTGGCATATTATTTTCTACCTTCCTAATCTAAATAAACTATATCCCCAAAAAAAATAATGAGTAGCTACTTTTGTATTAACTATGTTATACGCTATGTAATACATAATCATATACGAAAGAATAAAATGTAAATACGAGTCAAAGTCAAATTGCTTTATGCCTAAGACATGATCCAAAAAATGAATTAGGTTCAAATAAAAATAACGAAAATCATATTTTTCTAAAAACATAATTGTACAAAAGATTCATACATTAAACCAGACTGTATTCACACAGCGTCAAGATGATTATTGCCATTCAAACAACGTTCTCATGACAACACACTACTATCAGATGAAATTAAAGAAAAAATCATTAAATATATTAATAGCATAGTAAATGAAAAATAGAATGTGTAAACATTCTATTTTTCACTCTTAACCGCCAGGCAAGCCTGGCAAACAAGGAAACCTTGTCTTTGTTATTATAAGTCAAAATTAAATTGTGTCAAGTCGCTAGCTAACGCGCTTCAATAAATCTAATAATAAAGACAATGCTTTAAATGTAAAATCAATTCTAATTTGGTTACGCTCAGTTTCTTTAGAATGTATTTCATATGTGTAAGTTTTATCAATCACACAAATACAAACATAAGCCATACCTACTTGTTTATTTTCGTCAGAGATTGGTCCAGCATTACCAGTAATTGAAATTGCAACATCCGATTTAAATTTGCCAATAACACCGACAGCCATTTCTAAAGCAGTTTCTTTAGAAATAGCTCCAAATTTATCTAGCGTTTTGGGAACAACATTAGCTAATTTTATTTTAGATTCATTACTGTATGTGATAATGCCACCTAAATAGACTTTAGAAACGCCAGAAACATTAACGATATGAGAACCAATCATTCCACCTGTAACCGATTCACAAGTAGATAAAGTTAGATGTTTATTTTTTAAAATCTCAACAATTTCTTGAACAAAAGTACTCATTATTGTGTCTTAGTTTTTTTAGGTTTATAAAAACGATAAACGTAAATTACACCAGATATTATTGAAAAAGCCGTTGCGACTAACATCATTATATTTTGAATTAGATAATATCATAGGTAAAAATCACGTGGAAACCAATATGCAGCATAATCAGTTTGCGGTACATTAAAAAGGAAAAATATAATTAAAATTGCAATCATTTGGGTGATAGTTTTCAATTTACCTCAAATATTTGCCGGTATTAACACCCCTTTCTTTATAGCTTGAATACGTGTCCCCTCAACAACGGTGTCTCTAATTATCATAATTATTGGAATTCATATTGGTATTAAAGGACCATATTGGGCAAATGACGCATTACCTTTATTAGGTTGAAATAGAAAACAAATAAGTATTGAATTAATTAATATTTTATCTGCGATTGGATCTCATAATTTACCAAAATCGCTGACTCAATTATTGCGCCTTGCCAAAAAACCATCGAGTCAATCAGTTATACAAGCAAGTGTAAATAAGCACCCAGCAAGTGTAAAGTTTAAATGAAAATATGTATCGAAATCGGCACTGTCAAATCAAAAATACAAAGAAATTCCATAATATCCAATTTGTAATGGCGGTATTAATAATAGAACAATAATCGCTGGCACAAGTGCCATTCTAAAAATTGTTAGTATATTTGGTATATGTTTTGGTTGTAATTTCATTATTAAAATTTAAGAACTCCCTCCACTCGTGGGAAAGGAATGGCATCTTTAATGTTTTCAAGGTCAAGGATATACATGATAAGTCTTTCAAAGCCCAAACCAAATCCAGCAGAAGAGAAATATCCATATTTTCTTAAATCTAAATATCATTGGATACTAGAAATATCAATTTTAAGTTCTTTGCAACGCTCCATGAGTTTGTCGTAATCGTCTTCTCTCTGGCTACCACCAACAATTTCACCAACGCCTGGGACTAATAAATCGCAAGCTGCGACTGTTTCTCCATCAGCGTTTGCTTTCATATAGAAGGCTTTAATTTTCTTTGGATAGTTATATAAAAACACTGGCGCATTGAATTCTACTTCACAGATGTATCTTTCATGCTCACTAGCTAAATCCATACCAAAGTGAATGTTATTATCTTCAAACTTATGACCTTTGGCTACGGCTTTTTGTAATAATTCAATTGCTTGACGATATTCTAATTTTTCAAATTTATTTTTGACTAAAGTATTTAATCTAGTCTCTAACTCAGGTTTGTTTTTCTTAAAGAAAGCAAATGAATCTTCGCATTCTTTTATCGTAGATTTCACAACGGTTTTAACAAAAGCCTCAATAACTAACATTAATTGTTTTAAATCAATAAAAGCTATTTCTGGCTCAATCATTCAAAACTCTGACATATGTCTATTAGTATGACTACGTTCTGCCCTAAATGTCGGTCCAAAGGTATACACTTGTCTAAATGCTTGGGCATAAGCCTCAGCATTTAGTTGACCAGAAACCGTTAATTTACCAGCTTTATCAAAAAATGGTTTTTCAAGATTGTGAACTAGATCAAAGTTTTCACCAGCACCTTCAGCATCGTTAGAAGTAATAATTGGTGTGGCAACTCATAAAAACCCATTCTCTTGGAAGAATTTATGAATAGCAAAAGCCAACTTACTACGAACATTCATAATCGCAGCAAAAGTAGTGGTTCTAGCTCTTAGGTGAGCATTATCACGCAAGAATTCAAGGGAGTGTTGTTTTTTCTGCAATGGGTAGTCCTCGTGTGCTTGCTTTAGTAATTTCACTTCATCAGCCACAACCTCATATTTTTGTTCAGACTTTTCATTGAACTTTACTTTACCAATTGCTAGTACAGAACTACCAGTACGCGCAGCTTTGACCTCATCAAAGCCTTTTGTAGATTGCTTTTTATAGACAACTTGAACATTATTAATACTTGATCCATCGTTAATTTCTAAAAAAGCAATCTTACCACTATCACGATTGGATTTCACTCATCCTCTAATCGTAACTTCATCTAACTTTGTACCGTTAGTTAATATTTCTTTAATCTCTACAATTTCCATAAGTTCACTAATTATATATGTGGGTTTGTAATGTCTCTATATCTTTTATTATGAAATTTATAGAAATATTAACTAACATATAAATATGTTAAACATTGTATTAGTTGAACCAGAGATTCCCGAAAACACTGGTAATATCGCTAGAATGTGTGTCGGATTAAATGCAAGATTACATTTAATCAGACCATATGGATTTTTCTTGAATGACAAAAAAGTTAAAAGGAGTGGATTAGATTATTGAGAACACTTACAATTAGTAGAGCATGATTCATATGAAGATTTTATAAACACTCTTGAATCTAAACCTTTGCTTTATTATGTAACGAGATACGGAACTAAAACACCAGATCAACTCTCCTTGCACACAAATACACCTATTTACTTTATTTTTGGGAAGGAATCCTCTGGTTTACCTAAGAAAATTCTAGAAGAGAACAAAGCACATACGATACGTATACCGGCAAGTAAAAATGTCCGAAGCTTAAATTTGTCAAATTGTGTGGCTATTTTAGGATACGAATATACAAAACAAAACGGTTACGAGTCTTTAGCGATTAAAGAACCTCATAAACCGTTATTTTATGATTAAGATTTCAAGTTATTCAGTGTAATGACTCGGTCAAGTTTTTGACCAAGTTTACCAATCGTTTCACCGTGATCTTTTAGAGTGACTTCAATTCTTTCGAATCGCTTGTCGTGTTCTTCCAACTTAACTTCCACGTTTGTCATTCTATTTTCAAGATTGACAAGACGAGAGTCAATGGTATCAAGGCGAGAGCCAAGGATAGTTTGATCTTTCTGGTATACACCTTCAGATCAAACCTTAAATCAAGCTGGTTGTTGATTTTGATAAACAGTTTCAGATCAAGCTTTGAATCACTTAGGCATACCGATTGGTTTCGGAGGTTTTGGTTTTGAAGGAACTATTGGCTTTGGACTTTTCTTAGTCAGAACAGAAACTTTTATTTCGTGTCCCTCTCTTTTTGGATCCTTCTCGTATTGTTCAATCTTTATCATTTTCTCTTTCTTATTATAACTCATGGCATATTACCATCCCTTCAAGTAGTAATATGCCGAAAAAAATAAAATTTGCCAAAAGTTGCAAAATTGCATGTTTAACATATGTATATATACATATGTTAGAAATTTAAATGATTTTCTAAAATATTGAAAATAAAGAAACCAAATTTTTAATTTCTAACTATTATTATTTAATGAGTTTGCTAGAAGTTAAAAATCTTTCTCATACCATAAATGGTAAAGTTTTGTATAAAAACTGTAGTTTTGAATTATTAAAAAATGAACATATGGGTCTGGTCGGACAAAACGGTACTGGTAAAACCACTTTAATGAATATCATCAATGATCGAGTTTCACCAGATGCTTGTGAGATTCAATGACAAAGAGGCTTAAAAATTGGTTATTTAGATCAGCATGCAGAAATTGAAAAAGACATTAGTATTTTCAATTTCTTAAAAAAAGCCTTCAGTCATTTATATGAAGTTGAGCAGAAACTTAATACACTCTACGGTGAAATGAGTGACTCTATTAGTGATGATGTCGCTGATAAAATTGAAAGATACCAGAACCAACTCATGTATAGTGGCTTTTATGATTTAGAAGCCACCATCCTAAAAATTGCTAGTGGTTTGGGGATCGTTGCTATTGGTGTTGATAAAAAATTATCGGAAATTAGTGGTGGACAAAGAGCCAAGGTTATTTTGGCTAAACTACTATTAGAGGATCCAGATGTATTGTTGTTGGATGAACCAACCAACTTCCTAGATAAAGAACATATTTCTTGATTGAAAGATTTTCTAAAAGAATACCATGGTGCGTTTATTGTTATTTCTCATGATTTTGATTTCTTGAATCAAGTGACTAATTGCATCATTGATATAGAATTTTCACAGATTAAAAAATACACTGGTAACTTTGATCAATTCATGCAATTAAAAATGCAAAATCGCGAGACATATCAACAGACATATAGTTCTCAGCAAAGAACAATTGCCAAATTAGAAGACTATATTTCTCGCAATAGTGCTCGTGCATCCACTGCGAGAATGGCTCAAAGTCGACAAAAACAATTAGACCGAATTGATGTTTTGCCACCGGCGCAAACTTTACCAAAACCACATTTTAACTTGGTGTCCACAAACCCACCTAATGGTACGGTCTTAGTAATCAGTAAATTACTCATTGGTTATGACTCACCATTATTACCTGAGTTTAATTTAAAAATTGAGGCTGGGGAGAAAATTGTAATTTCAGGTTTCAATGGAATTGGTAAATCAACATTGATGAAAACAATTGTTGGTCAAATTCCACAGCTGGGTGGTTCATATGAATGAGGTAATAAAACGCAAATTGCTTATTTTGAACAAGATTTAAATTGAGAAGACAATACTTGAACACCTTTTAAAATTATTTCCAAAGCCTTTCCAGAATATGATGATGGTACTATTAGAAAGTTTTTAGCTCAATGTGGTATTAAAGGTAAATTAGCGATGAAAAGCATTAGTTTACTTAGCGGTGGTGAGCAAACAAGAGTGAAGATATGCATCTTAATGCTTACAAAAGCTAATTTTCTAATACTAGATGAACCTACCAACCATCTAGATGCTGATTCAAAACAAGTATTGAAACAGCAACTAATCAATTGACAAGGATGCATCATTCTTGTGTCTCATGAAGAAAAATTTTATGAAGGTATCGTTGATAAAATCGTAAGAGCATCAAAGAAATAATGGTTGTTAGTAGATCGATTTTTATAATCATTTCTACAAAATCGGCACTTAATTTTCTACAAAATAGACAAAAATACATATAAATGGCTAAATGTAGGTCTTTCAACATCATAACCAGCGAAAGTGAAATCTATCCCCATTCACATGTGGAAAACAACCCAACGATAAAAAAAGGTGTCAACATCGATTTTTATCGTTGGGTTGTTAAATCAGGATGGAGGCCGAAAACCAACGCTTCATTAGTTTGTGCTATCAACCTTTGGAATTTCATAAATGAACATGCTTGAATATGTTTTATCTTTTTCAGATGTAATAAGTTAAAATTATGACATTATGTTAGAACTACAAAAGGCACAAGAATCTGCAAAAATCAAAATAAAAGATGCAATGAGAACTCATTTATTACATGGCATTGTAAACGACGCTGACTTAACTGCAGAAGATACTGAAGCAAAAGTTATTTTTTCATTGATCGATAGATGTAAAACACCAGAAGAAATAGATGACTTATTACATATTCTTTGAAACAAAATTAAATTAGGATTTACTTTTGATGAACAACCCATTATTAAAACTAAAGAAATTTTTGTTTTAGAAAAGGATGAAAAATTATCGTTTAAAAATACTCCACACACACACACACACAAGGCAATCACCTCACAAGTTAATCCTTGGCGATAACTATGATGCTCTTAATAATCTTCTAATTAGTTATGAAAATAAAATTGATGTAATCTATATTGATCCACCTTACAATACTGGTGGATCTGATTTAGGATACAAAGATAGATTTGGTAAAAATGTTTGATTAAACTTTATGAAAGCAAGAATGCAACTTGCTAGGAAATTATTAAAAAATGGTGGGAGTGTTTTTGTATCTGTTGATGATAATATGCAAGCGTATTTAAAAATATTAATGGATGAAATATTTGGCGAAGAAAATTTTATTGCAAATATCCCTAGGAAAACGGTTGCTGGGGGCAAACAAGATGAAGAAAAAATAATAACAAGCCATGACTATGTAGTTATTTATTCAATGCAAAAGAAGATGAATAAGAATTCAAATTTTAATTCTTCTAACTATAGATTTAAGGATGAAAGAGGGTGTTGAGCTCTTTCTACACAGTTAGATAAAAAAGGATTGAGTTATCAAAAATCTATGGATTTCCCAATAGATTTTGATGGGAAAATATTTTATCCTGGTGAAAAAATTGGTTTGTTAGGGAAAGTCAGTTGGAGATGATCAAAAGATTTAGTTGAATTTGGTTTAAAAAACAATCTTATTGTAAACAAAGATGGACGTTTGTATACAAAAACCTATCTAGAGTGAGAAATAGTAAATACAAATGATAAACAAAAATTTACTTTTAGCAAAAAAGAAAAAGGCACACCATATAAAACAAATATGTTTTGAGATGATAACGGTGAAATTAATTTATTTAATGAACATAAATATAGCAATGAAACCGCTACTAAAATGTTTAAATCATTTTTCAGTCATTTAGATACTTCTAATCCAACTTTTGCTGAATTAATTAAAAAAATGTATACAAAACCTATTGAATTAATGAAAGACTTAATTAAATTAATACCAAATAATAATGAGTTTGTTATATTAGATTTTTTTGCAGGAACTGGTTCAACGGGGCATTCTGTCCTTAAGTTAAACGAAGAGGATGGCGGCAAACGGCAATTTATTCTTTGCACATTAGAAAATGATGATGAAACAAATATTGGAATAGATTTGTGTTATGAAAGACTTACAAGAATTATGCAAGGAAAAAATGCAAACGGAAAAGATGTCAAGGATAGTATAGATTATTTTACAAAACACACTAGCAACAAACCATTTGGAGGGTCTTTAGATGTTTACCGATTGAAATCGCTCGACTGTTCTTTGTTAACAAAATCAAAGATCTATGATGAAATAAACGAAGAAAATTATGAAATGAAATTTAAAAATAAACAAGAAAAAATTAATTGAATAGATACAAGGTTTCAAAATTTATTAAATCATTTAGATAAAGGAATCAAATAAATGGAATTGCCAACGAGAGAAGAAATTAGAAAATGAAATGATGAGCAGTTACATGAATCTCTTCATCTAAATGAAAAAGGATATGCAGGTTCAGGAAATGCTATTAAACTTGTATCTATGATAAAAAGTGAATTAGCAAGAAGAGACAGATTTTATAAATCAAGATGAAATATTGTTTCTGTCGTTTTATCTATAATAGCTATTGCTTGTTCAATAGTTATCCCAATATTGGTGGTGTATTTAGGTAAATAATTATGCAAAATGTATTATTGGATATTCAAAAAGAAAAAGTTGATTTACTATACAAACTCTTGAAAGAAAAAGACATTGTGAGTTTCCAAGCGCCAACGGGAGCAGGGAAAACTATGATGTTGGCTTATTTAATAAATAAGATCAAAATCAATAATCCTAAAGCTATTTTCTTTGTCGTTAGTTTATCAACAGGAGATATTGCTAAACAAAATTATGAAAAGTTTGTTCAATATACAAAAGATTACGGATTAAGTTTTGCAAGTCATCATATCGAATCAGTAAGTAAGAATAAAGTTCAAACCAACAAGGATATTGAATATGTCATCCCCGAGGGGTTTGATGTTTATACAATGGGTAGTGGTTCTTTTGACTCTGGCACTCTTTTATACTCGAGAGGTTATTTACAAAGCTTTATTTGTGAACAAAGGAACTTAGATAAAGAAATTTATTTCATTAGAGACGAAGCACAAATTGGAGCATTATCTGAAGAAAAAATGAATAAATTAAAGCAAGAGGTTTCGTTAGTCGATTTATTAGATGAAAAAATAGATAAAGAAAAAACTAAAGCTATTAAACAAGTAATTAATTTAAGACAACTTTATCCGTTTTTTAAAAAGAAGCTATATCTCTCTGCCACTTTATCAGACAAAATTTTAGTAGATTGTGAAATGTCTGAAGACGAAGCGAGAAAAGAACATTTGATAAAAAGTAAAGTTGAATATTTACCAGTTGTTGAAGAGTGAACAGATAAAAAAGTTTTACAAAAAGCTATCGATGATTTTAAACAAATTAAAAAAAGATATATAGAAAACTTTTCTAAATATGAGCCTATTCACCCTGCGATTTTAATTCAAATAGGTTTATCCGATACCGGGGATGAACAATTAACATGAATAAAGAAAATGCTCAAAGATAATAATTTGCACTGATTTATTTGATTATCTAATGAAAAAGAAGCTGATTCAGACACAATTATTTCTGGAAAAAGTAAAACATTAATGAAAAATAAGATCAGTGAAAATAATAGTCTCATTGATGTAGTCATCTTTAAGCAAGCTATTGCCGTAGGCTGAGACATTCCTAGAGCATGTATGTTAGTTCAATTCAGAGATATTGCTTCACCAGATTTATCAATTCAAACAATTGGTAGGGTCAAAAGAAATGCTTTGTTAAAATACGGGTGAAATAGTCTGAATGCTACTCAGCAAGATTTAGTTTCAACTTATTGGTTATATTCAATCCACAAAAGTGCTGATAGATTTATTTTCAATAAGGTTGTAAAAAAAGATAAGTTCATTGATAAACAAATAAAAATTTCTACAACTAGATTTGACATCAATGAAATTTCTAATCCAAAAAAAAGAAACTTCATCACTACAATTAAAAAGGAATTGAACGAGAAATTAAGACAGCTATATCAAAAAGACTTTATAGACGAAACATTAGAACAGATTAAATCCAATGGTGGTAAATTAGAGACGAAACAAAAAGTAGAAAGTAATGGTAGAAATTACGAAGTGATCCAAATTTCATTGAATAATATTTTTGAAGTTAAATCGCTTTGGAATGAAGCACTCAAAGACGACAAATTAATTTCACTGATAGATGACATTATTGAGGAGTTTGCTGAAAAGAAGCACACAACAACCTGGGCAATCAAAGCTGTTTTACTCTCTGAAAAGAATTTACAAACCGTTAATGAATTAAAGGAAATATGAATAGTTCAAAATTTAGAAATTCATCCAATTATTAAAGGTGAAGATGTTCCATTGCCTGATTGAAGTTTTGATAAAGGCAAAGAAAAATATCAAATCAAAATTAATGATAAGTCTTGAGATGCTTGAATATATCAGCATGAGAAAAATGCTAACGATCGCACATTCTTATGTGAATCTAATGCTGAAAAAGAAGTTTTGAAAGAAATGAGAAACTATTTTAACAACATTGAAGAATCGTGTGAATTATTTACAAAAAATTTTTTAGAAAATTCAGAAATTAAGTATTCATATTATAAAAGAAATTTTATTGAAGGTCTTTATGACGATGGTATTTGAAATTCCAATGAAATTGGCTTTGGCAATTCCTACCCGGATATCTTATTGAAATTCAAAAACAAAATATACATCATTGAAATAAAAGGACTTGATCACGGTTCTCAAACATCAGTTAATGACAAGGAATATGAGAAAAAAAATAAATCATTAGCTATCGGTTACGAGCAAAACTCTAAAATTTTGACCGACTACATTTTTGCTCTTGTGCTTTACAAGGACAACAAATATTCATTTCATAAATTTTTAAATGGTAAAAAATCTTTTATAGAAACACAAGATAATCTGGATAAACTATTTGAATAAAGATCGAGATATAGCATTTAACATAATGGTTTTCATGTGTCTTAAATCCTTTGAATTAATTTATACTTATAAGCATGAAAACATATGATCTTGTAATCATTGGTGGTGGACCAGCTGGTATCTTCGCAGCAAGTGTTGCCCATATTAAAGGTTTGAAACCTTTATTAATTGAGGCTAATGACTATTTAGGTGGTCAACCACTAATGGTTTATAGTCAAAAGATTGTAGAAGATTATCCAGGATATACAAGCATCAAAGCTTATCAATTAATTGATAATTTAATCAATCAACTTAAACATACTAAAGTCCCAGTATGTTTAAAAACCAAAGTTATTAAATGTATTAAGAACAGGAATGACTTCCAATTAACTTTATGTAATAAAGAAGTTATTAATACTAAAGCTGTAGTCATTGCCACTGGTCCTGGAATGTTCACACCAAACCGTTTAGATATTAAGGGTGCTACCCAAAACAACGTTCAATACAACGTTTGTGATTTAAGTACATATAAAAACAAACATTTAGTCATCCTTGGTGGTGGTGATTCTGCAGTTGACTGGGCCAATGAATTAAGCAAAGTAGCTAAATCAGTAACACTTGTCCACCGTCGTGACGAGTTTAGAGCTAATGGCAGCAATGTCAATGCTCTAAAGAAAAATGCGGTTAAGATTTATCTTGATTCTTTACCACAAGAAATAAAAAAGAATCAACTTGTTATTACAAATAACACAACAAATAAGAACACAATATTGTCATTTGACTATCTCATTGTACAATATGGTCAAAGTATTGATACTTCTGGTTTAAATATTTTTAATCAATTAAAACTAAATGAACAAAAACGAATTCCAGTTAATGCTAGTCAAATGACTAATATTGATGGTATCTATGCTGTTGGCAATATTTGTATCTATGATGGCAAACCAAGTAGTATTATTTGTGCTCATGGAGAAGCAGCAGTTGCTATTAGACATATATTAAATACGTTACGCCCATATGACAAAAAAATCATTAGTAAGTAAAAAAGTTATTGTGGTTGTTGGCCCAACTGCTACTAATAAAACAAATGTTGCCATCACTTTAGCCAAAGAGTTGAATGGTGAAATTATTAATGCTGATGCTTTCCAAGTTTATCAAGAACTTAATATCGGCGTGAACAAACCCACCACTCAAGAATTAACCATGGCAAAGTTTCATCTTGTCGGTACTATTTCTATTAATCAAAAGTGAGACATTAAACGATTCCAAGATGAAGCTAACACCATCATTCAAGATATTTGTGCGCGTGGTAAATTACCAATCATTGTTGGTGGTTCTCACTTATATGTAGATGCACTAATTAATAATTATGACTTAACTAATACTAATGAGCGTGATCATAAATTCGAAGATTTATCTAATCACGAATTATTTATAGAACTTTCCAAATTAGATAATTCATTAGCCAACAAGATCGGTGAAAACAATCATCAAAGATTATTACGTGCATTACAAGTAGTTAGTTCTGGTAAATCATTACACCAAACAAACCAACCACTCCATGATCCTCTATATGTACTATGTACTAAACCACGTGACATCTTATATGAAGATATTAATAAACGTGTAGACTTAATGATTCGACAAGGTTGGTTTGAAGAGGTACATAAAGTTATTGGACAATGTCCAAACTTCATTAACTTAAATGCTGCCAAAGCAATTGGGTATATTCCAATTGCTAATGGTTTATTAAATCCAACATTAGGGATTGATATTAATAAAATTAAACAACAAACTAGACAATATGCCAAAAGACAGCTGACTTGGATTCACCACCACTACAAAAACGTGACCGAGTACACACAGGATAATATAAAACAAGTAATTAATTACGCGCGAAAATGAGTAAAGTAATTAAACATCTGTATGTGCATATCCCTTTTTGTAAATCAATATGTACATATTGTGACTTTGTTCGGTTTGTCAAAGACCCTCAATGTGTAGAATCATATATTAAAAAATTGATTAAACAAATTCAACTACAATACAAACCAAAGCAATTTCAAACCATTTATGTTGGTGGTGGTGCTCCTAATTATTTAAGTAATAAATTATTAAACATGCTCCTACGCACATTAAATAAATATCTTGACAAACATTATGAGTTCACAATCGAGTGTAATCCTGAACTATTAACATATGAACAAGCTCAAGTTATGAAGTCAAATGGCGTGAATAGAGGGTCAATTGGCGTCCAAACGGTCAACAACACCATTTTAAAGAAATTTCACCGCCAGCATACTTTAAATGATGTTAAAACCGCAATTGCGAACCTCCGCAAAGTTGGAATTACCAACATTAGTATTGACTTGATCTATGGATTTAATGAACAAACAAATAAGGATATATTAGATGCGATTAAGTTTATTAAGATGCAACACATCCCACACGTATCATGGTATGCATTAGAAGTAAAAGATGGTTCTATATTAAGCAAACAAAAATATCAACTTAATGATGAACACGTTGAACAACATCTTGCATTAATAATTAAACACATGCATGCGATTAATTACAATCGTTATGAAGTAAGCAGTTGGTCTATTGATAAACCTTTTGAATCCCAACACAACAAAGCTTATTGACTAACAAAAGATTGATCGGCAGTTGGCTTAGGCGCATGTGGATTTGAAAATAGAAATTACTATTCATATGTAGGCACAATTGATAATTACAAAAAGCAAGTAACTAAATATTTATTAAGTGATTACTATTTTCAAATTATGTTAATGGGGTTCCGTTTAAAAGAAGGTCTTGATCTATCCAATCCTATCTACAAAGGTGCATACGAATATTTCAAAGATAAATTAAAAGATGTGTCTATTAATAATAATCATTTAACTGCAAATAACCTTAATCTAATCGACAATATATTAATAGAATTAATATAGTATGAAAAAATGATTATTACCCTTGCTTGGAATTAGCACAAGTTGTCTAATGATTATTCCATTTATGACAAGTTGTGCTCAACCCAAATCTGAAACTGATGTAATGATGGATTTATATAAAAAAAATCAGACAAATGATCCAATTGATAAAAGCACGGCTAGTGATTATTTTCAAAGTTGAATGGATTTGGATAATGATAATTCCAAAACTGAAGGCATTAATGATATCAACTGGTGTCTTGAGTATTCACTATTTTCATATTTTATGCTTTGTAAAGGCGTTGAATTTACTACAGGAATATCTCTTAAAGAAGTTGACAATGTTTATCAACATATTCCTGCTGACATAACGCCCATTTTCAAAACTACTAGTGAAAACATCATTCATCCAAGTAATGACAAACTAACCTTGTCCTATTCTGGCTATCTCCAATTAAATATTTTGAACACAATAGAATTGACTAATGGTTCTTTAAGCGCTGGGGACTCTATCCAAATCATTTACACATTTACAAATTCCGATTTTACCATTAGTAACATTCAACCAACTACGACGTCTAGTGAGTTTTGGGGTGAGAAAATTGATGCTCCAACTTTCGGCGATGACACCCTATTGGTAGAAGTAAAGCAAAATAATAATTTTCACATGTTGGCTTATGATACATCACAATCTAGCCCCAAAATACCCAATTATTTTAACGAGCAATATATTTCATAAATATAATAGAGATAGTTTATGGTAGACATTCAACAGCAAGCAATTAATAAGAAAAAACATTTAACCATTGGTACATTTAAATTTATTGATACAGCCTCAATTATTAAATTAATTTTTTGAATCATTCTTTGTCTAGCAATGATTGCATTTACCATTATTTTCATCAATGAAAGAGCAACCGTTAATAATATTGTAATTCCTGGTGTTGCAAGTGCCACAAATCCTTTTGGTGGGTACACAATTTCTGAAATAAAAACCGGTATTAATGATGGCACTATCACAACAATTGATAGCAACGGCGACGGCAAAACATTGATCAACGCCTACATTGCTTTATATGCCAATGCTCAATATAAATTCATTGACTTTTCACTAATGACATTTGTTAATTCTGCTTTTGCTCAACCAAAAACAGATCCCGCTACTGCATGAACTGTGCGTTCTAACTCAGTGGATTTAGCATATTCATATATGTTTATTACTTCGTTAATTGCTTTGGTAGCTTTAGGAATGCAAATATATACTAATGGAAAAATGATTTACGAAAATCACCGTATTAAGAAATATGGTTTAAGCACTAAGTTTCCAACTAGTACTGCTCACTTCAGTTTATTTAGAACTACAATGTATGTTGATTTCATTACTAATTTAGCACTTGTCTTTGCCTTCTTTAACTTCTTATCGACATTAATTGTTGTGTGCTACTGAATCTTTATTTATGCTATCACTTGGATTGTAACAAAAATTGAAAAGAAACATACTCTACAAAACGATAGTTTTGCGCAACATAAGTCTGATTTGATGTACTTAATCTTTGTCATGATTTTTCAAACCGTGTATACGGTTGTCAAAGCGATCTTCTTAAGTGAATGGGGTGTAAACCTAGACTTAATCTTCTCCATCATCTTACCAATCGGTACGATTACAGTAATCGTTGGTCTGTTTATTAAGAACATGTTAACTTCCAAAGTTAACTCCGTATTAACAGCGATCAAAGGTATTGGTGGTAATATTGCAACACTTCGAACTTTCTACTATGCCAATGGTATGGATTCAATTGACGATTTCAACTTTGTCGCTATACTACCACCAATGATTAAGACTCCTTTAGGCACTGGCAAGATTACAAAACAACAAGCCAACGATTTAATGATTCAATTGAACGATACATTAAAATTTGTGGAAGAACATTATGCAAGCAAACCAAAAGAACTAAACTTTATGCTTTATAACGTAATGAATAATATTACAACCATTGAACAAATTTCAGAATTTAAAGATAATGTTCTAAAACTTGAAGCAGCCAATGTTAAGAAAAAGAAATAATTAGCTTGGCCGCTAATCCACTAGATGCCAACGTTAATAGAGATGACATCTTATATCGTTTTAAGAGGTATAAGCATATTTTTAGAATCTTTAAATTTTAATTCATTTGTCATACAGATAATCCCACCTTCAGCTACTTCTTTTTTAGATCGGGAAAGTATTGGAAAATATTGCATAGAATTCTTGGATTCTGGTGAAATATTTTTCTTTATTTCAATAGGATATAGCTTATTGTTAATGTCAATTATGAAATCAATTTCCTCTCTACTATTATTTCGAAACCAATAAAAATACATTGAGGTATTCTTCCCATCATTTGCATACGATTTGATTATTTCATTAACAACAAATGTTTCAAAAAACTGGCCACTAAATGAACTAAGTTCTAATGTTTGTTCGCTATTAATTTTTGATAAATAACAAGCTAAACCAGTGTCAAGAAAATACATTTTTGGTCTTTTAGTTAATTTTTTAAAATTAGAATCATAATATGGGTTCAATAAATAGACAAGTTTGCTAGTTTGGAGTATTGAAAATCATTTAATGGCAGTATTCGTACTAATTTCGTTATCTTTGGCTAACTCTAAATAAATTAACTCTTGTCCCGTTCTAATAGCCACGCTTTCAAGAAACCTTCTAAATTTCAATAAATCTGTAACACCGACAATATTTCTCACATCTCTTTCTATATAAGTTTGTATGTAACTCTCGTAATAAACACTGCTTGATAATTTTGGATTATTGTAAAGTTCAGGATATTGGCCTTTGAAGATTATTTCAAATATTTTTTTATTATCTAATTTCAAATCATTATTTCGTTTTGTTAAGACTTTCGCATTGGGTAAAAATGGAATAGAAGAATAATTAAATATTTCTGAATTAGATAAAGGCAATAATTCAACAATACCAGTTCTACCAGCCAATGATTCGGTAACCCCCTTCATAAGTGAATAGGAATGCGAACCGGTTAAATAAAACATACCATAAGATTGCTGTTTATTTATTTGCCTTTGTTTTTCTACTATTACTTTTATGTAAGAAAATAAATTAGGTGCATATTGAATTTCATCAATTAAAATCGGTCATTTATATTTATCTAAAAAAACTTCAGGGTTATTATTTGCTAGTTCCCTGTCTAAAAAATTGTCCAATGTAACAAAACTAGTAACCTTTATTTTATTGGTTTTGACTAAATGTTGCAAAAGTGTAGACTTTCCCACTTGTCTAGCACCTGTTAAAATAACCACAGGGAATGTTTGAGATGTTCTAATTATTGATTGTTCTATAGCTCTTTTAATGTATACGTTATGACTCATAAGTTACATTATATGTGAAAAATTTCATAGCACTGAAAATTCCCACAACCATTCAAGGATATGGCTAATAGTAAGACGACTTTTTATTGACAGCCGAGAAAAAATGTGACGATAAAATTCTAACTATTCTCAAAGATTGCGGCTGAGTCATTACGGATTCTTGTGCATTTTATCAAAGGCTACAAAAAACATGCCACCATGCAATATGCAATGTTCATATTGATCGGTATTTAAAATTACTAATTGATCGTTGATCGGGGGGGGAGTCATTATTACGTCAACAGTTAATTAAAAAGTTTTATCAACATACTATATAATACTCCCAAACCATAAAGAGTGTGATAGAGACAAGCTCGACGATCACACACCAACCTGTAATACAAGGTGGTAAAACTTGCATGATGGTACTGATAATTTATCACTACTTTCATACATAACTTATGGGAGTAGTTTTCTTTTATAAGGAGTATTATGAACAAATTAGAACTATACACAAGTGAATCCGTAGGAAAGGGACATCCAGATAAAATCTGTGACCAAATTGCTGATGCAGTTTTAGATGATTGCTTAAGACAAGATAAGCATAGCCGTGTGGCTTGCGAAGTATTGGCTAGCAATCGTCTCATTGTCATCGGTGGTGAAATTAAAACAGCTGCCTATGTCGATGTGGTAAAAGTCGCATGAAGTATTCTAAAACCATTAGGATATGATGAAAACGATTTCACAATTCTTAGCAACATCAATAAACAATCTAGTGACATTAATAAATTAGTGGATAAAAAAGACAAACATACTTTAGGCGCTGGTGATCAAGGTATTGTTTATGGTTATGCTACTAATAAAACAAAAACTTTTATGCCACTGTCAACTGTATTAGCACACGAATTAGTTAAAACTGCCACTCATTTGATTGAAACGCATCAATTCAAAGGAGCGAAATATGATATGAAATCTCAAGTCACTATTGATTGAAGCAATAAGACACCAAGAATTGACAATATGTTAATGTCAATTCAACACGAAGCTACTATTGATCGTAAAGTTTTTCATAATTTTGTAGTTAATAAAATCATGATCCCCTTGGCCAAAAAATATGATTTAAACACCAATTTTCAGACTCGTGTCAATGCTGCTGGAGACTTCATAATCGGCGGCCCAATCGGCGATACAGGCCTCACTGGAAGAAAAATTGTTGTAGATAATTATGGAGCAGTTGCGCATATTGGTGGTGGTGCTTTTAGTGGAAAAGATTACACAAAAGTAGACCGAACTGGAGCATATTTTGCACGTTGAATTGCCAAAAACATTGTGGCTGCAAAATTAGCTGAACGTTGTGAAGTAGAATTAGCATTTGCAATTGGCGAACCAAAACCAATTTCATTTAGAATAGACACTTTCAATACTAACGTAGTTAGTATTGAGAAAATTTATAATGCAGTTGAAAAAACTTTCAATATGGATTTAGCAACCATTGTAAAAGAATTAAAACTTGACTCGCCAATCTACCAAAAAACCGCCACTTTTGGCCATTTTGGTCGTGATGATTTACAACTCCCTTGAGAAAAAATTAATCAAGTTGAAAAATTACTTAAAAATATCTAAAAAAAATTAAAAAAAATTCAAAACAAAAAAATTTATTTATAAATTTAAAATTTTTGGTGTATTAATATATGAAAGGAGGTGTATTATGAGAAGAGATCAAAATAAACGTTTCGGGTCAGTCCGAAGTCGTGTTGATGAAATATGTGAAAGATACCGTATTTGCAAAATGAAGTTAGATAACCTCAACAACCAAATATTGAATCCAGAGATGGATGCAGAAAGAATCGCTCACTATCGTAATTACATTAACACAATCGAGTTGATTTTAAAATGTTTAGACCCAGAAGATGCCGCTTTAATAAGGAACATTGGATTCCATAAAGTGCCAACTGCTGAACTTGGCTACTCAGCCACAACTTATTATTCACACTATCGCAAAGCAGCAACTACATTCTTAAAATACTTAACGGCATAAATGAGTGCTACAACTTATTACATTAATGAGTTGTCGCAGAACTTGGTAAATGCAAATCACTATGTTTACATAAATAGCGTGGATGGTAATCTCGATATCAAAAATAACAAGTGATTCTTCGATTTGAATTTTTACATGATTATGGATACATCGTTACCCATGAATATGTTAAACACTTCAATCAGCTTGCCATTTGCTTCTGTGGATAATGTTTCCATTAATCATAATCCCTATGCCGATATTCCTTTGTTTGTAAGGCAAAGGAATGATTGTCAAGTCTATCAAGCTTCGCTTAATGTGGATATTAGTGATTCCAAATTTTTTACTCAATGTCTAACCAATTATGATATGTATGCTTCATTTAGTTTTGACTATGATGCTGACGTTATTAATAAAACATCATTCACTACACAATCTTCTAATACTAATAATTTTCTTAGTGAATTAAATTTAGTCAAACAAAATGTTCAGTTCAAATTTACTAACTATTTAAAGGTAGATGAAGAAAAAGGTTGATTTGACAATAGCAATTCCTACTATTTGAATAGTAATGGTAATTCTTATGAAAAACAATCCATTGTCTATTATCAAATGAATAGTGACTGTGAAGACTTAAGAAAACCAATTATTGATTTGTTAAACATTCAAGTCACAAACCCGACTACCATCATCAGTGTGAAAACTAATTTTTATTATTCGGTCGGTGATGATCCTAAAATATTGGAATACAAATATGAGGATAACACCACCGAATACGTAGTTGGTAAATATAACATTAGCTTCAGCGCCCATACTTCGTATGACACTAGTACAAAACAAATCACCACATCTTTAAATGGTGAAACAGGGTTTATGATTCCTGAAACTAGCATTGGTTATTTTGAAGTAGAGGTAAAATTAAGCGAACAAAATAACATCAAACTATATTCATTTCACAAATCATTTAACTTTATTGGTGACAGCTATGAAAATAAATATGTTCATATCAAACAAATATTTATTAATGACATTACTCAAAATTTTAAAAGGATGGTATTTTAATGAAATCAAAGCAAAAGCTCATCGCACTTGGCTGTGCCACATTGGCGATCGTAATTATTGTTGCTACAGCAATGGCCGCATTGGCTATTAGTCATCATAGTAGTGATAGTGATTCCAAAGAAAAGAAACCAACTGGTCGTCAAGATTACGATCATGAATTAATAGGTTCATTATTAAGTAAAGATACAATAGTAAGCAAATGTGTTGACTATAAAAATAATGATTTAACAATTAATGAACAAAAGTTTCGTAGCAATATTGAATATATCATTAGAGGAGCATTAAAAAAAGTAAACAAATTTGAAAGTAATGCTGATAGCTATTCTATTGACTTAAATTATCAATACACCACTCCCAAAACAATAGCTACTGATGTGGTTTGATATTTGCCTGGAAGCAAACCACATAAATACTACGATCAATTCGAGATCGCTTTATCACTATAATTATGTTATGAGTAAACTCATTGCCCACCGTGGTTTAAGTAGCCGCGCATTCGAAAATACCGAAGAAGCTTTTTTGCTTGCCGCCGATCATTCAGCTGTCTTCGGTATTGAAACAGATGTTTGATTAACCAAGGATAATATTTTAGTTTGCTCACACGAACCAACACCTTTTGCCGAACCAAATAGCGTGTTGGAAATTAAAGATTCTTACTATGACAGGATTTCTAAATTACCTCTAAACTATAAAATATGTAAATATAAATTTAAAGTGCCACATTTTATATGCACTTTTGATCGCTATTTAGAAATTTGTAAGGAATTTAATAAAGTTGCAGTTATTGAAATTAAACAAGCTGGTTTAGACGAGACAGCATTGACTTTATTAGTTGACAAAGTTAAAAAAGCTAATATGTTAAATAAAACACATTTCATTAGTTTTGATTGGGAATCGCTAAAAAAAGTCCAATTGATTGAAACTAAGAGTACTGTTTTCGCATTAGCAGACACAGAACAGAAAATACAAAGTGCTTTGGATTTTGGTTTTAACATTAGTATTAGAGGCAATTTGATTAATAAGAAAATTATGAAGACCGTGCATGAAAAACATTTATTAATTAGTGTGTGAACAGTAAATAGTAAATTCTTATCATCTTTACTCCAGAAGTTTTACAAAGTTGATTTTATTACTAGTAATAGAATTGTTTTAAAGTAAATAGTATAATTGGAAGCACTATGAAAATATTAATCCTTGGAGCCGGTGTACAAGGCTCTACAGTTGCTAAAAAAGCAAGCGAAGAGAAAAAAGTTGAAAAGATTTATATAGCTGACTGAGACATTGCTAGCGTCGATGAAATAATAAAATATTCAAGCAAAATATCTGGTTTTAAACTTGATGCAAGTAAGTATGAAAATATTATAGATTTGTGCAAAAAGATTGATCCTATTGATCTAATCATTAACGCTTTGCCTTTGCATTTTGCTAAAAATGTTTTAGATTCAGCCGTGGCTCTTAAAATTAATTATCAAGATTTTGCTGCTGGTGAAGGCATAAAAGATGATTGGTTTGAAGGATTAAAATATTTATTAACAGAATACGACACTAAATTTAAAAACAATAATAAATTGGCCATCATCGGTACAGGATCTGCTCCAGGATTATTGTGTTTAGCTACGAGAATCGCTGTAAAGGAATTAGACACTTGTGATACGATTTACAATTTAGTATGAGAAGGTGTAAAAACTAAAAGATTCATTCCGTTTTGATTTTCTCCAACATCAGCGTTATGAGATATGTCTGAACCAGCCATTGCTTGAATTAACAATAAAATTGTAAGAACCGATGCTTTTAGTTTACCAGTAGTCCGGAAATATGATTATTTGGATACGCCAATTACATTTGTTGAACATTCGCATGACGAGCCAGCGTATTATGGCATTCATGCTCAAGAATTTTACAAAGGGGTAAAGAATGCATATTTCAAATATGCAGGGCTAGGAATTGACTTTGCTAAAGGACTGTTTGAATCAGGCAAATTGTCGCATAAAAAACAAATGATTGATGGCCAGATGATCTCTCCGTATGAATTAACACTAAAATCCATCCCAACGCCGCCAAAACATCCAAGCGAAATCAAAGCCATTATTGATGAAGGTTTAATTTCTGATTCTGGATGTATGGTCGCTGAGGCAATTGGGTTAAAAAATGGCAAAGAAGCGAAAGTAGAAGTGCATATATTGGCTCCAGGCTTGCGAGATTCATTTGAAAAGGCCAAGATGACTGCCGAAGCGTTCGTCACAGGACAAAGTGGTTTTCTATATACAAAACTCTTCATAGATGATGTCATAAAAACTCATGGTCTAATTAGTTCAGACATGTTGAGCTACGAAGAAATTGATATATACATGAACAATGCCAAAAAACTTGACATAACTACACAAACTAAAATAATTTGATAAATACAAAATGGAACATTAGAGAAAATCTGACATTACAGTCACAGAACTAGACTAAATAAAATTACAAAGTTGTTAAATAAGAGTACATTGCAATCATAGCGGCATTATCACTAGTGTATTTAGTCTCGGCTAATTTAATTGGCAACCCTAGGTTGGAAAGTTTGTGTCTCAATAATTTATTAGCGCTAACACCACCACCTATGGCAACAAATTTTACTTGTGGATATTTTGTTATGTAATACTCTAATTTGATTCTAGCTTCCTCAGTGGCTCATTCAAGTAATGATGATGCAATCAGTGTCTTATCAAAGTTATGATTTTTCATCTTTGATTGGTTAACATAATTAAAAACATGCGTCTTGATGCCAGAAAAGCTAAAATTGTCGGTTGGTTTAAAATGACGAATCATTTTTCAGCTAGTTTTTGTTTTATCGTAAATTTTATCAATGCTAATACCACCTGGATATGGTAGTTTTAAGATACGTCCACATTTGTCTAGCATTTCGCCCATTGCATCATCATTAGTTTGATTTAAAATATAATATTCTTTAATGTTGATCATTAAATAAATGGCAGTATGTCCACCTGACGCAATAAAGGCTAAAAATGGATACTGAATTAACTTTTCGTTATTAATAGCAAAAGAGTAAATATGACCCATCATATGATCGGTAGGAATCAACGAAGCATTTAATAGCGATGCAATTGATTTAGCAAATGCTTTACCAACATGTAATGATCCAGGTAACCCAGGGCTATTGGTATAAGCAATTTGCGTAATGTCTGCTTGACAAATTTTAGCATGCTTAATAGCTCTTTTATAACAAATGCTTAAATCGGCTTCATGACCTCTTGCTGCAATTTCGGGAACAATTCCTCCATATTGACGATGTGATTTCATCGTAGTTAAAGTTATGTTAGATAAAATTTTATCATTGCAAGAAATAGCGATACTAGTATCATCACATGAAGTTTCTATGGCTAGAATATATTTTTTCTTTGTCATTTTTACATTTTCTCTTTATGCTGCATATACTCAAAACTCATATTTGACTTTGTTAATACTGATAATGGTAATTCTAATAATAGATCATCAGATTCAAAGTTCACATTATTGATTTCGGCCAATAATTCAGCTTTGTTTTCGTCGCCTTCATATTTAATATCAAAATAACTATTAGTTGGATTTGGATATTCACTGTTCCGTGACACAAATTCTTTAGTAACTCAAAGAGTTGGCTCATAATATGTATACTCAAAATTAATAATAGTATTGTAAAGTGGATTATTTGTGTCCTCGTCTTCGGTCACACCTTTACCAATCCATGAGTCTGCATCATCGTCACTTGTTGGAGCGGCAGCAGCCCCATCTAATATGCAACTTTTGAGTAAATCATATACAGGTTGACTGTTTTGATCACGTTTATTAACGACTACCATATCAAGAGCCACCATTGTATAACGTGGCTTTACGATATGAATATTCCCATCTACAAGATCAGAGTTTGATCCAAGTGGTGCACAATTTCATACACTAGTTCAATCGTCGTTGCCACCGCCCATTGCCGCATAAGCGACATCACCACTATATGAAATAATACCATTCGCTTGCGCCTCAGTAGCATCATCAGGATTTCCCATCGGATCAGCAAAACTATACAATATTTGCTGGCTGTCGCTATTTATAAAAAAAGTATTTGGATTAAATTTGCCCGTTACGCTTTCATAGGTGTCACCGATTTTCTGCATGGTTTGTTCATCATCACTAGGGTTAACATCGTTAGTATTAGTAGAAGCCAAATGACATAAATCATAAAAGCTTCTTGAATCATCTACTAGAGCCATATGTTGTTTATTGCTGGGCTTAAATCTATCATCCAAATTACTATTTTTATTTGGTGAAATGGCGTCAGTAATTTTATCTCATGTCGCATCTTTGCTATATCATAAATTATTCGTTTCGTCATATGATGGTGCAGTTAAATCATATGCACCACCATCATTATTTGTTGCATCTCCTATGTAGTCACCATGATAAGCAAACATTAAATCCTCATCAAAATATGGCAATGAATAATTTAACAACGTTTCATCATCTCCATATATATGTTCATCTAATGCGTGAACATAATCATCAACTGAAAATACGATGTTAATCACGGTGTCGCTAAATAGAGTCAATGCATTATGAGGGTCGTTGCGGGCCTCGTTTTGTCTTTCGACTCTAGTACCACTATATTTTGAAGAAGTATAAGGGGCAGCATATTGAATTAAGTAAGAACCATCTCAATCGCTAGGCATATATTCTTCTTCTCATGGTTTATATGTATTAGAATTCAATGGATTGCCATCATTTGAAAACATCGATCAATTAATGTTGGCTAAGTCATCTTCTTTAATTAATTCCAAAACTGTATATGTGGAAGGAACGGCAATATCATAAGATCGTTTGAATTTTGCTTGAATGTCTTCGTTCGTCGAATAACTAACATATCTCACCTGTTGTCCATCAATTGTTCTATTCTTCGCAATTAAATCAGGAGACATATAACTTTCATAATTGGCAAACACAATTCCGCCAATGGAACATGAGCTTAATATCAACGGTAATACACTACACGACCCTATTGCAATGAAGGAAATACATTTTAATGTTATGTTTTTCTTCATTATGATTCTCCCTTTGTTGATGAGATCATCGCACTTTTTTTATTTTCTTTTTTAATTTTGAAATATTTACGGATGCCGATGATCACAATCACCACAATGGTAATAATAACGACAAAGGCACCAAAGGTGACTACCCATGCTTTAATACCTTTGCGTGTTGAATAAATTAATGTTCCAATGGTTTGAAATGAACCATTGACCAAGTTCGTAATGATAAAGTCGTCCAATGACATGGATAATACAATCGCTACAGCCGATAGAATTGCTGGCATCAAATATGGAACGGTAATTTTCCAGAATGTATCCATCTTAGAGTGACCTAAATCATAACTTGCTCATAATTGATTTTGATTCATTTTAGCCATTCTTGGATAAATGGCCACGATTGCATATGGTGTACAAAATGAAATGTGTGCTAAAACAACCGTAAAGAAGCCTAAATTAAATCCCATAGCAACTCATGTGGAAGAAAATAATAATGCTAAACTAATACCAGTAATGGCTTCAGGGTTTACAATAGTTAATTGTGTAGTGAAGTTCACAGCCTTTCTTTGAAATGGTTGTGCTCTTCACATCCCGAAGCAAGTTATGATTGCTAGTAAAACTGAAATTGGTACGACTATTACCGATAAAAGTAACGAATTAAATAAGCCATTGAGAAATTCATCGTCTTGTCAAAGGTTTAAATAGTTCACAAATGTTGGTGTGCCAAAATTTAAATCAATGTTCCCACGAGCTGTTGGTTCGTTAAAGCTTAACATGACAATAAAAATTAATGGCACATAGATCAAGGCTAGTACAAGAAAAATGTACCAACGTTTTAGGAAGGCTACAAAACCATTTCGAGAAATCTTGCTATGTTTATTCATGGTTTCTCCTCTTCGCACGGTATTTTTTTCAAATTACTTTGTAAAAAAGTACATAAACTCCAAACCCACATAATAACACTAAACTCAACACTAGCGATAGTGTGGAGGCTCTAGCTAATGCAATATCACTAGTTAAACCAGATTGCCCTTGATCTACAATGATGTCGCCAATCATTGATCCATCATTATTGTTATTTAAGAATTGTGGTACAGCTACTGTTGTTAATGCTGGTAAAAATACTAATGTAACGCCTGATGCTAATGCCACTTTTGTATATGGCAAAGTTACTTTGAAAAAGGTTTGAATTGGACCATAACCCAAGTCATAACTAGCATTAACTAAGTTTTTAGGCATGTCATTCAATACTGAATACAAAGGCATAATCATAAATGGTAAATATAAATAAATTAGCCCAAGGATTGTTCAAATATTGCCATATGTTGAATTGTCATAGCCAGCACAAATATCAAAAAATGTTTTTAACCCAACTAGTTTTACTAGAAAGCTTGTCCAAATTGGTGCAGTTGCAATAAAAATAATAACTGCTTTAAATACTTTACTTTTACTATTTGATAAAAAGTAAGAGAATGGATAAGCAAGAAAAACACACACGACAGTTGTTGAAAGAGCAATTACAAGTGAAATTAATATTTTCTCTCAAATTCATCCGTTCATGACGGCTCAGTTATCTGCAACGGTTGCCCCATTGGTCGGTACAAAAGCTTTAATAAAAATCATAATCAAAGGAACTATGACAAGTATTAGAGATAACAAAGCAAAAGGAATTAACATTAAACTCGCTTTGTTATTTTTACCAGTTCTAAAAGACTTGCTCTTAAGGAAATTAGAATCTAAATTCATTTGGGTTCCTTTGAGCTTTGTCTAGCATGACATGAATATGTGAAGTTTCTCAATCCAAGCCAACATTAGTGTTACTATTGATTTGCTTTGTTGATTCAACGAGAATGATAAAATTTTTTCATTTCACCCGAACACTATACATTTGCCCTTTATAAATACTTTCGATTACTCTTCCAGTGATAATGCCACGATTTGGTTCTACAAAATAAATGTCTTCTGGTCTAATCATGAATTTGACTTGTGAATCTGGTTTAAATCTTCGCACTGCAGAATCCGCCACATTAAATATTTCGTCAGCAAATTTAATTTTATTGTGGCCGATATAGACACCATTAAATAGATTGGCCTTACCAATAAAACTAGCGACCCATTCATTTCGTGGGCTATCATAAATTCGCTTTGGCGAATCAATTTGCTCAGTGTGTCCCTTAGACATAACAACTACTTTAGTAGAAAGTGTTAGAGCCTCCTCTTGATCATGAGTTACAAGAATGAATGTAATACCTAATTCATTATGTAAACGTTTTAATTCTAATTGCATTTGCTGACGTACTTTTGCATCCAATGCAGATAAGGGTTCATCTAACAATAGAATATCTGGTTCTACAACTAAGGCACGAGCTAATGCCACTCGTTGTTGCATACCACCAGATAATTCATTAGGATATTTATTTTCGTTACCATTTAAACCGACTAGTTCAATGATTTCGTTGGCCTTATGTTTAATTTCTTCCTTTGATAATTTACGACTAGTATTCTTTTTTTCAAAGTTAGCTAATGTTGTCATTGGATAGTTTTGTCAGTAAGATGATAAATTATCCAAACGTGAATATTCTCCAATGACACGATCGTAACGATTATCTATGGTTGTCTTATATAGATATCACTTCTTTAATTCCAAATATAGACGTTCTCATTTGTTGAGACCAACCATATTATATTTAATCAAACGATTAGCTTGTCAAAGACGTCTATTTCACATGTAACGAAACTCTCGTTGTTTATTAGATCTTGAAATTTTAAATTCAGCATTTTCTCCATAATTCTCTTTAAGTTTTTTAAGAAAATAATTTTGTTTCATGATGAACTGCGCATGACGCATATTTTTAATATTTGTTACTTCAGGATAAATCTTATACAACTCATCAAGTCTGACTAACTGTCGTAACAATTTACCTTGTTGAATTTCAATTTTTTTAATTTCTAATGCTGCCTTTTTAATAGCAATGCGATAAAAGTTTTCACCTTCTTCTCTAACCTTTGGCAAAATATCACGCATGGGTTTACGCATTACTTTTAATCCGTAAGTGATATTTTGATAAACATTCATATTAGGAAATAGAGCATAATCTTGAAAAACTGTCGCTGTTGGTCTTTGGTTAATCGGTAGTTCTTTAATGTCCACACCGTCAACCATAATTTGGCCAACTGTTGGCATATCAAAGCCAGCCAACATTTTTAAAATGGTAGTTTTACCACAACCCGATGGGCCAAGTAATGTCACAAATTCGCCTTTGTTAATAGAAATATTAATATCTTGTACGGCGATGTAACCATCATCGTATACTTTTTTAATATTGATTAATTGAATGTAATTTTTAACTGCCATACTATTTATTTAATACCAACATTTCAATTGCCTTGCCTACAACTACACTAGTAGGCTGATCTAAGACATAACCAGCGGCTTGTTGTACTTCTTGCTTGGACGATTTCAAAGTCACGGAATTAGGCGAGATAGACAACATGGATATATCGTTTAATTCGTCACCAACTGGTAATGTGTTCTTAACATCAATACTTAAATAATCGCACAACCTTGTTAATGCATTTCCTTTGGTAACATGTAATGCCATAATTTCAATGTTTCTAGAACCGCTAGAAGAAATTTCTACATCATTTTTAAATACATTAAATAATGCTATTGCTCTAGCACGATCCTCTAGTGATTCAAACATAAAGAGAAACTTCATTGTTTTATCATGTGGCATATCCTTGTTGATTTCTTTAATATTACGTTTTGCTCAAAAGTGACTTAATACCCCTGGATCGTGCTCAATGTATGAATTCTTAAAATAATCAATGTTTTGTACATAGTGAGTATGTAACTCTCCACTAGCAATACTCTTTTCATCATAGGCTACAAACATTTCGTAAGAAATTTGACCTTTAAGGTTTTTATCAAGTAAAAATTTTTCAAACTTATCAAGAATTTGTTTGACCATTTCGGCAGGCATTAATTTTTTATAAATATATTTGTTGTGGACAATATCATAAACAAATGACCCATTAACACCGATGGCAAATAAATTCTCACGTTTTTTAATATCAAAATAATCAGCAACGAGCAAGATATCGTCTACGTTCCTACCAGTACAAATAACAAATTTTTTATCTAACTCATTGACGATTTTTTCAATGCAATGTTTTGTCTCTACATCAATTGTTTTAGAACCATTTGCAAGTAATGTGCCGTCTAAATCACTAGCCACTAGAGCGACAGATGCTTGATCATTGCTTAAAACATATTTATGAATTGCATCAGCTACAGCATTTCGTGAATATGGTAAATAAAATGTCGCGGCTTCAATTAATTTTTTGCTTTTAGATTTAACTGCAATTTTTAGGGTAGCACTTTTAAAAGCAGCAAGGTCATTATTAGAATCCCCAATTGCAGCAATTTGATCTTTCGTTGCTTTAATTCTATTAGCGACATAATCAATGCTCGTCCCTTTATTTACACCACCTAAATTAATTTCTATTAATTTAGGATGTGAATAAGAAAAGTTTAGTTTATCACCAAATTTTTCATGTAGTTCTTCTCATACTTTGCTAATTTTTTTATGAGAAAAAGAAAGAATATTTAGTTTGTAAGCCGAAAGATCTGAAATATCATCTGTAAGTTTTAACAAATTAACACCTTTGCCTAATCGAACAATTAGGTTTGCAAATGTCTTCGTCACATATACGCCTTTTAGTTCAGTTGATTCCTTGGTATATGCTCATAAAACTAATTTATTTTTAATGACATATTCCTTAATTTCCCGAACGGTGGGATCAGGGATTTTTTTCTCAACTACTTCACCAGTATGGAAATTTTTAATATAAGCACCATTAAAACAAATGGCATATTCACTCTTACCTTTACAAAATCGATCAATTCTATTAACAATTTTGCTAACAGATACGATAGAACGCCCTGTCGTAATAACGGGTGTCCCTCCATTGTTAATATATTGTTTTAATGCTTCTAAATTAGCTTTTGAAACTTGTTTTAACTTAGATAATAAAGTGCCATCCAAATCAATTGCCAGCAGTTTATATTTTGTCATCTTTGTGCGTGTCTTTTCTTCCTTTTTTATTCATAAAAAATCAAATTTCAAAAATTGTGCTTTCATTATAGATAAATAATGAAAATAATCAATTAAAATATGTATGTGAAACACACTAAATTTGATATTGTTAAATCAATTCATCCTTGAACTACTAACTTCTTTGCATATATACGTCTGTCTGTCATTATTTCTAATGTGATGATTTTTGCAGTTGCGATGTCGGCATCATCTGCAGAATTAACAATTACAAGATTCGTAAATTTAATAAATGGATCAGAGACTGATTGACATAACGCTTTTTCATATGTCTATTTAATTCTCATGATCGCTTTTATAATTTCTACATATTTATTTTTATTTATTTATGTGTTCTTTCATCCCATACTTGTAAAAAGAAAATATTCGGTAAGCCTATCTAAATTTGAAATTCTATCTTTGTCACAATATTTAATATTTGGTGTAATCTTCATAATCTTACTTTTCGTTGGATTCGAAAAATGACAATGGCATAAAGGTGGTAGTGACTGAGATTTAGTTCAATACATGATACCAGGTTTGGATTTGACCGTAATGTTGCCAACATTGATACTTAATATTTTTTGTTTCATTGAACATACCTGGAGTGGTTACATTTTTCACAGTAAAAAAATACACATATATAACAAATATGATGCACAATTTAGAATCACCACAAATATTACAACTTTAGTTGCTATATCATTTGTGCTAGTGCTTTGAGGACAACCAGAATCATTATTTGAAGATGTTGGTCTTTTATTTACAAAAATTACCGACCCTGTTGAGGCAATTAAATATATTAATATATACTTGGTAATTATCTTTATCATTGCTTCGTTTATTTTCATTATTTTCTCTTACGGAAGGCGCATTAGGAGTGAAAAATTGAAGCGTGTGCATGCAATGTCTGGAGTGGAGACCGCGTTAAACATTGCCATTGTTGGTGCAATTACCGTTTTCTTGATTTCAACATCTGTCATTACTATGTGAGCAACCGCTGATAAAGAGCAATTAACTTTATTGGGATTAGAAATAGTTGATGCGGTACTTGTTTTACCATTGTTTTCATGATACATCTTTTTTTACTCTAAGAATATGAAACGGGTGTTACATGAATTATAAAATGAATAAATTACAACCAAAACGCAAGCACATTCACAAATCTTCTGCATACATTTTAGCCTGAATTGGTTTGCTTCTTGGCGTCGGGATAGTAGTGTTTAGTGCACTCATTAGAGTTCTCCCACAATACATAAACTACGATTTATATAGTAGGTGATACTATATTTTATGATTTGATTGATTTGAAGAATTTACAATCCAAAATAATATTCTTTTAATTATTTTCTATGCATTGTGGTTGTTTGCATATCGAAGTAAAATATTCAACTCTAATAAATTTCTAGTATTCGTAGCATCATACATAGTGTTAGTGTTTGCTATTGCTTGGTTTATGATGTCACCAATATTTGTACTACAAAGCACACTTGATGTAAATTTAAATGTCACGATTGACAACATTAATCTTCACCTAATTACTCCTTTACTATTTGTCGTTTTCTTTTATTTTGCGTCTAAATACCCAAAACTTAATATTAAAAATGTTATGGAGTTCCGAAGGACATGATTACTTGCTTTTATCTACCCATTGCTATATTTTACCTATTTAGTATCTATTAATTTTGTTGTTCTACCCCAATCTATTTTTAACCCAGACACTAGTAACCCTAGTGGTTTTATTAGTGTCTATAGTATATTGACCAATTACAACCCGCGATGCACTGTCCCGGTATGACAAGATGGTGTGTGAAATTACAACAATCCAGACATGGTCGGTAGTTATTGAAGATTCTTCACAGTCCCAGTAGCATTGGGTTTCTACTCCATTGAATTAATGTTATTTACATACTTAAACAATAGATCAAATGGTGCATATCTCAAATATAAAAAAGTAAATGTTCGCTAATATCATTTTTTATAATTAGCACTCGGTTAAATAGTGTGTTAAAATTATTAAATGAATATCACCAAAAGACAACAAGAGATACTTGGAATTATCGTTGAAGAATACGCTTATACTGCCGCGCCAATTTCTTCTAAAGAAATAATTCATAAATATATGCAAGATATGTCTAGTGCTACGATCCGTAATGATATGGCAGCATTGGAAAAAGTGGGCTTGTTAGAAAAGACGCATACTTCTTCAGGTAGGATACCATCAATTAATGGTTATAAATTTTATGAATCTAATATTCTAAAGCCAAAACTTTCAAAGAACATTAAATCAAAATTAGAAAAGATCTTCGCTCAACGTGATGTGTCTATTGATAGTATTATTGACCAATCTGTTTCAATTGTTAATGAATCACTAAAATTGCCATCAGTAGTTACTACCGAACAGAGCAATGAGCTACTTAAACGTTTTGATTTGATTCAAATTGATCAAAATACTGCATTAATACTCCTAGTGACTTCTAGTGGTGCAATCAATAAAAATACAATTCATTTACATAATGCTAAACAATTAGATGATATTAGCGTTTGTATTAGAATTTTTAACGATCGTTTAGTGGATACATTAATTAAAGATATACCAGCCAAATTAGGATCTATTAAGGAAATTATTCGCTCTGCTGTCCATGAATATGAATTTTGTATTAGACAAATTATTGAAAAAATATTTGATTTTAACAAAATGCCGTCTTCAACAACGGTACATGGCACAAAGTGATTAACTTCTCAACCTGAATTTCAAAATATTGAACATTTAAATAAGGTTCTTACAATGCTAGAAGACACTAATGTATGGAAACATATTGCGTATGTTCAACAAAAAACTGGCAAGACATTAATAACATTTGGTAAGGAATTTGGTGCAAATGAATTAGCGATTGCATCAACTACCATTTCCTCAAGTGGTGGTAACCACCAATTATCTGTCGTTGGTCCAACGCGAATGAACTATTCGGAGATTAAAGGATTACTAGACTTTATCAAGTCTGAAGTAGAAAAATTAGGTTCTCAATAATATGGATTCTTGAAAAAAAGATCAACTACCAATTAAAAAAATACGTTCTGGATTAACACATTATTTGTGTAGTCTTAATGCTAATTTTTCATTGGACAATAAGCAAGATCCAGA
>JAITNN010000019.1 GCA_031290395.1 Mycoplasmataceae bacterium
CATTTATTATCAGATTTAAGGGACTCTGGAGCGATTGAACAAGATGCGGATATTGTAAGTTTTATCTACAAACCGACTCCTGAAGAAACAGATGGAATTGAAAATACTTCTAAAGATACGCCAACTATTGAGGTAAAATATGATATTGCCAAAAACCGTAATGGTTCGACTGGCGATGTGGATTTAGAATTCCACAGAAACTATAGTCGTTTTGAAGAAAGAAAGTATAGCAACATACAAAAGAGCGTTAATGAAAAAAAAGAATTACATTAAATTTAGCATCCTCGGTCTATTATCAGTTGCCGCCGTTACACCAACTGTTGTTTTAACATCATGTTCTACAACTTCTCAGTGAAATTTACCAATTATGATTGGTGGTGTTGGCAAAGATAGTCCCTGATATTTGCTGCGTAATGATACTGCATCAAGCGGCGGCGCAGTTGCTTTAAACGGGTATGATAATTCAAGTACATATGTAATACCAGGTGACGTTACTTCAGACAATCCTGACCATAATTATTATTCTCCAGCTGAGCAATTTAATAATTATTTACCAGATTCTTCTATTTCATATACCGACCCAAAAAGTGGCACTACCAATTATGCCTATGCAACTGCATATAATGATACCAATTGAAAAGCGACTGACGACAAAAAAAACACATCAGCTAATTATCAATCTGCATGGTTAGATCCAACTGATAAGAAACTTAATTTTGCGGAATCTTACGATATTAAAAAAGCTAATAATACTGATCTTTTAAGAACACAACAAATAGCTACATCAATGCGAAATTTTAATATCCTAAATGCCTTGGGATTAAATTCAATAGCCTCAGTAGCTAATTTATACAATTCTGGGCTAATACAGTTTATGTCTCAAACTGGAGTCTTAAATGGACAACATACCGATGATTGATACAATGCTTTATTTGGTAATCTAAATGCAGGTAACACAGGCGGATTTACTCATGGGACTAAAACCGAACAATCAAATAAGGATTTTTTTGAATTCTTATATGATTCTTTAAATGTATTAAATGAAGGCAACTTTGCTGCTAAATTTGGTGAATCAACCGTTAATTACCAATTAGCTAGTTATACATATGGTCCTGGCCCATACATTAGTTATGAAAACGCTGGTGCATTTGGCAATACGAATACTGTGATACAGCCAAACACTTGATACACTGGAGATGCTAGTGAACGTAATTTTGATTTTTCAATAGATAGTGCTGTATCTGTCCCATTGCTTAATAAACCAGTAGATACAGACGATGCTTGATCAATTAATCCAAGTTTTGTTAGGAATGGTGATGCAAGCTTGACAAACCATATCGCTTCTCCAGTAGGCGCATATGTTTCTTTTAGCGATTATTATGCAGATAATGCTAAATATAATTTTGATAATTTACAACCTAACACTTTCTATCCAGCTGGTATTGGCTCTAGCGAATCAACAGTTAGTATTCCATTCTTAATTACACCAGGCGATACTTCATTTGCTTACTATAACCCAACTAAAGCACATAGTTATCAACAAAAAGATTATTTAATTAATGATATTTCCATAGTTCAAAAACAAGTTGAAAAATCTAATGCTTGGAATTCATTTCCCAACCACGTAGATAGTACTACTTTTAAAAAAGGCTCATGAGCAGAATCTTTAAAATGAAACGTGTCTACTAAAAACGCAAGTGAAGACATAGCAGACAATAATTTCGCGCCTTTTGACAAAGCTGGATCAGATTTGTATAGTGCACTTGATACCGCATTAGGCAACAAGGCGTCTTGAATAGATCCTAGTATTGATAATATTTTTTCTGCCACGCGTCAAACTGTGAAAAATAAAATTGGACCAAATGATTTCGTCGGGTTTGCAACATATTCTTTTTTACCTTTTCCACATGCACAAGCTAATACTGATAACCCTACTGATATAAAATATGATTATTTGCCTGTCTTCCAAGGAATCCAAACAAACACTGCTGGCACACTTCCAGCTATTTTCCCTGTTTCTATGCTGTACAACTATAACGATGACACAATGGATACTTCTTTGTTTAAAGCACAAATGTTACCAGAAGCTAATGCTATTTATAACTATAAGGGTTATGATAGTTCAAAAGGCTATGGTGCTGGTTCTGATGTTTTTGGAAATGATACCATTAAGGCCAACTTTAAAAATAATCCTGCCAACAATATGTATTATTTTGATATGGATAAATTATTCGAAAAAGAAACAAAGATTCTGAATGTGATTGACTGCAATAGATTGAAATCGGACAAAACTCCTAAAGATTTTGTTGATAATGGTTTCACATATAAAAACACTGCTAATAATCAAGACATTGTATTAACCTCAGGTGATATCAAGGAAGCTTTATATGTGCTCCAACATTTATATGGGAACTGGACTACTGCAGATTATGGTGCCAATTGGGCATTAGATCCACTTTCATCAACTGATTTCATCAAACCATTAGAATAATGAAAATCAACATTGAAACTGATTGAATTAGTTTTATTGAATCTCAAAAAAGTAAATCTTATTGACCGCAATTAGAAATGATCGTTGATCAATCTTATAAAAGTCAAATCGTTCTTCCCAACGAGGAAAATATTTTTCGTTGTTTTAACTATTTTAATGTTGATAACCTTGAGGTAGTCATAATTGGGCAAGACCCTTACCCAAACCAAGGAGATGCTTGTGGATTAGCATTTAGTGTTGAAAGAAATTACAACTTACCACATTCATTACAAAATATTTTTAAAGAATTAAAAAATGATTTAGGAATAAAAAGAACTAATGGTGATTTAAGTGATTGGTCTAACCAAGGTGTATTATTACTAAATGCAGCGCTAACATTTTCTAAAAGTCAACCAGACTTCTTAAAACTTTGAGCACCATTTATAGAAGCTGTTATTGAATATATTGATGACAACACCAAAGGTGTAGTTTTTATTTTATGAGGTAATTTTGCCAAGAAATTTATTCCATTAATAAAAAATAATGCTTCTTACATTATTGCTTTAGGTCATCCATCATTTGCTTTAATGCATAAACAATTTTTTAATACTAAACCATTTAGCAAAACAAATCGTGCATTACAACAATTAAATAAGCAAATCATTAAATGATAATGATATCTTCTATTGAGCATCTATAATTATCCAACATGTTACGCGATGATCCAGCACCGTTAAGTGATGCCTTAAGTGCACTCCTAGTGTTCTTAGGTTTTTTTGCAACGGTTATTGTGATTTTAGTCTTAAAGAAAATCTACATGCGATTGCGATTCAAGAAACGTTATTACATTTTTCCACGTACTAATGTTAAAGGGATCGCCAACATTGCCATGGTTATTTCTATTGCTGTAGCAACATTATTGTTATTGACTGTTTTATCTGCAGGAATCTTGGGTGTACTTTTTAGGGCATATCCAGGATGACGTGTAAATATTGAGGGCATACTCATTAAAATTGGTGGTTTATTGTTTGGACCCATCATTGGAATGTTCATTGGCGCAGTTACCGACTTATTAAGCATTGCATTAACAGCTGGAATGTTTCACTATGGATATTTCATTGCTTGCATTTTATTTGGATTATTATCAGGATTAGTACGAGTTTTACTAAACTCCACTAAAGGTAAGCAAGTCAATTTTGCAATTATGTCATCGTTGGCTATCGGTGCAATTGCTGTTGTTAGTATCGTTTATGTGATGTTATTACCAGAAGATCCTATTTCCATTACTTTTGGTGTAAAATTTTCAATTCATCTTTGACAATTAAGTTTAATCATTGGCGGTATTTATGGACTAGGATTAATAGTTTTATGAATCTGTATGTTCATATATTACAAACCAATGATTGTTTATCAATGAGCTAGTATGTCGTATTGATTTCGATACAAGTTCAAGATGAATCGATTTCGAAAAGGATTAATTAGTGGTAATGATACCCAAGAAGTATCTGATCGTCAATTAGTGTGATGGCAACAAAATGGCAACGGTGCTACGCAAATGTCTTTTGGTTTGCAAGAAAAACGAAACACGATCGATAAAACTAATGTTCGTGGCCGCATGTTTTATTTTGTACCAGTTCTTGTGACGATCTTAATTGGTGAAACACTTGTTTCTACATTCATTCTGCCAGAGATCGATGCGACATTTACACCAGGATATTACATGTGATTAGGAACAAGAATTCTTTTATTATCTATCATGATTCCATTAAATATCGCAGTGATCTATCCAGTTTATCGTATTGTTTGTCCTGCAATGAAGTATAACTATGTAGATGACTCTTTAGAGAGTATTAAAATTCCTTTCATGGTGGACTAAATTATGAAAATCAATAAAGAAGAACTTAAAAATTTAGCTCTTTCTCTTCACTTTCAACTTGATGATGAACAGCTTGAAAAACTTTATGAAGAATCTGATGTGCTGTTAACTTCATTAGAAAAACTTAGTGATTTTAATGTGGATAATTTAGAACCAATGTATTATCCAATTAATCATACACATCATACGTTAAGAGAAGACAAACCGATCGCAGTTCAAAATCCTGATTCGTATTTAAGTGGCGCTCAAAATCGTAAAGGTAAATACGTGGTTGTTAAATAATGAAATCTATAATTTTACAAATGCATGAACAATTAATTAATGGTGAAAAGACCCCCATTGATTTTGTGAACGATAGTATCGAAAAAATTAATGCAATTAAGCATACTAATTCTGTAGTTTTAGACACATTTAGTTTTGCTAAAACTAATGCAGAACTATTGAATAAAGAGATAAACAACAATAAAGACAATTTATTATTTGGCATTCCTTATGCAATGAAAGATAGTATTTGCACGAAAGGTATAGTAACTACTGGTGGGTCAATGTTCTTAAAAGACTTTATTCCGCCATATAGTGCCACTATTTTTTCTTTGTTAAATGATTCTAAAACCATTATGATGTGTAAATCAAACCTTGATGAATTTGGTATGGGTGGCACAGGCTTATATTCAGCATTTGGTCATGTGAAGAATTTTCACAACTTAAAATCAATCGTTGGTGGTTCGTCTTCTGGTTCAACTAACCTAGTTGCTGCTAGTGCAGTTCCGTTTGCAATCGGTACAGATACTGGTGATTCAGCAAGGCGACCACCATCATTTGCTGGTGTTGTTGGTTTTAAACCGACATATGGCTTGATCTCTCGCTACGGTGTTTTACCATATGCACCGTCTTTAGATCATGTTGGTATTATTACAAGAACTGTTGCTGATGCGGCTATTGTTAGTGAACACTTGATTAAATATGACGAGAAAGATTTTACTTCTCAAAAAATAGCTGATACACAGTTTTTTAAAAATATTAAGATTAAAAATAAATTAACGGTTGGTGTAGTCAAACACATTGAAAATTATTTATCTGCAGATGTATTAAAGGTTTATTTGGAAGCCATTGACTTGATAAAAGCCAACGGACACACGATAAAATACGTTTCGTTTGATGAAAAATTATTACAAGCAGTACATGCGATTTATTATGCTATCACTTATTCTGAAGCCAATAGTTGTTGAGCTAATTTAACTGGAATTACATTTGGTAGTAACTTTGGTGGTCAAAATTTTGATGATATCATTGAAAAAGCTAGAACGAAAAATTTAGGAAACCAAATTAAGAGACGATACACCATTGGTCAATACATTACTAAGAAAGAAAACTTCGAAACTATTTTTTTACATTCTCAGAAAATGCGTCGTTTGCTAGCAAACCAATGAAACAATGATTTAGCATCTGTTGATACAATTATGTGTGCTGGTGCTTCTAGCACGGCTCCATTAATTGAAGATGTGTTGGCTGGTAAACCTTCGTCAACATATGCAGATGACTTATTGTGCGTTGCCAACTTCACTGGTACACCATCCATTGCTATTCCGTGCTGCAAAATTCATGGTATGCCAGTTGGTTTAAATTTTAATTGTAGACAATTTGAGGATCAGAAAGCATTTGATATTGCTCTAACTTTTGAAGAACTCTTTGAAAAGAAATGAGGTAGTAATGAATAATTTTAAAGCTATCATTGGAATTGAAGTACATACAGAACTTAACACAAGATCTAAAATGTTTTCTTCTTCACCTGTTTCTTCATATGACGAAGTGAATACTAACATTAATGAAATTGATTTGGGACTTCCAGGCATATTGCCGAGCCCTAATAAAGAGGCGGTCATTAAAGGAATTCAATTAGCCACTGCTCTTGGAATGAAAATTGATACTAATTTATGTTTTGATCGGAAGAACTATTTTTACCAAGATTTACCTAAAGGGTTTCAAATCACCCAACAATATCATCCTATTGGTAGAGATGGACAAGTTATTATTAATGACAAAAAAATTAATATTGAACGAATTCATTTGGAAGAAGATACTGCCAAACAAATAGTTATTGATGGTGATTTATGCTTGGATTACAATCGTTGTGGTGTGCCTTTAATTGAAATCGTATCTCAACCAGATATAGACACACCTAAACAGGCAGTTGGCTATTTAATGGAATTAAAAAGAAATTTAATTTTCTTAAATATTTCCGATGGCAAAATGGAAGATGGTTCATTTCGAGTTGATGTAAATATTTCCGTAGCACCGATTGGCTCAAAAACACTCGGAACAAAAGTAGAAATTAAAAATATTAATTCGTTTGTAAGCGTTTCAAGAGCAATTGAATACGAATTTGATCGTCAAGTGAGACAATTATTAAAAGGTGAATTTGTCGCACAAGAAACTCGTCGATGAGATGATGCTAAATGTCAAACTGTTTTCATGCGTTCCAAATCGGACGCTATTGACTATCGCTATTTTAGAGAGCCTAACATTGTTGAAATGGATATTAGCCATTTAGTACCAGAAGCACAAAAAAACATGAATGAACTTCCGTCAGTGATTCGTAATAACTTAATTCACAATGGTGTTGCTGACAATGTTGTGAATCAATTGTTAGATGATTATGCTGCTTATAAAGCGTTTAAATATGTAAATAGTAAATTAAATAATCCTGGTGTTGTTATTACTTGAATATTAGTAGAGTTACCTTCTTTGCTAAGATCTAATACTAAAACTTATGAAAGTCTATCTTATGAATTTTTAGACCGTGCCATTGCAATGCTTAGATTATTAATCAATCAAGAAATTAATGGTAAACAAGCTAAAACGATTTTTGAAAAAATGTATAACTCATCAAAAGATGCTTCTTCTTTAATTAAAGAACTTGGTTTTGAGCAGATTAAAGATCCTACTCTAATTGAGAATTATTTAACAAAATATCTAGAGTTAAATAAAGAGATGGTTGCTCAATATAAAGAACGCCCTGAACGTGTGGAAAAATTCTTTATTGGGTTATTAATGCGCGATACCAAGGGACAAGCCAATCCAAATGTCGCAATCGAACTACTGAAAAAACTTTTACATTAAAAATAAATAAAAATATAGATAGTTTGTCATATACAGATACAAGATGAATTTTCTACAAGAAATAGAATTTGAAGAGGAACGATTATCATAGATATTTTTGTAAAATTACATTTTTGACTATGACCACATCTACCGCTCAATTATTAATATAATTAACGAACATGACACCACTTTGAATATCATTAGTTGCAATTTCTTTCGCCATCATTGGCTATCTTTTTGGTAATGTATTATTTGGTAGTTTAATTAGTAAGTTATACAAAAAGAATATCAGGGAAGTTGGATCGCAAAACGTTGGTGCAACCAATGTTTCCAGAGCGATGGGAAAACCAATGGGGTTATTAGTGGCAGTGTTAGATACACTAAAAGCTTATCTTGCTGTAATCGTGTGTTGGGTTATTTATAGATATTCTATTTTTCAATGAGAACCGACCAATTATGAAATATTTAGTTTAGTTTATATTAGTGGTGTTTTTGCGGTCATAGGGCATTGCTTTCCGATTATTTACATCGTAAAACTATTTAAGACGAAATTTAATTTTGCTGAATCTAAAAGCAAATCTGGAGGTAAAGGCGTAGCCACTACTGGTGGAGTTATTTTAGCTATTTCACCATGGATTGGATTAATTGGTTTTGGTCTATGAGTTCTTTTAATTGCAATTACTAGATATGTTTCCATTGCTTCCATGGTGACAATGTTTGTTTGTGCCTTCTTAATTTTTGTGCCCCATCTCGATTTTATTTATTTGTTTCAACATAGCTTGCTGTTCCCAAATGTGAATGCTACGGAATATCCATTAATTTTAGGGAAATGTATTTTAATGTTAGTAATGTTATGTAACTCATTTATCATTATTGCTCGTCATTCACAAAATATTGCTCGTCTGATGAAACATGAAGAAAAGAGGTTTTTCTAATGATTAAGTTTAAATTTGATCCAAGAATTAAGAACGGATACTATTCCGCTTCTTATTTCAATAAATCTACACATATCGTAAAAAAATACAAACCTAATGAAAATGTTTGTTTGCAATTTGTACACTTTACCAATAAACTAGTCAAGGTTTGTGGTATTAGCGAGAGTGTCCAAATGCTACAGGCGATGCTTACGAAACAAGAATTAAAGCAAATTCAAGTGTACGGTGTAACTGACGGTGATTTAGTGAACGGTAGGAAACCAGTTTTATTAATTATTGGTCCATATCAATTGTTTGGAAAATATGAAAATGTTATTGATGGCATTTTAGCAAGACGTTCATCTGTTGCTAATAATTGTTATCAAATGCTAAGACTTATTAAATCCAGTCAACTCGTTTATATGGCCGATCGGACTGATGATTATTTATTACAACCATATGATGGGTATGCTGCCTATATTGGTGGTGTGCGTAATTTTGTAACTGATGCTTCAGTTGAGTTAATCAAACATTATAAAAATATTTCAGTCACTGGTACAATTCCCCATGCTTTAATTCAAGAATTTGATGGCGATTTGAACGGAACAATGCGAGCTTATATTAATGAATTTGGAAGTTCTAAATCAATTGCTTTAATTGATTATCATAACGATGTTGTTTCTGAAATTAAAAAATTATCACTTGATTTTAAGAATCTTTTTGCAGTTCGAGTTGACACGTCTAATAACTTAATCGATAAAGGATTATTAGCAAAGTATCGTAATGTGAAGTCAGCATATGGTGTTAGTCCACAATTAATTGAACTCACCCGAAAAACACTAGACAATTGTGGGATGAAAAATACAAAAGTTGTTGCTTCAAGTGGCATTGATAATGAAAAAATATTGAATTTCCAGAAACATAAATCCCCGATTGATTATTACGGCGTAGGCAGTAGCTTGATAACTCGAAATGTACACTTTACAGCTGACTTAGTATTAAAGAATGGTCACCATGAGGCAAAATACGGTAGAGAACTATTTATTAATATAAATAGAATAAAAACTCTTAAAAAATACATTTAATTATTGTATATATAATCATATTATGGAAGAGTTAAAAACTGAAACAGTTGTAGTGAATGGGACTAACAAGGTTCAGTTTTCCAATCCTAAACCAACTATTCAATTAACGGCTCATCAAACAAAATCTATTCAGCTTGAAGATCAACCTGATGTTATTAAAACCGTAAAACAACGTTGAGCAGAAATCAAAGAAGAGGCTAGCGACACACGCAAAGTAACTCACATTAATCCTTACGCCTCTTACTTTCCTGAATTTTATAAAAAAGAAATCCGTAATGCACTCTCTATGTTTGTTATGTGAACAATTATTTTATTTATTGGATTGGGTGGCATTGCAGTTGCGATTTACTTTATTTTACAAGATAGTGGTGTGCTCGTTAATGGTAAAGTTACAGGTGTTAGTCCATACATTTCACTACTATTAGCCCCAGTTTTAGTTTTGATTGTGTCTCTTTGGATTGTATATCTTAATAAGTATTATTGTTTTAGAGGTGAAGCTAAGACAATTAACTTTAAAGATGAAAAGACATTATCCATTAATGTGGTGAAGTTATATAAGAGATTAAAAACAGGCCACATTAATGTTAATTGAATGTCATTAACTTCATATGCTGTATTCTTATTAGTTATTTTAATTAATTTCATTGTTGCCAAAGCAATGTATCCAAATTATGGTTTTGGTAGAATTAATTTGAATGGCGTACAAGATCAAGATATGAGTGTCTATGTTGCATTTATTTCTGTGTTTTGAGCATCGGTTGGTGTCTTGCTTGGTACAATCATTATGCAAGCAAGTTTATTAGTGGGTAACTACATTCGTGTGGCTAGAATTGAAAATTTTTATAATTTCATGATCGTACCACAAGAGGAAATTGATTTAATTAAGAAACAAAAAAATCGTCGAGACCTCGTTATCTTTTTATGTTCTATTGCCTTAATTGGTTTAATTGGCTATTTAATTTATCGATTAGTAAAACGTAATCGTGCAGCTAAAATCGTAGTTAGTTAATAATTTTTATGCAAATTATTAATATGTCAAGTGAAGATATTCGCTTGACTTTTTTCCATTGGGGGGGGTATAATTTGTCATATTTAAGTGTGCTGGGGGATATACATGTATTGGTTTGAATGACTCTTAATAGGATTATTATCGTGTTTATTAATTGTGATACCTATTTGAGTGTTTTGACATAGAAGCAAATTAATAAAAACTGAAGTACATCTAAGTGGCAACAAAATACTAAGGAAGTGTACTGACGAAAAATTTATTGAACAAATCGATCAAGAAATGCTTAAGCGTGGCTTTAAATTTGTTAGTTATTCAAAACGCTACGATTGATCATGATTGACTAACGAAGTATCAATCATTTATGAAAAAATACCAAGCTAATATTTTATCCACATGATCCATTTATTGCTTTTGTCTATCTCAAAATGTATTATTTTCATTACGATAAGTAATTATTAATTTTCTCTTTATAATTACTATCACATTATGGCTGATATAGTTTGAGCAAAAGATTTAAGACCAGGGAATACCTTTTTATTTAAAGGTAATTTGTACCAAGTCATTGAAAACTCATTTAATAAAACTGCGATGCGTGAAGGGATCGTTAAATGTAAAGTAAAAAATTTACGAACTGGTGCCATTACGATCGAAGTGTTAACTGGAGAGAAACTTGAGAAGGCTCAAGTTTCTACTGTCAAGATGTTATTTTCATACGACGATGGTGCTAACTTTGTTTTTATGGATAATGCAACATATGAAACTATTGAAATTTCACACACTCGATTAGAATGAGAAAAGAAATTTATTGTTGAAGGTACAGAAGTAGCAATCCAAAAATTTGATGATGAAATTCTTGGCGTTTCATTACCAGATCAAATTATTGCAGTGATCTCAGATGCTGAGGAAGCTGTACAAGGTAATACAGTAACTTCTGTACAAAAAAAAGCATGAATTGCAACAGGCCATGAAATTCAAGTGCCACAATTTATTAAAAAAGGTGACAAGGTATTAATAAATACTGCTAATGGTGAATATGTGGGTAGGACACACTAATGAGTGCAGTTACACAAAATAAAATTGGAACTATCACATTAACCGATGAACTAATTCGACAATCGGTTATGGGATTTGCTAGTGAGAATAAACATTACAAGTTAATTGATTTATCAATTCAACAGAATGAAACAAATCGTTTTTCTTTTTACTTAACATATGCAAGCAAAAATAAAAAAACCAATACAATAGTTTCTGATTTAGATGAATTAGTTAATAACATTAATAAAATGATTGAATCTAATTTACAAATATTTGGATCTATTATTTTAGCTAAAATAGGAAATTAATTATGATTGCATCAAAACCACAGTGAAGAAAACGTGTGGATGTTTTTCGCTATATTTATTCAATAAACATGTTTGGTGACATTTCAATAGAAGAGATAAAGAAGAATGCTTTTGAAGAACATCTTTTTGATGCGGAACAAATGAAAACTATCGAATATTTTGCAGAAAACCGTGGTGCCATTATTGAGCAAATACAAAAAAATTTAGCTGAAGGGTGAACTTTGGATCGAATCCCACAAGTGGACAAAGCTATATTGATGGCAGCCTATGCAGAATTTAAATCTTTGAGTGTAGAACGCAAAGTAGTGATTGATCAAGCGATTGTGACCACCAAGCATTTTGCTGATCCTAATTCAACTAAATACATTAATGCGATTTTAGATAAGATAATTAAGTAACTATGGAGACTAAACAAACGACAAATTTACCTAAAGAAAAAGCAGTCAATCTTACATGAACTTGATATTTATTTTTGATTGCTAATGTACTATTAATAGTTGGTATTGCAATTTCTTGAGGACTTTTTGGACACGCGGTTGGTACTGACGGAACATATATCTCAATTGTTACTTGTAATTGTGCCGCAATGATCCTTATTGCCATCTTTTATTTCTTTGATGCTAGAGAAATTTATTTAGTAAGACAACATGTTCCAAAGAAAAATTTCATTATTTATTTTGCGGCTGGCTTTGTGTTTATTTTAAATTTAATTTTTATTATTGTGTATTTGTTATTAATAGATTCCATTATGAGGTTGTTTGATAAGAATGTTCAAATTAATGCCACCTTTGGTATTTGATTTGGTGTTAGTGCTCTTATTTCATTAATATCGGTTGGTCTATATCGTTATGCCAAGTTCAAAATAGATTTAACATTACTACGACGTCGTCGCGGAGAAACACTAACAGAGCAGCAACCAACAGTAGAGTTGCCTAAGGAAGATACACCAACAGCTGGTTTAACAAGCAATGCTGATCAAGAATAAAACATTTTGTATCACTACATTAGGTTGCCGTACAAATATTTGCGAATCAAATGACATTAACAACCAATTAATATCGCTTGGAGCTATACATGTGGCGAGCATTGATCAAGCAAGCATTTGCCTTATTAACACTTGTTGTGTAACTAATAAAGCCGAGAGCAAGTCGCGTTATTTTATCAACCGTGCCATAAGATCAAAGAACTGCCAACTAATTATTATTTTAGGATGTTTGACACAACTTAATCCCAAGATTATTGAGAACAAAAAAATTGGGATTGTGATTGGTTCACAGCACAAACAAGATATTGGCAAATACATTATTAAATATAAAGCTGGTACGAGAATACAACTAGTTAACTCTTTTAAAAAAAATAGTGAGTTTGAAGTTTACGAGACATATGACTTTAAAAACAACACACGTGCTTTCATGAAGATTCAAGATGGCTGTAATTTCATGTGTAGCTATTGTGTAATTCCATTTGTGCGTGGTCGGCAACGGTCATTATCACATTTAATTATTTTAGAACGTATTAGAAAAATGATTGCTAATGATTGCAAAGAAATAATTTTAACCGGGGTAAACACTGCTGGCTATCGTGATTCTTCAAAATATGGATTTTATGAATTATTGGAAGATATTAATGAATTAAAAGGTGATTTTAGAGTTCGCATTTCTTCGCTTGAGCCTTTTCAAATAGACAAAAAAATTATAGATTTAATTACGAATAACCCAAATCGATGGTGCCAACAATTTCATATTTGTATTCAATCTACCAATGATGAAGTTATTAAGAAAATGAGACGTAAATATTCGTTGAAAGAATTTATAAATTTATGTAAATATATTAGAATAAAAAATAAATTTGTTTCTATCACTACTGACTATATTGTTGGGTTTCCGACTGAAACATCTGATCAATTTATTGATTCATTAAAAAACCTTAATATTCTTAAATTTAGTGACATGCATCTGTTCCCTTTTTCTTCCAGACCATTTACAGTCGCAAGTAAATTAAAAAATATTGTTAGTGATTCTGAAAAGAAAATGAGATTTATGAAAATTAATAAATTAAACATTCAACTTCAGAATGAATATTTGCGCCAATTTATTGGCAAGACAGTCAATGTGTTATTTGAAAATTCAAATAAAGAAAATACTCAAAGTGGGCACTCTGAATATTTCTTTATGGTTAATATAAACACGTCTCAAAATTTAACTAATAAATTGTTAAAAGTTCTAGTTGTTTCGATGACAGATAATCAATTATTTGGTAGGATTGTCTAATCTACGTTTATGAAATTTCTTCCATAAAACAAAACTAACAAGACCAATTGCTATTGCGCTAAAAATACCAATTACTATTCATAGAATGAATGTCGTGTTGTCTTGCATTGTGGAGAATTTATTAAATGTAAAATCTTGAGACACTATTTTATTATCTTCAGTGTAAGAGACACTAACAGTAAGACTGTGGTCACTGTCGTGAGGGATTGTAGTAATTCTTAAATTGTTTAGATTACGATTTTTAAATTCATCACTCATGTCTAGTAATGATGATACACAATCACTAGTTGTAATTTCACTAGGCTTTTTTTGAAGAATCGTTTTATCAATGTTTTGTTTTTGTCTGATGTAGTATGGAGCAAGTTTATTAATATGAAATATTTGCTTATCATAAATAGATTTTAAACTTTCATCATCGCAATTAACAATTTGAATTGTGGCGATACCATTAATTTCATCTTCATCAATCACCTTGCATTCTAATTTACATACAATGTAAGGATCAATTTTATTAAGCGCTAATAATTTATGAATTTCTAAATTATCTAAATCGTTACAAATCAAGTTATATGTATCAATTGATCCGTCAATATCTGGCAATTCCTTTTCGGCTTTTTTAAATCCTACAAATGTATTACTAAAAGTGTGCTCGTTAATGCGAATGGTTATTTTAATTGTGCCATTCACCTCGTCGCGTTCAATTGAATATTGTGATTTATCTAATAATGAAAGATCACCAAGTTCTTGATAATTTGTAACTAAATTTACATATTTCGTAAAAATTTTTTCATCTGTCAAATCGCTAGGAAAGTAATGTTCGTTATAGGATGCATCATTACCATTAAAGCGAATATCATTCACGCAAGATTTCGTTAATGAATAAATATTTTTTGTCTCATTGACAATGTTATTAGATGATAAGTAAATTTTATCCGTGGATTGATTTTCAACATAGACATCGTCTGTATTTACTTCGTTAGCAGTAATGCAGTCCAAACGGAATTGATATTGATTTTGTTGATTGGGTGTTAATGGTATTTCCACGCCGTTAAGCAAACCCTGATATGTCATATGCATTACATTCGGCTGTCATTGGTCGGGCTGCTGCTGGCTACTAATGGCATAACTAATGTTGAAATTTAATTTATCTTGCAAATCATTCAACATTATTTTCGGATTATCGTTTTCATTCAATCCAAGTGTTTTGACATATTCACTTTCTTTGGTTGAACGATTCGCTTTCAATCAAACATAAGCATCAATAAAATTGAAATCACTCTTGTAAGATTGGCAACGCTTTATGAAATTATCGACGTTATCATCATCTAAGAAATTTGTATCAATAAGTTCTTGTAAAGTTTGTGCATCGCAAGATTTTAAATTGGCAGTAGCAGTGTTTCATTTATCGATAATTTTATTCTTAACAAGCGCGTGGTATTCTTCTAACTCGTTAGACGCATTAACAAACTCTTGATTAATACCAAGACGAATCGTTTTATTTTGATAACTGCCACCCTGGATGCTTAACAAATTATCAATGTTGTATTTACCAACGAGTGGTTCGCAAGTGTTAGTAATTTCTAAATTTCGAGTTTTTTCATTTACCGTACCACTCGCTGATAGAAAATAGGCAATGGCTACCGGCACTTTTAAGACCGATAAATGAGTTGATGTATCTTTGAGATAAGTAAACGGTATGCCGGTAATATTTGTTTTTGTATTTTTCATGCCTGCTTCACCGTAACAATGAAATGTGCATTCACCTGCATTATCAAAAATCGCTTGTGCACCATCGCTATTCGCATAAGCGATTGGTGACGTGATAGACCTTGCTTGTGTATTTTGCTGTCAAATATTACTGTTGTCTAAAGACAAAGTAGGAATAGAAATGCCTCAATTTATATCGGTATTAGCACCTAAGTGTAAACTATTGCTATAACATTTAATCCAATCCTGAATTCGTGTTTTCATATCTACTTCCACTTGTGCGAGACTAGTTAATTCAAAATATCCATAATTAGTTTTAACATCATCATATTTTGTAATCTGCTGAGATCTCAATTGTGTTTGTGGATTGATGAGACGGTCGCTGTGACTTAAATAAATTTTCTTTAATTGATTAGCAAATTTAATTTCATTAGTTTTTAAATCATAATTATTTATAAAAGTTGAATAAGTACTTTGTAAACATTTCGTTTCCATTACACATCCTTTCAAATAATCTTGGTTTTCTTCTTTGGTTTGTTTTACATCCATTTCGGTAGTTACATTATTTGTGTGATTAATTGTGCTTGCAACAACAACGACACATAATAAACTACCGAAAATGCATGTTCATAGTGATTTTTTCATGTTTTACTCCTTTTCTATAGTAATATGCCGAAAAAAATAAAATTTTTTAAAAGTTGCAAAAAACCGCTTTTTTATCTAAATAATTTATTATTTAGATAAAGAAAAATGTTTTTTGAAAAATATTTGACAAATGAAATGTAATGTAATAGTATTTATATCGCTACTCTCTTATAGAGAGTATGCAGCAAGTTCTTTGAAAACTAAATAGAATCCGTCAATTTTTAAGAGTTTGATCCTGGCTCAGGATTAACGCTAGCGGTATGCCTAATACATGCAAGTCGAGCGGCCAGCAATGGCAGCGGCAAACGGGTGAGTAATACGTATCTAACCTACCCTTTAGAGAGGAACAACTGATCGAAAGATTAGCTAATACCTCATAGGAAATCAATTCGCATGAAATGATTTTTAAAGTTCCGTTTGGAACACTTTAGGATGGGGGTGCGGCTTATCAGATAGTTGGTGAGGTAACGGCCCACCAAGTCAATGACGAGTAGCTATGCTGAGAGGTAGAATAGCCACAATGGGACTGAGACACGGCCCATACTCCTACGGGAGGCAGCAGTAGGGAATTTTTCTCAATGGACGAAAGTCTGAAGGAGCAATACCGCGTGAACGATGAAGGTCTTTGGATCGTAAAGTTCTTTTATTGGGGACGAATAGTAGCAGCAGGAAATGGTTGTTATTTGACTGTACCCTTTGAATAAGTAACGGCAAAATTTGTGCCAGCAGCCGCGGTAATACAAATGTTACAAGCGTTATCCGGATTTACTGGGCGTAAAGCGAGCGCAGGCTGATTTACAAGTCTGGTGTGAAATGCATTTGCTTAACAAATGTTTGCATTGGAAACTGTAAGTCTAGAGTGTGATAGAGAGTTTTAGAACTCCATGTGGAGCGGTGGAATGCGTAGATATATGGAAGAATACCAGTGGTGAAGACGAAAACTTAGGTCACAACTGACGCTTAGGCTCGAAAGTGTGGGGAGCAAATAGGATTAGATACCCTAGTAGTCCACACCGTAAACGATGATCATTAGACGTTGATACGAAGTATCAGCATCGAAGCTAACGCATTAAATGATCCGCCTGGGTAGTACATTCGCAAGAATGAAACTCAAACGGAATTGACGGGGACCCGCACAAGTGGTGGAGCATGTTGTTTAATTCGACATCACACGCAAAACCTTACCAGGGTTTGACATATCTGGCAATGCTATAGAAATATAGCGGAGGTTAACCGGAATACAGGTGGTGCATGGTTGTCGTCAGCTCGTGTCGTGAGATGTTGGGTTAAGTCCCGCAACGAGCGCAACCCTTATCGTTAGTTACTTTATCTAACGAGACTGCTAACGCAAGTTAGAGGAAGGTGGGGATGACGTCAAATCATCATGCCCTTTATACCCTGGGCTACAAACGTGCTACAATGGTCGGTACAAACTGTTGCCAAAGCGTAAGCTGGAGCTAATCAGAAAAAGCCGATCTCAGTTCGGATCGAGGGCTGCAATTTGTCCTCGTGAAGTTGGAATCACTAGTAATCGCGAATAAGTCATGTCGCGGTGAATACGTTCTCGGGTCTTGTACACACCGCCCGTCAAACTATGAGAGCCGTTAATACCTAAAACCGTTTTGCTAACCGCAAGGAGGCGAACGTCTAGGGTAGGAATGGTGATTGGAGTTAAGTCGTAACAAGGTACCCCTACGAGAACGTGGGGGTGGATCACCTCCTTTCTTCGGAGTTAATAAAATAACACTGAAAAGTGTACACATCAATTAAATCCTGATTAACAATATTACCCAAATAACATTGTTAGTTCGGTCGGATTCTATTTAGTTTTGAGAGAACTTGCTAAAAGTAAAAAACACACAAGTTTTTTGTATGTTTAATAAGAAACATTTATTCTAAAAGTTATCTATTTGCAACTGAAACGTAAAACAATGTAAGTAATGGAAAAATAGTAAATTTGATGTTTTTCCATTACTTAGATAAAAACTCCGCGATTTTTTTGAAAAATTCTTTGATATTTCTAGTATGCATTAATTATTTTTAAGTCTAAATTACATTCATTAATGAAGCCGGATTCAGAATTGGAATCTTAGCATTCTTTAATGTAAGCAAATCTTTATCACCTGTAAGAAGTACGTCCATTTGATTAGCTAGTGCACTGGAAATAACACGCTCATCCTTAGCGTCTCTCACATTTCGTGAACACTTTTTGCTTGGGTCGGTAAAAACAAAAGAAACTGATGGTAAATCCATAATGGAATTAATAGTGGAGACATTCTTTTGAATATCAAAGAATTTTTTTGTTAAAACATCGTTTAATTCATTCATACAATAATCATCAATAAATAATTTATGCCCTTTTTCTATGCACAAATCTAATAAATTTTTTATTGATGTTGAATGTAGTGCAAATGTAGAAATTAGAATATTTGTGTCAAGTAAAATTTTCATTATGTAGATTTCTTTCTTCTATCTCTACGCATTTGTGTAATCATGCTAGCGATATCTTCATCTGTTTTGATGCCTTGCTTACTTGCCATTTCCTTATAACTAGGCGCATTCTGATTGAATGCGGTTAATGTTAAACGTAACCTTTCTCTTTCTTGCAGCTCATTTGTAGCAACCCTTAATTCAAACGGGATTCCGTTTGAATTAATTACCTTATTTACATACATATTAAGAGCACTAGATATTGATATTCCTAGTTTTTCACATATATCTTCAAATACTTGTTTGTTTTTGGTGTTGATCTTGAAATTAATTACACTTGTTATCATATTTACATATTATATATAAAATAGATTTTTATATATACTTTTTATATACTAAATAATATTTTCGCGGAGCTATGTTTTGGACTTCAAACGACCAGATTTAACAAAAATGTTAATTTTGGTCGTTGAACGACCAAAACGCACATCTAGTATTCGGGTCATGAAATGTTTAAAAATTCATCTATTTTTGTTCGCAAAACCTATCAATAAAATTACAAAACTTTATGATCGGGAAATATTTACAAAAACTTTTGACAAAATAACAAAGTTATGTTAATATTATCGTCCCTGCTTGGTTATCTGAGTGGGTGATCGTTCTTTGAAAATTTTATAAAATCAACAATCTTTCTAGATTTCCTGTGGGTTAAACCACAGGAAATAGAAAATCAAACCAAGTCCTCTCTATGTTAAAGTAGAGGGGCACACAAAAACAAACAACTCGTATGTTGCAAGCAATTGCAATTTACAAAAATAAATAGGACAATCACAAATAATAAGTTACAAAGGGCTTATGGTGGATGCCTTGGGACTGATTGACGATGAAGGTCGTGCCAATCTGCGATAAGGCACGGGGAGCCGATAAGGGGCAACAATCCGTGCATGACCGAATGAGGAAACTCACATAGTAGAGATACTATGTATCATTAACTGAATTCATAGGTTAATGAAGTGATACCCGCTGAAGTGAAACATCTCAGTAGGCGGAGGAAAAGAAAACAACGTGATTCCGTCAGTAGCGGCGAGCGAAAGCGGAACAGGCCAAACCATCTTTAGAGGTGGGGTTATAGGGCTACAATGTGGACTTAGATTGGATAGCAGAACAAGTTGGGAAGCTTGGCAACAAAGGGTGATAGCCCCGTATGCGAAATTCAATTTATACCTAGTAGTACCCTGAGTACATCGAAACACGCGAAATTTTGATGGAAATCACCGCGACCATGCGGTAAGCCTAAATACACATCAGTCACCGATAGCGAATAGTACCGTGAGGGAAAGGTGAAAAGAACCCAGTGATGGGAGTGAAATAGATTCTGAAACCATAAGCCTACAACGAGTTAGAGCCCATTAATGGGTAATAGCGTGCGTTTTGAAGTATGAGCCGGCGAGTTATTGTTGCATGCAAGGTTAAGCTGTAGAAGCGGAGCCGTAGCGAAAGCGAGTCTGAATAGGGCATTTAGTATGTAGCAATAGACCCGAAACGGGATGATCTAGTTATGAGCAGGTTGAAGGTAGAGTAACATCTATTGGAGGACCGAACCCACTTTCGTTGAAACGACAGGGGATGACTCGTGACTAGTGGTGAAATTCCAATCGAATTCCGTGATAGCTGGTTCTCGTCGATATAATTTTAAGATTAGCGTTAGATTATTGATTGCATGGAGGTAAAGCTCTGACTGACTGATGGCGCCACCTCGGCGTACTGATTTCAATTAAACTCTGAATGCCATGTAATCTATTCTAGCAGTTAGACTGTGGGGGATAAGCTTCATAGTCGTGAGGGAAAGAGCCCAGATCATTAGCTAAGGTCCCTAAATTACACTAAGTGGAAAAGGATGTTGGAGGTCTCAGACACCAAGGATGTTGGCTTAGAAGCAGCCATCGTTTAAAGAGTGCGTAACAGCTCACTTGTCGAGATCTCCTGCGCCAAAGATTCAACGGGGCTAAGTGTAATACCGAAGCTATGGGATATATTAATATATCGGTAGACGAGCGTTGTGTACTGCGATGAAGGTAAATCGTGAGGATTACTGGAGTGTACACAAGTGAGAATGCCGGCGTGAGTAACGAATGAAAGTGAGAATCTTTCAAGCCGAATTGACTAAGATTTCCAGGACTAGGGTCGTCCTTCCTGGGTTAGTCGGTACCTAAGGCGAGGCCGAGAGGCGTAGCCGATGGAAAGCAAGTTAATATTCTTGCACCTAGTATACGAATGATGGAGTGACGGAGAAGGTTAATACAGGCCAGTTAATGGATTCTGGTTTAAGTATCAAGTTTTGTGGGTTGGCAAATCCGCCCACTTTAAGAACAAGATATGAACACTAATGAAAACTTCGGTAAGTAAATAAGCTGTATATATCACGCTTCCAAGAAAAACTTCTAGTGTTAATCGTATATTAGACCGTATTGAGAACGAACACACGTGGTCAAGGAGAATATCCTAAGGCTAGCGAGTTAACTATTGTTAAGGAACTCTGCAAATTAGCCCCGTAAGTTAGCGATAAGGGGTGCTCCGCATGGAGCCACAGTAAAGAGCGAGTGGGAACTGTTTATCAAAAACACAGCTTTATGCTAAGTCGTAAGACGATGTATATGAGGTGACGCCTGCCCAGTGCTGGAAGGTTAAGGAAGTGGGTTAGCCGTAAGGCAAAGCTCGTAACCGAAGCCCCAGTGAACGGCGGCCGTAACTATAACGGTCCTAAGGTATTTCGATGCCTTAGTAAAACTTAACTATATGCTGGAAACTCTGAGAATATCATGTTACCGACAACTAAGAATAACTATTTATACATAGTTAAGTAATGTTACAATTAATTCATATAAAATTGAATTGACGGTAAAAATATATGATTGCAGACAATCAGCAGGAAAGATTATTAATTACTGAAACTAGTAAATGATTCCTTAGCGGATTCATTGAAGGTGAAGGTAGCGTATGTGTATCTATCAAGAAGCACCCTAATGGTCGCTTCGGGTATATATTGGATCCTGAATTTTTCTTGTATCAACATAAAAGCCGCAAAAGCGTCTTGGAGTTGGCACAAAGAATATTGGGAGCCGGTAGAATTTATCCGAAATGTGGCAATGAAGATGTCTTGGTGTTCACCATCGACACAAAAGATGCACTACTAAAAAACGTAATACCATTCTTTGACAAATACATGAAGTATTCCTCAAGGACTAGTGATATTGAAAAATTTAAGTCAATTATATTTGATTTAATTAGTAAAAAACACTGGACTAAAGAGGGTATGATTGAAATTGTTAAAACCGCTTATACGATGAATATGAACGGAAAACAACGAAGAAGAAATATAAACGAAGTAATTGATAATATCCTCAGAGACTAAACGTTAGGCACATCTTGTAGATGTGAAGATATAGTCCGAACTATATGGCGACATATAGATGTTGGTAGAAATATCAGCACAGTTATAAAACAATAACGAGCAACAAACAATTGAGCGAAATTCCTTGTCGGGCAAATTCCGTCCCGCTTGAATGGCGTAATCATCTCTTGACTGTCTCGACAATAGACTCGGTGAAATCCTGGTGTGGGTGCAGACGCCCACTTGGCGTGATTGGACGGAAAGACCCCATGAAGCTTTACTGTAACTTAATATTGAGAAAATATCTTGTATTTAGAGCATAGGCGGGAGACTTTGAAACAGCGGCACAAGTTGCTGCGGAGTCACCACTGTAATACCGCCATTACAATATGTTTTTTCTAACTTACACCGGTCATCCCGGTGAAGGACAGTGTTAGGCGGGCAGTTTGACTGGGGCGGTCGCCTCCTAAAATGTAACGGAGGCGCGCAACGGTACCCTCAGCACGGTTGGAAATCGTGCCTTGAGCGTAATGGTATAAGGGTGCTTGACTGCGAGACTTACACGTCGAGCAGGTAAGAAATTAGGTCATAGTGATCCGGTGGTTCCGAATGGAAGGGCCATCGCTCAACGGATAAAAGCTACTCTGGGGATAACAGGCTGATACTATCCAAGAGTTCATATCGACGATAGTGTTTGGCACCTCGATGTCGACTCATCTCATCCTGGGGCTGTAGTAGGTCCCAAGGGTTCGGCTGTTCGCCGATTAAAGAGATACGTGAGTTGGGTTCAAACCGTCGTGAGACAGGTTGGTCCCTATCTGTCATGCCCGTAGGAAGATTGAGAAGAGCTGCTCCTAGTACGAGAGGATCGGAGTGGAGATACCTCTAATGTTTCAGTTGTCATGCCAATGGCACAGCTGGGTAGTTACGTATCGAACGGATAAACGCTGAAAGCATATAAGCGTGAAGCCGCCTTCAAGATAAATCTTCCCTCCCCGCAAGGGGTTAAGAATCGTTGTAGACTACAACGTTGATAGGTTAGAGTTGTAAGCACTGCGAAGTGTTAAGATGACTAATACTAATAATTCGAGAGACTTAATATTTATTGACTATTTATTTGTTTGAGTTTGGAAATTGAAATTCTAGATTTAGAAAAGATCTGTTGGTTTTATAAAATAATCATTGAATGATCGGTGAAGTGCCGATATTCATAGTGGATACACCTGTTCCCATCCCGAACACAGCAGTTAAGCACTATGGAGCCGACGGTAGCAATTTATTGTCAGAATAGGTCGTGCTTCGCAGAAGAATCTCATCCCGCAAGGGGTGGGATTTTTCTTTTTACCTGCGCGCAAGATTGGCATCCATGCACACCCATAATTCTTTATGGAAAGAAAGAATTATGCCACTCTATGTAGATGTGGTATACGAGGAATATTTCATGAATAAAAAAAATTTTGAAGAATTGAATGATGAGTTAGATATAGAACATCTAAATAGAAAATTATATCTTGAAGAAGTCGCATTATTAACACAGTATGGAGTAACAACATATTTAAGATTTCTTGGGTTAAAAAATGGGCAGTGCACCACATTTAGAAGTCAAGATGGTCAAATAGAGTCTGCACCAATGGTTTTAATAAACAAAAGAAAATAATCATGAATGCATGTATTAAAAAAACAAGGTCGGATATATTATTGATAATTGGAGCAATATTTATATTATTGACAAATTTATTATTTACACCTATCGCAACGTTGGCATTAGTGTGCAATACTAATAATGGTGGTGTAGCGGAATGGGTACACATTATGATTTTATCTTTTGACATTATTTCACTTGCTTTTGATATCGCATGAATAATCTGTTTTAGCATTTGCATATCTTGTGGGAAATGAAACACAACAAGGAATGCTAATAGGAAAGTAATATCAAATATCTGATTGACGATGGGATTAATATTTATAGTGTTATCGGACCTAATAGTGAAATTATGTGGCGTTGTAAACACCATTGAATTAGTCTACTTAAAAAATTTTCATTGAGGGAATTCATTCTACATCGCTGCTCAAAGTATTTCGCTCAGTTTTCTTGCGATAGCAATGATTTGTTTTATTATCTTCTTGTTTTCTAAGAAGATAAGCAAAAAATTTAGAAGAATTTTTGTTGATTAAATTAGATGTATCGCTAATGTGCCAATATTCATAGTGGATACACTTGTTCCAATCCCAAACACATCAGTTAAGCACTACGGAGCCGACGGTAGCAATTTATTGTCAGAATAAGTAACGCAGTGAGGTTTTCCAAGTTATTTACATTTATAAAATATCCTTCAATTTAGTGTAAGACTTTTGTGGACTAATATCTAATGTTGTCAAAACTTTATTAATATAAATTCCATTGATAGGATTTATGGTAAATTCGCTATATTTTTTAATTGCATTAATTTTTTCTTCAATTTTTTTAATCTCTAATGATTGTCGTTTTAAAGAATACTTTAGCTTACCTTTTTTATTTGTAGCAGTTTTTATTTCATTGATTTCACTTGTAAATTTAATGTAATCAATGTAGGAATTGTCCAATATTGTCATTCCATTTGTGTCTAAATTTCCTGGGTGCTTTATTTTACTAAATCTACCACAATGAAATAACCTTGCATGAACGTGTTGTTCACACAAAATCATGGAATTAGGGTCAACCATTGAGTATGCTAAAATTTTATCATTATCTGGTAAATCAGAATACTTCTTACCAAGAAATTTATCTTGAATATATTTTTTATGAATTAAATGGTGAAATTCAAGGTGCTCACAATGTTTCGCCTCACTTAGTTTTATACATTTATCAAAAGATTTTATAACTTTACTTCTGCTATAGTTTTGAACTTTTCCGTCTTTTATTTCATGCGATAAATTATTTAAAAATTCAAGTGATTCAAGTCAGCCATATTTTGACTTTACTTCGGTGTTCTCATCATTAATATTATCATTTTCATTGACGTCACTTGAGAAAAAAATATTTAAAATATCTTCTTTGTTAAAAAGATTGACGATGAAAAATAAATATTGTTTAATTTCATCGTCATTGCATAAAATTGATGTAGGTTTTATTATGCTTTTTCTATAGTAAGATAATGAATTAAGTAATGGTACATTTTTTTTAGAATTGTTTATGTATTCGGCTACTTTTTTTTCATCTAAATGTATGTATTTATCGTCGTTATTTTCCGCTTGTAACGCGACATTAATGATGTCATTCCAAATTTGGTTTATTTTGGTTGGATCGCTTTGCTTTTCACCGTGTTTTTCTTTTTGATATTCCCTCTTTCTAATTGCAGCCGACATTATTGACACATCTGAATCTCACTTTTTAGCATTAATGTTGTAAAATATTTGGAACTTGCCAGTTATTCTCAAAATTGAGTTGTAATAAGTTCGAAAATTTATTGTAATATTATTTATCATAATTATTTGAATTCCATTCTTGATTATGACTATTTATTAGTATATGAAAGTAAGAAGTGTGTCATAACAAAATAGGTCATTTTTTCTTTTGTTATAATTTAAATAAAAAATAATTGGAGAACGAATAATGAAATTTAAAATTACAGCGACGATCATTACCACTCAAACATTAACAAAAACAGTTAGCGCAAGCACATTAACGGAGGCAACTGCTAAAATGTTAATTGAAGCTAAAGGTAATGAATGAAAAGTAGATAAGAAATTAAAGACTACCACTTCTTAGAGTAAAACATTTTTTTCACATCATTACTCACAAAAGTTTCTTTACGTGCCTCATTTAAAAAATGATCTGCTCATTCCTCTAGAGTAATCGGTTTAATAGGATGCTTATTGGTCATAACAATATTATATATTAACTTTATTTTTCAATTGTCATTATCCATCTTGCAAAGATTAAAAACATATTCATCGATATAACACCCCACCACAAAACAATAAAAGTGCCGATATTCATAGTGGATACACCTGTTCCCATCCCGAACACAGCAGTTAAGCACTATGGAGCCGACGGTAACAATTATTGTCAGAATAGGTCGCACACGCAAGATTGGTCTATTATCCATCCATAATCTTTCTCTCTAAAGAGAGAAAGATTATGCCACTATGTTCATATGTGGTATACGAGGCGGAAAAATGATTTTTTCAATTAAACAAGACAAAGAAAAATATATTGTAGATTTTGTGCAAACTAGGCGTGTCATTGGTTTAACGCATATTTTTGTTTATGAATGAATAAACAATAAAGCAATTTACTGTGCTGATAAAAGTGTGTCTTATAACGACAATTTAACAAAAGGATTGTTGGGCAATAGCAGAGTTCATGTTGGAAGTATAAAAGTTTTTAAACTTATTAATAACGAATCTAATGTAATTAAATTTATAAATAAATTTAATGGAAGATATTTGATTCAACAATCCACTGGTTGATATGGTGTTTTTGACGACGAAAGAAACGCAATATTTTCATTTCGATCCACGTACATGTGAGACATAAATTAAGAGGTGTTATGAAAATAAACAAAATATGGGCACCAACAATATTAGGTGTTTGTATATTACCAGCGGTTTTAGTTACAAGTTGTAATGACAAAACTAATGATGTTATAAAGCTTGACGACAGTTATTCTGTAGTAAAGTCTTCGATTGTCTATATTAACTTTAAATCTTATGCGATTATGGACGAATATTGCATTGCAATCCATTTAATCGGCGTAAGTGTGACTTTAGACAGTGAACCGAATGTGTCAGGATCTAACTATTTTACCTGAGAGGTAGCTCTACATAATGCAGGGTTTTAAACCAATGAATTGGTAAGCAAAAAATTATGATATTAAAGAGAAATCAATCATGAAAATTTAAAACGAAGAGGGAATTAGCAAATTTTCTAAATTTGCATGACCTCACGCCCAAAACTGCTCGTATTAATTTGGATAGTGTAAATCAACTATGGAGAGTTCTAATGATTGATGGTTTACCATCTAAGGATAAGATTAATGAAATTTGTTTAAATTTGGTTAATAAAAATTTCCCCATTGGCAACGGTTCTGGTCGATGAATAAATTATTTATCAAACGATGGAGAAAAAATAATTAAATTAGGCGACTGAACAAATGATCATAGTAAATTAAATCCAATTGACACACCTAACGAAATTAGATGAGCGTTTAGGAATCTTAATAAGAAAAATGTAGAATTTATTGGTGTATTTAAACTTGCCAAATTCTATCAATATTCATCTTACCCAAGAATAGGATATGTAGAGTGAAAGCTTATTGAAAAAGAAACATACGAATTTATTTGGTAACAAGGAAATTTCTGAAAAAAGCAATGTGCATTTTTTGCCCACTGCAAATTCAGACAAACGAGTAAAGTTTTACAATTTAGATATCATTATTGCTGTTGGCTATAAAGTTAATTCAAAGCCAGGCATTGCTTTTCAAAAATGAGCAAGTAATGTTGTTAAACAATATTTGCTTAATAGCGCGATAGTCAAGCACCATTGGAGCCGAACGGAGCAATTTATTGTCAGAATAGGTCGTGCTTCGCAGAAGAATCTCATCCCGCAAGGGGTGGGATTTTTCTTTTTCGTACGCGCAAGATTAGTATCCATGCACGCCCATAATTCTTTATGGAAAGAAAGAATTATACCACTCTATTTAGATGTGGTATACGATGGGAAAATGACAAAAGAACAACTTATTGATAAATATAAAGAGAAGATTCAAAATTGTGTAAATTGATTAAGAGATAGTGCATGCGATGAAACTAATGTACATTTATACAAAACGTGCAAGTCCACGTATGAAGAATTTATTAGAGATTTAAATAATTTAGAGAATGAATAAATGGACAATACATTGGAAACCAAAAAGAAGTTAGGCATAAAAGGATGAAAAATATTGGCTATAGTAGGTTTTGCTTCTCTTGGAGTTACTATAATAACAGCGACTAGCGTCGCTATAGCAAAATCAAATGAGTATGTTAAATTCGGACCATATAGAATAAAAAATTCTGATATTCTTAGCGCGGAACTGGCACTAGATGATTCAGGTGAATATATTCATATAGTCTTATTGACTGGGAAAAGCATTGATGTCCATTCAAGGTCCCCATATTTTCAAGAGTGTTATGATTCACTACATAAATTTGGGTGATTTTAAATGTGCTAGGAAGTCCTATGAAACAACCACTAAAACACTTTCAACTAATTATCGAAGGCTCAATTGCTATAGCATTCGCTAATTATCCAATTAATGACGACACATTTGTAGATGATTTCTACTGAAGTGGCACCGATCAAAAAAATCGTTATTTTGGACATATTAATTCACGAGGGATCATTTTTGATCAAAACATGGATGAATATAGTAATAAATTTATTTCAAACGCATTAATGAACACCAAAATAAAAATACAATTTGATACATATGTTCAGAAATTAAAAGATATCTATTTTCCGATTGCAATGTATTCATCATAATTTTGTACATTATCGGTATTTTTATAGAATTACCGATAAACATAATAAACGCTTTTATTTAACTTCAACAATTAAATTTGGTTTAAAACATTGACCTTCTCCGTGTTTTAAGTAGCCTCTTGGATTACAAATATATTTGCAATTAAATATTTCACCACTAAAGCATTCATGTGTATGACCAAAGATCAATAATTTAATGTTGCTATATTTATCAAATAACCAATCTAAATTAGAAGCAAAGAATGCATTTGTGTCAAGATGTTTATATTTAGGTGCTATTCCTTTAGTGATTGGTACAAAATGTGCAATTAACACACAATGTTTGTCTTTGAATTTTTCTAATGTATTCTCAATATATGCAACTGATTCTTTAAATCTTTTGATCATGTCGTTATGATTCATCAATCTAATAGTATTAGATTCAGAATCAATGATATTGTTATAACGAAAATCTGGTCAATCTTTCGTAAAGAATGCTGCAATACCAGGATCGTTATATAAATTAAAGTCTGTCCATAATGTGCAACCAATGAAAACAATATCATTAATAATCTTGTAATCATTTTCTAGATAGCTAAAACTATTTTCTTTGGGATATTGCTTCTTAAAGTATTTAACACCAGAATCTACATCTTTTTGATCTCAATAGTCATGATTACCAGCTATTCATAAACCATTCTTAATTTGTTTCAAGAATTTTTCTTTATATTCAGGAACTTGTGCAATATCACCAGCGACGATTGTAAAAGTATCATCAAACTTTGTTTCTAATTTAAAATCTTCATTATGATCAATGTGCAAATCCGAGATTACTTTTATTTTCATAAGTAGTATTTTACTTACTAATGTTAGTTTCTAAAAATATTTGGAGAATATACATTTATTCACTTCAAATGAGTTGTTGCAGAAAATGCAACAGTTCACAAGATATAAATGCCTAATGCTAGATTTCGCTACGAACATGTGCAATTTATGCATGAATTAGTTTATGTTCACTAATCAAGATTGAGCATGGGCAAAAATGCCCATACTGATTGGTGCTTATAAACTAATCGACTTGGAAAGCAATATAATGATTTTATGATCAAAACCCCAACACCATTCCAAGTTCTTGTTTGAAAAGAAATTGCTAAGATTCCCAAAGGGAAAACGATTTCTTACAAACAATTAGCCATTAATATTGGACATCCTAAAGCTTATAGAGCAGTGGCTAATGCCTGTCACATTAACCCTAGACCCATTATTGTGCCGTGTCATCGCGTGATTAAAAGTGATGGTACAATTGGCGGTTATCGTTTTGGTGTTGCAAAGAAGCGTGCTTTACTTTTAAAAGAAACAGTGAAAATTTAATCTATGTATTTCATACATAGATTATTTCGATTTATTGAAAATTAAGGTATAAAAAAAATATTTTCGGTGTATTAATAAGTGAAAGGATAAGGAATTATGATTGACTATAATAAAACTATGCTAAAGGTAAAACTTGAACGATCAGAACATAATCCTCCAATTGTTGGCGACGACATGATTATTGGAATTTATCAAAAACCTAAAAAACCAACTACAAGGGATTTAGTTCTACAATTAGTGGACGACATGAAAATTGTAAAAGACACATTAAAAGATCACACTAATCGTTTGGATAAAATTGATTTAACTTTGCAAGAACATCAAACTCGTATGGACGAACATTGAGGTCAAGAGTAATTCCATTTAAAGAAAAATGGAAAAACAAAAAATAAAGAAAACATTTTTAGTTGATACAAGAATTGATTATTCTGTTGTATATGACTTAAAAGAAATAACACAATGATGTAAAGAAGATAAGGAGTGACTTAAAGAGCATGAGATTGAATCACCAGAGGAAATCTCTAGTGACATCTTAGAAGATTACGCACGTGAATTATTGTGCAACGATGATAACTTCTTTGACTTCGACGATTTTGATTTAGAGTGAAATGCTGAAACCACAGATGAAGACATTACCATCTGGAGTGAAGCAAACGTAACTTATGAAATAAAAGCGGAAAGTGCCAAAGAAGCTAAGCACGAAGCGATTTGCTCAATTGAAGAAGAGGTATTAGATGCTGGTGCCAGTGACATTGGTGAAGGTGAAGTATTGTCTTGTAAAGTGGTAAAGACAAAAAAATAGGATAATATCCTACTAAACATTTTGTTGCATTCTCTCTTATGTATGTATAATAACACTCATATTAAAAAGGAAAAGATTATGGCAAAAAGAAAAATTAACCCCGCTCTTATGAAACCGTTGACACCATCTGCAAAGTTAGCAGAAGTCATTGGTTCTAAACCATTAGCTCGTGCACAAGCAATTAAAAAAACTTGAGCATACATTAAAGCTAAAGGTTTACAAGATAAGAAAAACAAGCGAAACATTAATGCAGATGCTACTTTACTTCCACTATTTGGTGGTAAGAAGCAAATTACAATGTTCCAACTTGCAAGCGTTATTAGCAAGAACTTAAAGTAATTAACTCACTTTAAAAAAGATTGGACTTCGGTTCAATCTTTTTCTTTTATAATTTTTTCATGAAATCAAAACAACTTAGCAACAATGTATATTGTTTAAAAATTGAAAAAGGCGAAGAAGTAATCACAACCATTACTAAATGTTGTAAACAACATAATATTACTTCTGGTTACTTTACCGGTATCGGTGGATCTAATAATGTCACTATTGGTATCTTCAATGAAAACACTAAGAAATATAAACCTCATGTTATAAAACAACCCTTATTAGAAATAACTTCTTTAGTGGGCAATATCTCCACTAAAGGTAATGAAATATATTTACATGCTCATATTAATGTTAGCGATAGTTCGTTAAATGTCAAAGGTGGTCATTTAATTCAAGCGATGATTTCTATCACTGGTGAAATCTTTATCACTAAATGTAATAAAAAACTTGTTCGTCAATTTGACAAACAAGCTGGGATTAATTTATTAAAGATTTAAATTACGATTTTAATTTCTTGTTTATTACTAATCGTTTGAATCTTAATTAATTTGACAGAGTCACTAATTAACTTAGTGATGACATCAATGAATACATTTTCTAAATCGTGACCTACATCCATAACATTAAGGCCATGAAGTTTGGCAAATTGTCAATCATGTCATTTCACATCACCAGTAACTAATAGATTAATATCTTTTAATTTGTTAAGGTTCTCTTTAAAAACATCAAAGCCAGCGCCTGAACAAATTGCCACATTCTTTACTAGTTCTTCACTAGTATAAATAATTCTTTCAAGGTCAAAAGTGTTTTTCATGGTAGAAGCAAACACCTTTGGTCGATAAGCAAAATTAATTTTGCCAGTCGTGATCCCAGTACCAGGAATGACTTTAATTTGGTGCAAACCTAATTGTTTAGCCACATACATGTTTAAACCATTTGGTGAATTGTCCACACTAGTGTGGTAACTAGCAAAGCTAATTTTGTGATCCTTTAATGATTTCAACATTTCTAATTCATATTTAGTGGGTTTAACTTCTTTGTTTTTCAAAAAGATGGGATGATGACTAATAATGAAATTGATATCGCTTTTAGCAGCTTCGTCAATAACTTCTTTAGTGAGATCAAGACAAATCATCACTCCAGTAATTTGTGTAATTTTATTCACGAGGTAACGCATACCTGATTCATCTCAAGATTCTTGATTCTTAAGTGGGTATTTGTCTGTGATGATTTTATCAATTTCAATTATTTTCATATTTTGTTCTCTTCTAATAGATTTAGTTCTGCTTGGATGTGCTTGTTATGGGTGTGTAATGCATTCTTTAATATATGCTGTTTGCGTTGTTGGTGCATTTGTTGAAACGTTTTACTAGGATGTTTGAGGTTATATGGACCGTAATAGGAATCAAATTTGTTGTGAATCGTTAATCCTTTAGTCTTGCTAACCACCATCAAAGCGTAATAATAACCCCGTTCTTCAATAATTTGTTCAAACTTGAACTTGTAGTCGTTCTGCATTAAAAAGTCTCTTAAATCGCCTGCATTGTTGTTTGGTACAAGAATGAACTCTTGAATCTTGATTTGTTGATTAGCACGGGTGAGAATATTAATAATATTTTTAGTGCCCATGCCAGCAATCACGCAATATTTAATGGGTTTATCAATCTTGTGAGTTTGTAATCCATCACCGAGGATGTTAGTCGTTTGGGCTAACAAACCATGAGATTGGAGATTACGCACTGTTGTTTGATACGGTTCTTTATGAACCTCAACATTGTACACATGTGTCGCTTGATGCTTTTTTAACAATCTTATTGCTAATTGTGCATGGTCGCTACCCACATCAATCACTCTGCCGCTCGTTTTGATTTGTTTAATAATAATGTCAATCCGATTATTTTGCACGGCTATTGATTATACGAAATCACTACCTCCAATGTCAAATCTACTGGTAAATAAAAATAGTGGCAAAGCCACTATTTCTCATTATAAATTCATCATGACAGCAGTTCTAGCTGGGAACGGAGAGACTCGGACATATCCGTTACTACGCTTACTAGCGGAGTAAGAACTTCGCTTTGTACTTGAACTACCGTTTTGTGAATTACCTGCTTCGCTTGCACTAGTAGCAATGTTACTAACGGTATCAATAGCCATAATGACACCCATGATTAAGACTCATAGCATCATTGGACCAATGCCACCATTAGTTTGCTTTTTAGCAGTTTGTGACATTTTCTTCATATTCACCTCCTTTCTACAATTTGTGTGAAATCGTTTTTGTTATAATATGTGCGTTATGAACCAAAAACAAACTAAACCAAATACACCTAAAACTTGAGAAGAATGAGGCAAATGATTTGACAGGAAGTCCATTGAGAATTCTGGTTGTGACGAAAAAACTCGAAGAGAAGTAGTTGCGGAACTCACAAGACAATGTGGCGCAGAAGAAGTTGCCAAAAGTCTCGCATCGGTCAAAATTATAAGCCGTAAATAGTTTTCGGACCAATAGATATATTGATACTTAATTAACTATCTTTGAATCCATTTTAACTTCTCTTAGTAATTTTCAATCGTCATCTTTTATTCTGGCTGCGACTGCTGCAATTGCTCTAGTTTCGCTTGTAGATTCTACTTCACTAATGATTGTACCTTTGGATACCATTGTTGCTATTACTTTGTATTTATCCATAATGTTGTTTATACACCTCCTCTCATATAAGTAATATGCCGAAAATATTTTTTTTGTAAAAAAACTTTCATTTTTTTATTAGTAATGACATGAATTTGAACACCTATAATAGTTATTACATAACTATTATTTTTTAGGAGTTTAAATCATGTCATTTTCTTTACAAATCATTCCAAAATATTACTTTGGTGAAGCTGTTGTTAACCAACACTTAGTGGAAGAATTAAAACACCATCAGGTAAAAACTGTTCTATTAGCTTATGGTGGAGGTTCAATTAAACGTAATGGTCTTTATGATGAGATTGTTAAAGCTTGCAAACAAGCTAAGGTTAAGTTAGTTGAGCATAGTGGGATTGAACCGAACCCTAGAGATGTTGGGATCTACCAAGCAGCCTTAACTTGCCGTAAGTACAAAGTAGACTTAATCATTGCTGCCGGTGGTGGTAGTGTGATTGATGCTGCGAAAGTGATTGGCATCGTGGCAACTAATCCCCAATACAAAGACGCATGGAGTTATGTAATGGATAGTACTAAAGTTACTAAACCATCTATCCCTTTATTCTCCATCATTACATTAGCAGCCACAGGCAGTGAAAGTAATGCAGGCAGTGTCATTACTAATGCGAAGAGTCATTACAAGATGCCAACGGGAACACCATCGGCTACACCATTGGTTTGTTTTGAAGATCCCAAATATACCATGACATTGTCATGATGACAAACTGCTTGTGGGATCTTTGACATCTTTAGTCACTTATTAGAACAATACTATGATAGTAAACTATTTAATTGGACGAAAGAGTATCTCCTAGCCAATATGCGAGTATGTCTTGATTGTGGTAAAGCCTTAAAGAAGAACAATCAAGACTACGAGGCAAGAAGTAATTTATTATGAACCTCATCTTGAGCTTTAAATGGTTTAGGATCTTTTCATGGTAGTTTTGGTGATTGAATGACTCATAAACTAGAGCATGCTGTCAGTGGTCTATGAGATGTTGAACATGGAGCAGGATTAGCTTTATTAACACCATATTATTTAAAATATATGGTAAAGCATAATAAATTATTTCTTCAACGTTCATTAGAGATCGGTAAAGCTATCTTTGGCGTTAAAACCATTAATGAGTTCTTTAAATCATTAGATAACTTTATTAATTTATTAGGATTACCAAAAAAGTTCACGGACTTTAAACAAATTAATAAAGTTACTAATGATGATATTAAATGGTTAAATAATCACTTTAATAAAGCGATTAAAGGTAAGGCCGAAATGGCGAAAGCTGTTTTGGATAGTGTGAAGAGATAGAAACAAACATTTAAAATATAAGTTTAGTATTTTGTGTTATTTATCAGAAAATGGCATTTAGTTTATACATTTTGTGGGAGATATATTATACATTTTGAGGATTTTAAGGGAATCATTTCATCATATTTTTCGATGTGTTCTATTTATAAAACAATCAAATATAAACTAAAAAAGATAAAACTATTTTAGATGATAGTGCAAGGAGATAGAAAATTATTTTAGCAAACCGTGCTCAAATAATTTTGGTGCTATAAATTTATCATAATAATCTAAAACCAATGTTCTTAATATAGACAACTTTGTATTTAGCTCAGGATAGTCATAATATATTTTATCAGTGTCAACATCTTTATATGAAGTATTAAGTTCTTGTGAAATTTGATATACGCCATAAACATATTTTTTATTGTAAATTCCAGCACCTATTCTAGGATATCCGTTACAGTGTTTTGACTCTTTTAATACTTCGTTGAATTGTTTAACTAATATTTCTTCATCAACTGTCAATTTAGGACGAAGTGTATTCAATTTTTTATTCGCTACCGTGTCGCCATCAAAACAAAGTTCATTTTTGTAAAAGCGATTATCTGTTCCAGTAAAACTTAAACATTTATTAAAATATGACAAACAAGTAAAAATAAAACAAGATTTTAAAAAAAGTAAATCTTTTAAATATCCGTTCCCGTTATCTGAACATTTCATTACAATTCCATGCTCTCACCATTTTCGCTCTGATGGGTATTTTCCAACCGCAAAAAGAGGCAATTTCTCAAAGTAGTTCGTGCCCGTTAAATAAAATCCGTTCCCGTTAAACATCGCACAGCGAGTGAGATTACATGCAAGCCTCGGGTTTTCAAATCCAAAAGATTGTGATATTAAATAACCAATAATTTCTTGATTATATAATGGTTTAATTTTTAATTTTCCTTTTACATTTTCGTATCCACTTGTATTACAAACTATGCCTTTTTCGTCATTCGTATTGGATTTCCTGATTTCATATAGTTGACTTATATTTCTATGTACTTTTTTGATGTGAATGTTTCTTTTTACATTTACTATGACTCCATCATTTTGTGATACGTTTCAATTTTCAATATCAAAAGCAGGCGCATCAAATTTATCTTGCTCTATTTCGGGTTGCATTCATCAAATGCAACTAATGGCAGAGGGAGTTCCTTTTGCATGGAAATATGTTTTATTAAAAATAAATCCTTCCATAAATGTTCTATTAACTAAATTTTGAGATTTAAAATATTTAACAGGGCTAAACAATATATAACTATCCGATGGCAAACGCAAATAGTATTTAAAAGCACTCCAAATAAATAAATTAGCTAATTCGTTTGTTGATTTACCTTTAATGTCTTCTTTCATTTTCTTACAAACTAAGCTACTTTTCCAAGGAGCACTTTTATTTTCATCGTCTCTTAAGTCCACAGTTGATTTCGCTCCAGCTTCACTATAAGGTGGATTCTCAAATAATATTATTGTTACTTTTTTATCTTCAACATATGGTTTAATTTGATCAAGCACTTCATACCCTAAAGCATCAGCTTTTGGTACATGTCCAGCTACAAAATCTTCTTCAGATACTGTTGGAGGAATAATGAATCTTACTTTATTACCAGCAAACCTCTCACATAAAACTTTGTACTCGAAATATTCGTATGTGGAAACAATTACATGAGTAAGCTCATCTGAAGTAAGCGAAGATTCAAGGTTACCAGTTCCCGCACAGCGATCAATGATCACATAGTCATTCCCTTTAGGAACTCGCTTAATTGCACTTCTAACTAACTCTGTAGCTTTTCTACAATACGGTAGTGGTGTATAAAAAGCTCCCAATTCTTTTTTATGTAATGGATCGTTTAAACAATCCATTAAATATTGAAATCTCTTGTTTGTTTTTTCTTTATAAGGAAAAATGAAGTTTTCAAACATTTTGGGGTTGCGTATCTCTGAAAAAAATTCGCCCTTGATAGCGTTTTTTCTTATCTTGTAAAATCGTTCAGCCCAACCTACTACACAATCTTCATTGATATGAATTTTTATAAAATTTTTTGATTCATTAATTAGTTTTACTAAGTAACCTATGTTTTTTCCAAAATCAATTTTTATAGGTTTAGTTACTACATTGAATTTTTCATTATTTTTACTAGAAGGCCCCGTATAGATGGTTTCTATTTCGCTTAAAAAGTCTTGAGAATTAAAAAAATAAGATATTTCTTCATTTAAACTAAGCAAACAAATTGTCGCAGGGATACTTTTGCCTTCCACACGCATCCTTGACAAATATTTAATTGTTTGAAATAAAACAGAATTGATGTTAGATATTGATAATTTAAATTCAAAAATTACTCCATCAATTACACCATCGGTATAATTTTCATAAGTTACTTTTTCGTCCTTGTAGATTTTTTTATAAAAATCTATTTGACCTTCTTTTTCAGATGAATAATGTTGCATATATGCAACTAAATATAAGACATAATTGTTTCTTTTAAGCAACAATTTGTTGCATTTAGTCCGTTGATATAAATGCAACAAAGTTAGATACTAACTAAAGTTATGAAAGCTAACGCTGTTGGTAAGAGAATAAACGAGCTAAGAAAAGCCAAAAATATGACTCAAGAAGAGTTGGCATTAGAGGCTAATATTGATCGTAGTTATATTGGTAGATTAATTACTAAAAATATGAACTGCACCGTTAAAAACCTTGAAAAGATATGCGATGCCTTAGGTGTTACTATGGCTCAGTTCTTCGATTGTTAATTAAAGATGATCATCTACAATAAGCCAATATCTGAATTTATTAATGCTTGCAATTGTTCTAAAATTAGAGATGAAGTTGTTAATGAACTAAAAAATCATGGCATTAATCATCAAAATGATTCAGAACAAATGTCGTGAGAAAAGTCATTACCATATATGGCTGAAGTTTTGAATTGTGATGAAATCAACAAAGATATTGATGTAGCGATTGAATATAAGTTTAATGAATCTAAACATCGCATTGATTTTATCCTATATGGAAAAAACGATAAAAATTCTGTTGTTATGATTTTTGAACTGAAACAATGAAGTAGTATTTTTGAATCAACAAAGCAGAATTGTGTATTTGCTAATACTCATGGCTCAATAAGAGAAGACAAACTTCATCCATCTTGCCAAGCCTATTTTTATTCTAAGAGAATAGGTGATATGAATAAATATGTTCAAGATAACCATGTTGACATTAAATCTGCATCATATTTGCACAACCTCGATCAGGGGTATTTAACCTTAATGAGTAATCAAATCAATTATCCTTTTATTTCTAATTCTCCAGTGTTTTTAAAGGGACACATACAAACAATTAGACAATTTGTTGTTAATTATATTAACCAAGAAGATCATGGGTTGCTTTACAATATCGATGCATCATTAATGGTTCCATCCACTGAACTTCGACACCTATTGGATAATTCGCTAAAAGGCAAAGATTTTTGATCATATGACGATCAACAAGCATTGTCGGTGTATACCATTGTAGATGAAGTAAAAAAATCTAAGGTTACTGGTAAAAGAAAAACAATCATTATTAAAGGTGGCCCTGGAACTGGCAAATCAATTGTTGCTATTAATGCGTTAGGAAAATTACTAAATGATATAGTAAAAATGAACGCATGTTATTGTACGCAAAATGCAACACCTAGGAATTACTTTGGACAAACATTGATTGAAGGTGACTATAAAAAAGAAACAATTAAAGAATTATTTGTCAATCCATCAGTTTTTGCTAGTCGTTCTGAGAAATATTATGATTGCATATTTGCAGATGAAGCACACAGAATAGCGAAATGGAAATTTGGACTAGGTATTGGGAAAGACGTGAACATGCTAGACAAATTATTTAACAGTTCATTAGTGAATGTATTTTTCATCGATGAAGACCAAGCAGTTACGGTTCATGATTATGCCACAATTGACGAAATAACTAAATTTGCTAAGAAATATAATTCAGAATTGATTATTAGTAATAATTTGGTATTAACTAGTCAATTTAGGTGCTTGGGTGGAGAAGAATACACTCAATTTGTTAAATCGTTTCTTAAGTATGATGATAATGTTAATTTTTATATTAAGAATAACAAATATGACTTAAGAATATTTGACGACCCTAATCAAATGAGGAATGAAATATCGAAGTTAAATGAAAAATATGGCAAATGTCGTTTGGTTTCTGGATATACGCATAATTGAGTTTCACGCAATGATCCAACGGAATATGATTTTCAATTAGCAAATGGTTTTAAAGCTCAATGAAACTTTAATAATGTAAGTTCGTGAATCCATGATGAGTCAGCTAAAGATTCGATTGGTTGCATACACACATGTCAAGGCATTGATATGCAGTATTGTGGAGTGATAATTGGTAAAGATTTGAGGTGTGATGGCAAGAAAATTATTTTTGATAGAGATGCCAATGCTAAAACAGATGCGTCTAGTGGAATACGATCAAAAAAAATAAATGTAATAGAAGCTGATCGATTAATTAGAAACACTTACAATGTACTTCTAACGCGCGGTATGCGAGGCACTTTTATATATTGCGAAAACCAAAATCTATCCAGATACCTCAAATCGATTATTAAATATATGTAAATATATTTTTATATATATAAAAATGTGATAATCTTATTATTTAAAGGGGTACTTACGGCTACATATATTGAAATATTAAAAGAATTTAATGAGGAATTAATTAAAGAACGCTCAGCGCCTGTAATTGGTAGTAATAGGATAATACAATCGCATAATACACATTTAATAGTTTTAAAAAAATTACGAGATAAATACATAACTAATTTAGAAAAAATTACCAATAGAAAAACTATTATTTATTACTCAGGATTTTTAAAATTGAATCCCGTGTCATCATCATTTGGTATGTCTAGCCAGAGTAGAACTAATGATATGCATATATCTATTAACGATCAAGACATTAATGCTTTTTCGTCAAATATTTTTTCGAAAATTTCAAAAAGTACCCTTAGTACAAACGGTTATGACATTGTGCTACATACGCCAGGTGGCGCAGCTACATCTTGCGAACAATTAATCCAAACCATAACAGCTTTTTGCGATAATAATTTTAGAACAATTATTCCTCAACAAGCTATGTCGGCAGGAACCATGATTGCTTGTGCTTCAAAAGAAATAATAATGGATGATTCAGCAGCTTTAGGGCCTACCGATCCACAAGTCTGAGGAGGTTTGCCAGCGCAAGCCATTGTAGACGAAGTTGATTCAATCATTAATGAGGTAAAAAAAGATCAAGTTAAAATATTGGTTTATCGTGAAATTTTAGCTAAATACCCTCCAACATTTATAGGTCAAAGCAAAGAAGCCATAGCACTAGTGGACGAGCTTCTTAAGAAGTATTTAAAAAGAAATATGCTTGCGAAAAAGTCGGAATCTGATGTTCAGGAAATAATACAAAATTTTTTGTCAAGCCATAAGTTTTCAAAACTTCACGGAAGACCTTATTCGCCAGATGTTTGTCTAGAACATGGGTTAAATGTTGTAAAAACTAGTTCAGACGCAAATTTAAAACAAGCTATTGAAAGCCTACATAATATTTGCCTTCTTTCAATCGAAATATTAAATATTAGTAAATTAATTGATTCAGTGGACTGTGACGCATGAATAATCTCGTCAAACCAATTATTGGTTTAAATTAGAATTGTCTAAAATTACAATCAATTACGAATCCGTCACTATCATTTAGCGAATCACTATTTCCCTTAGAATTAATATTTTCAATATTATATTTCTTATAGAAATCTGTATACTTTTTAATGTTAATGTTTATTTTTTTATTTTTCATATAGAGTACTAAATTCTTTCAAATCTAAAATATTATATACAAAAGATATTTTTTTGTACCATATAACTATTTACTATGAAAACATCATAAACCCATTACGTATATGTAATGGGTTTATAATTAACTTAATGAAAATTAAGTATCTTAAGTTAATTATTTCACCAATTGTTTGTATGGCAACAGCTTTGGTATTTTCATCATGTGGGCCAATACCAAGCGCCACTTTACAAATTGAAGACTACCAACTACCGTTTCCTATTGTTGGATACAACGACACAATTACCCATCAATACAAACTTAATCGAACTTTTACAAGTGACTATAAGGTAAGCTGAACCATAACAGGACTAAACGCCGAAACCATTGAACAAATTACGGCAAGAAATATTGTTTTAACAGACGATGGTATATTAATTATTGCACCTGGTGTACCAGGTGCTGGAGATAATATTCCACCTTACTATTTTGCAGTTGGTGCTACAATTTGATATCATCAAAACCAATTAAATCGGTTATTCTTACCAGTAATGTTCAATGTTAGTAAACATGCAATACCAACATGAGAAGGGACTTCTCCAAATCGTTCACTGATTGATGGGAATAGCAATAAATTTGGCGATAGTAATAATGTCGTTAAAGTTATTGATATTTCATCACATCAACCAGACATTGATTGAGATGTTGTGAAAAAGTCATCGGATGTGGATGCCGTTTTATTAAGGTGTGGCTATTATGACGAAATGGATACCCAATTTGTATATAACGTTGCTAGTCTTAATCGGTTGCGTATACCTTATGGTGTTTACTTATATAGTTATGCTGAAAATGAAGGTGATGGTACAATGGAAGCAAATACGGTAGCTAATGCATTAGCAACAGCACATGCACGTTTGTCCTTACCAATATTCTACGATTTAGAAGATTGAGCAACTGCCAGCGGAAATGCTCCCGTAGATCCAATATTTTGAAAAGCTCGCACTCAAGAATTCTATGCTCAATTAAAAAATCGTGGGTATGATGAAAATAAGATCTTTTGTTATTCTTATCCAAGTTGATTTGACAAGATTTGTGGTGAAGATGACTATCTAAAAGAACATCTAGCGTGGAGAGCATCTTACAATAGTGTTTTTAATGGCGATGGCACAACATATCCTGATTTTAATTGGGATAATTTTCCTCCAAACAAAATTCATGCTTGGCAATACACATCTGAAGGTGTTTTTCCAGGGATTTATTCATCGACAACCGTTGATATTAGTGCAATCTATAATTACAGTTTTTAAAGAAATTTCTACAATATCTAAAAATGACATTTGCATAATTTGACTAAAATATTTATTTATGGTAATATTTATTCGTCAGTAAGGTTATTTCCTTTCTGAGGCGCGATTGTGCGCCGCTTAAACCAACGACATGATAAATGTCGTTTTTTATTCTTCTTTAAATACTTTTTTAACGAAATTTAAGATTGACTCTCTAACGCTTTGTGGCACTTTTTGATTTTTAAGTTTATTTCTATCGTGTAAATAATATTTATAAACTGTGTGAATTCTATCGGGGAATATATAGCTATCTTTACGATTACCTAGTTTATCGGTATATGAATAAAAATAGATACTATTTTCATTAATTTTATTGCTACCAAGTTCGACAATTAAAGCTCTATCCAATAATAATTTGTTGGTGCTAATTACCATAATTGGTCTGGTTTTATTTAGTTGTATGCCCTTATACGATTTAATGTCGCTTTCTCTTATATAAAATACATCTCATCTTAAACTTTTAAAATTTGCCATTTGCTATACCGTTAATGATTAACATACCATAAATAATTTTTGTTGTCAATGAAAATTTTTATTTCTAAAGAACATAAGTCTCTTTCATGCTTCTTGTTGTAGATTCTAGATGTTTCCATTTTGGAAACTACTGAATCTTTATCTAATCCATTACAATTGTAAAGAAACTTGTGACTTTGGATTTATTCCAATTCTAGTGTATGTTACTTATCCTTGCCATATCATTTTTAGATAAATCTAAAGGTTTATCAAATTTTACTATTAACTTACTCATTGGTTTATTAACTACATCAATTAATAGACCATCTTTATCTTTAATTTCCAATAGTTTAACATTCTCAATGTGTTTTAAGTTTCTGCCCAATACTTGGAAGTCATTGATAATCCTAAAATAATTACGTGAAGTCACTCGGTAAGTTTCATCATCAATTTTTTGATCAATAATAAAAGCAAATAGTTGATTAACTTGTTTAGGTATTTCATGATAAAGCATTTCATCTTTAGACGGATTACCATTAAATCAAGCATAGGATACTTCCCGATTGGCCGCCTTTAAAACATCATCAACATATTCTGACAATGATTGCTTTTTATCATAGATGGAATCAATGATTTTACGGTAAGCATTAACAACTGTAGCGATGTAATGCTCAGATTTCATCCGTCCTTCAATTTTTAAAGCACTAACACGACAATCGATTATGTCTTTAACATAGTTAATTAAGCACATATCTTTCGCTGACATACTAAATGTTTTAGATAGTGATCGATTGTCTTTATATAGTTCATTAACTCAACGACACGATTGTGCACAACCACCATTATTAGCATCTCTTAAACAAAAGTTGCTACTCAACATACAACGCCCACTATAAGAAATACAAACAGCTCCATGACCAAACATTTCGATCTCAATTTGGTCATGGACATTATTAATCATTAGTTTAATTTCGTTTAGCGATACTTCTCTAGCTGTCACAATTCGCTTAGCACCATTTCTAGCTCAAAATAAGGCCGCTTTTGAATTAGTGACAGATTGCTGTGTAGAAACATGGATGATAGCATTGGGATAATGTTTTTGAATCTTCCGGTAAATGCTTGGATCAGTCACTAAAAATGCATCAGGAGGTGTTTTCATTACCTCATGTAAAAAATCTTCAAAACCATTTAGTAAATGATTGTGGCAAACAATGTTAGTTACTAAGTAAACTTTCTTTTGATTCTGATGGGCATAATTAATCATTTCATGCAATTGCTGATTATCAAAATTAGAGGCTCTAGCTCTTAATGAATATTGTTTGCCACCGAAGTAAATTGCATCAGCACCAAAGTCCAATGCAATTTGGCCACGATTTAAATCTCCTGCAGGGGCCAATAATTCCATATGGTTACTCATATGTATCCTCTTTGACGAGATAAATCATGTCTTGTTTATTCATGCTATAAAAACCATGTGATAGTTTGTCTTCAATGTTAGTTTCTTGAATTAACTTATCATTGAATGATCCATTTTCAAGCGATTTAAGACCGCTTAGATAAAGTTTTGTCATTTTGATAGTTCATTGTTCATCGTGTAAAAAACTATCAATTCTAATGGTGTCTATGTGATTTTCATTCAATTCTGATAATTTATCAAACAACATTAATGAATAGTTAGTGAAGACATGAGCGCCATGTTCATCTTCGTAAATAATCATGGGTTCTTTACGTGATATTTCACGGATGAGTAATTTTGTCTTCGCTAACTCTTTGTCAATGTGTTGTGTTTCCTGGAAATTAGATACTAGCTTCCAACGTGAGTGCATTACATAGGCATAGCCACTAACTTGCACTTGGAGTTTCATTTGGTTTTTCTTTTGACCAATTTCTTTGATTTCATTAGCGTTTAATTCACGAGCTAATGCTACTTCGCCAATGTTATTTTCTAAATAAAAAGGGAATTGATCATAGTTAGTGACCAATGTTTCAGGGTTATAAATTAAAGGTATTCTAATTTTCTGTTCATAACAGATTTGATTAATAGCAAAGTCCCCAAATATAAAACCATCAATGTCTAGTTTGCTTAATTCCATTAAGTAAGTCGTTAAATTATCTAGTTCAGGATCAAAATAAAAACGATTAACCAACACAAGGATTTTGGTATTTTTCTTGTGCTGGGTTAGTGTTTTAATTTCGTCTAAAGTTAAATGACAGTTGTTACGGACACAATAGTGGTTATCACCGACGCATAGTTGGTGGACACCAAGATCAATTAGGTCTATAGCATTTGTATAACTTGTAGGGTTAACCAAAAGTTCCATAGGAGCAATGATTATATCTATTTACTTATTGGTAAAATATGCATTTTAAAGTCGCTATACACTTTGTATAAAATACTTAAATATATTGAAGTATTTATTTTATAATGTAATTATGACTGCAAGTGAGATTTTAAATAAAATAAAACAAGAAATGGGCTTAACTAATTACATGTTGGCTAAAATTTTAAATGTATCTCAGTCTTTAATTCATTATGTTATTAGTGGAAAATCCAATGTTGCTTTTAACACTATGGTAACTTGAATTTCCGAATTAGGATATTCTATAAAAGGCAATAAGATTGAAATAAATCAATTTAAATATGTAAGTTCCCCATTCTATTTAATTAATTTAGTTAATAAACAACCCTATGATGGACAATGGTTAGACATTTCTGTATCGATTAATAACATTTTACAAAACTCCCAATTTATGACTAGTAATATCTTTAAGATAAATCTTTCAAAAATGATTATTAATCGCAAATGAAAATCATTTTATTGTGGTGTGATTGAATATCTTTTTCAAACAATGTTCAAAAAAACACCACCGAAGTGAACGAACATTAAAGCTTTCAAACTGGATGAACAATGATCACCGCTTGAAAATTATGCTAACTCTACAGATTACGATCCTATTTTTAGCAAATACAATATATTGATACCGATAGGAGAATTACAATGCCTCTAGACGAAAAAATAATGAGCAAAGAATTAGCCACCGAAACAGATTAAAACTCCACGACGCAGACGAAGCGATTGAAATAGTAGAGAAATATTATATTCGCCCTTCCCGCGAACAATTGATGCATGCAAATACTGTCGCTGAAAAGGCATTTAAATTGAAGAAAAATATTTAAGGGAAATACTGAAGTTGATTATCTTAAAGATAATTAATTATCATACAATATTACTAACTATGAGATTATACGATTGAACTGAAGTTGAACAAATCGTTTTCGAGTTGAAAAATAATAAAGCTGCTATTGTAGAAACTGATACAGTTATGGGTATTATTAGCAAGAACCCTACTTTGATTTATAAAATTAAAAAACGTGCTCGTACCAAAAAACTAGTTCGTTTTGTGAGTTCGATTAAAGAGGTTCCAGGTTTAACGATGGCTGAAAAGCAGGCATTAAATAAATATTGGCCTGGTGGATTAACGATTATTAAAAATGGTATCGGTTATCGAATACCTAATCATGCTAAATTATTAGAACTTATTAACAAAGTTAATGGTGTGTATTCGTCTAGCGCTAATATTTCAGGGAAGGCCCCTATTTATGATGATCAAGAAGCGTTAAACACTTTTAAACATTATCCATTTGATGTTGTCATTGTCAAGGGTCATCAACAAGATGATACATCATCCACCATTGTTGATTTGGATAAGCTAAAAATTTTAAGAGTTGGTAATGTGGATGGAAGTGCCATTATTAGTGCATTAATGAAGGAGAACAAATAATGAAAATATATATTGGTAGTGATCATGCTGGATATGAAATGAAGACACAGATTGTGAATTATTTAAAATCACAATCTTATGACTTGTTAGACATGGGAACTATGTCGTTAGACTCCGTAGATTATCCTGACTATGCTTTTAAAGTTGGTGAGAATGTTGTTCGCGATAGCAATAGCGTTGGTATATTAATTTGCGGCACTGGATTCGGTATGTGCATTGCCGTTAATAAAGTTAAAGGTGTTAGGGCTACAAGTGTTGTTCGTGCCGACATGGCTCCGTTGGCAAGACAACATAATAATGCAAATGTTTTGTGTTTATCAGCTCGATTTGTTAGTTACAACGAAAATGTGAATATTATCAACACATTTTTAAAGACTAATTTTGAAGGTGGGCGTCATCAAAAACGCATTGATAAGATAACAGAGTATGAAAAATAAGAAACTATTTTTAAAAATTACTGGAGCATCATCCGCTATTGTGATTAGCTTTGGAGTTGCTTTGGGTCTAGTATTTGCTGGTCGAACCAATCCATACATTGATTTTGATGACCCTAGTGACACCATTAGTTATGCTGCAACACCTTTAAAAACGGAATGGAATGTAAGCGACAAGACAGTAGCTAATGCCATCAAATTTCAAAATGCGAACGAATTAGATTGACCAGTAAATAAACAAGAATCTACGTTTGATAAATACACATATGCCGCTCTTTGCATTGATGGTGCGGATCATCTAATATTGGACAAGGGCTTTAATCAATCAGGTTATCAAGGTCTTGTGAATTGAGTCTGAACTAATCATTGATATAGAAATCAACAAACAGTCCCTATTTCTAATCCCCAACCAACATACGATCCCGCAAAATCTGGTTCGGCCAATGGCGTTCTACCAACTTCAAATAATAGTAGTGATTTTTGAAAAACATATTCTGATTTAATCCAACATGGTGCTAAATCTTTAGTATTGCCTGGATATATGCATCAAGATGGTTTATCGAATTTTAAAAACCAACCCAATAGCATTTACTCCGCAGCCGGCTACATTTTGTTAGATGCTAATACAGCAGACGATTTAAACATCGCTTCCATTGTATTTCGATCTGACGAAGCAGCTTTTATGACTGGAATTGCTACTTGTCAATATTTAAATGACAATTTTGCCGAATATGGTAAAAATGGGTTATCAGTCGGTACTTTTGGCGGTGTCAATATTCCGACAGTTACCATTTACATGGGGGGGTTTGAGCAAGGTGTTATTGCTTGGAATAATAATATTGAAAAAATTGCGCAGTACCACCAAGATCAAGGAGAATCTGGTTGAGACAACCCAGAAGCCCACAAAGTTAATTTCATTAACTTAGGTAAAACTGATTCTTATTTTAGTAACTCATTTGCCATCGGTGATGGCAAACCACTTGTACAAGCACTTTTGCAAAGAGGAGCTGATGCCATTTTGCCAGTAGCTGGTCCACAAACAATCGACACTGTCAAAGAGATTCAAGCTTATGGCTCAAGCTGTATTGTTGTCGGTGTGGATACTGCTCAAGAATTAGACACTAATACTAACGGTAGGAGTGTATATAAAGATGTAAATGGTGATGCGAATGTAATTAAATTTTCTGCTACCAAAAACATTGCCGGTATTACATCTCAAATTTTATCATTGTCATATGCTGGTTTACCTGATGATAGCACTTTCACAAGCGGTGATCCTAAAGTTGGATCTTATGGATATTTAACTGTTGGTAATACCGAAAATGATGGTATTGCACCAAGCGAATATTCATATCGCTATATTGAAGAATTTATTACAAGTGTTACTGATGGAGTTACGCCACCAGATGATGCAATTTATACATGGATTCTTGAAGAACTATCTGGACTTCCACCACCTGATGGTACTCAAGAAAGTTATTTTGATTGGCTTTCCCAACCTGAAAATATGGTATTTAAAATTTAATTATGAAAATTAATAAGTCTATAAATAAAAAATCTTTTGATGCCATTAAAAATATGCATGGCAAAATGCCTTACGCTGTTGAAATGCAAGGTATCACTAAAACTTTTGCTAATGGTTCTATTATTGCCAACGAGAATTTAGACATCAAAGTAAAAACAAACACTATCCATGCCATCATTGGTGAAAACGGCGCAGGCAAATCTACTTTGATGTCAATTTTATTTGGCATTTATAAACCAGATAAGGGCAGCATCAATGTTAACGGGCACGAAGTTAAATTTAAATCTGCTCAAGATGCTTCTAGTACTGGACTTGGTATGGTCCACCAACATTTTAAGCTTGTGGAGGTGTTCACATTATTAGAGAATATCATTTTAGGTGCAGAGATAACTAGACACGGTACACTGGATAGAAAAACCTCTAAAGCATTAATTATGGAACTATCTAAAAAATATAGTTTGCCAGTGGATTTAAATAAAAGAGTTAATAAAGCTAGCGTTGGTGAACAACAGCGTGTCGAGATTCTTAAATTGTTATACCGCGACTCCAATATCTTAATTTTTGATGAACCAACAGCCGTCTTGAGCGATGCAGAAATTCAAGGTTTTCTCAAAATGCTTTTAGAATTTAAGAAACTTGGCAAAACCATAATTATTATTACGCACAAACTAAATGAAGTCAAAGAAGTTGCTGATCATGCCACCGTCATTCGCTTAGGCAAAAAAGTAGATGATTTTGATGTACATAATACATCAGTAAATGCAATGGCCGAAGCAATGGTTGGCAGACATTTAAATCCAATTAAAAATATTATGGCAGATGTTGAAATTAACAAGAATGATGTAATTTTATCGGTTAAAAATTTACATGCTAATAAAATTTCTAGTAATAAGATTGAAGCATTAAAGGATATTTCGTTCAATGTACACAAAGGTGAAATATTAGGCATTGCTGGTGTGGAAGGTAATGGGCAAACAGAATTAGCAATGGCAATTGGTGGGTTAATAAAACCCACCAAAGGGATAATTGAATTGCAAACTAATGGGAAGAATGTGATTGTGAATAATTTGCCGATTAGGAAAATTTATGATCATGGCATTTCACATGTTCCAGAAGACCGACATAAATACGGGTTGTTATTAGATGAAACCGTTTCATTTAATGCTGTGGCTCCCGAAATTGACCGACAACCTTTTTCTAAATTTGGTTTCTTAAATCGTCATGCTATTAATGAATATGCTCAATTACTTTGTACTAAATTTGATGTTCGAGGTGCCAACGGTGGCCGATCAATTGCTCGTAGTTTATCTGGGGGCAATCAACAAAAGCTAGTACTGGGTCGTGAGATTAATCGAAAGCATAGTGTGATTGTTTATGTACAACCAACAAGAGGTTTGGATCTTGGCGCAATTCAAGATATTCATAAGCACATTATGGATGATGCTAAAAATGGTGCAGCCGTTGTGCTTATCTCATATGAATTAGATGAAATATTTGATATTGCTAGCACGATTATGGTCATAGACAATGGACACATTTTGTATCATAATTCTGCTAAGCACACCACAAGAGAAATAGTTGGTCAGCACATTTCATCGGCGATTCAAAAGGACGGAGCGGCTCATGTTTAAACACCGCATTCATTATTATTGAGATAAATTTGCTTTTAGTGATAAAAGGAAACATGGCTTCAAAAGTATTCTAGTCTCAGTGGCTGCCATTGTCGCCTCATTAATTGCGGCCTTGTTGTTGACTTGTGCCATTTATAAAGACACATCTTTGTTTGGCAAGATTTTAAATGCATTTTTTACAGTGCCATTTACAAAAGGTTATTACGATAGTACCATTAGCCGCATTGCCATTTTTGCAGTCGCAGCTACATCATTCTTAATTGCTTCTAAATGTGGTTTATTTAACATTGGTATATCTGGCCAAATGTTCTTTGGTGCAGCTGTCGCAACGATCGTGGCACAACACATGATTAATGTTCCTAATGGTTTAAGCCAAATTATTCTTTTATTAATTAGTGTTGTGTCGGCTATGTTAATTTCTATGATGATTGGTGTATTGAAAGCTTATCTAAATGTGAATGAAGTAGTCTCTAGTATTATGTTTAATTGAATTATCTATTTCATCGCAACATTTCTATTGGCAAAATATTGTCTTCCAAATTCATCTGGTTTATATACGCTATCTTTAGATATGTTGCAAGTTGGTGGCGATCCAAATCTCGTGTTCAAAATGCCAAACATGACTAGTTGGTTACCATTATTGATTCTAATGGTCGGTGTTGTTACCTTTGCAATTGTGATGCTTGGGTTTACTACTTTTGGTAAGAAAATTATTAATACCGGTATGTCCATCACAGCTGCTAAGTATGATGGATATAATACAAAAATTAACCAAATCAATGCGATGCTCCTTTCAGGGGCGGTAGCTGGAGTTTTGGGTGTTATGGTTTATTTGAGCAATAGTGCAAATATGCCGATTAGTGTTGCAGCAAAGACATTACCACAAGAGGGTTATACTGGTATTTCCATTGGCTTAATTGCCATGAGTAATCCAATAGCAGTATTGCCTGTATCTATACTATTTGGGATGATTGACGCTTCTAAAGTAGCGCTAATTGGTTTAAACATTCAACCGGCCATGACTGATGCGATATTTGGTATCGTTGTTTATGGTGCAGCCATCATTAGTTTGTTTTACTTTATTGTACCTTTTAGATGATATTTACGAATATTCAAAGGAAAAGCATACGTCGAACATTATGATAAATATGTTGATCACGTAACAACCGAGATTAATGCAGCTGCAAGTGTCATTTATCATTTAAGAAAACTTCGTCGCTCTAAAATGACTTCTGAAGAAAGAGAACAATCAATTGAAATGACAAAGGATAAATTTGATAAATATAAGGTTAATGTTCATAAAGATATTTCGCATGAAACCCTTGAGGAATATGAAAATAAAATATTTGGTGAATATTTAATCTTTAAGGCAAATGCTTCTAAAAAATTTATCATCTTAGTTGCCGAATCAAAGGTGAAGCAACTAGATGAGAAAATAAAAAAGATTCGCGAAGGGGATAAATAATGATTGATCTTGGTATTTTAGTTAATTATTTCTTTATGTTTGGGGCTATTCTATTAGCGGCATCTTTAGCTGGCTATTTATCTGAACGTGTTGGTATTGTCAACATTGGAATTGATGGCATGATGTGCATTGGCGCTTTGTTCTTTGCCATTTATTCATCACCAGTTCTTGGCATGTCGAATCACGGTTTTGGAATGATGATCTTTCCATTGATTTTAACCATGTTATCAACGATGCTCATGGGTTTATTGCATGGGTTTGCTACCATCAAGTTGAAATCTAATCACATTATTTCTGGCACTGCCATTAATATGATTGGTTTAGCATTAGCTACTTTCTTAAATGCTACATTAGCCAACACTTTCTATGATGGCGCTGTAAAATTACAAACTGGATTTGCAAGTTTCCTTTCGTTAGGCAATGGCATTTATTTATCTTCAATTATTTTATTTGTGGTAGTGATTTTAATCGCTGTGCTAATTTATTTTGTAGTTCACAAAACTAGAACCGGATTAAGATTTATTGCAGTTGGTGAAAACCCTAATGCCGTTGATGCTCAAGGAATTAGTGTCAAAAAATATCAATGAATAGGAGTGCTACTTTCATCAGCATTAGCAGGATTAGCGGGGGCATTGTTCTTGTTTAACACTAGTGTATTCAATGGTAATACGGCTGGATTAGGATTCTTAGCATTAGCGATTATGGTAGCAGGTGGATGGATGGTAGAATGAATCTCCGTTATTTCCATTTGTTTTGCCTTATTTACAGCATTATCTAACACCAACATTTTAACAAATATGGGTGTGCCCAAAGAAGTGGTGTTTGCGATTCCATACATTATCACAATTGTGGTGTTGTTAGCGTTCTCTAAACGTTCATTAGCGCCTGCTCACGATGGTATTCCGTTTGATAAGACCAAGCGGTAGCTAAACTAGTTTTTTCGTGTTTTTTGCTTCAGCCATGATTTGACTTAAACGCTTTGTGTCAATAATCTCTTTGGTGACATAGGTATTATTAGCGTTTTCTTCATCACTAAAGAAAGCTTGACGCATATTCGTAATAATATTATCAATATTTGCTTGGATGTTAATTTTGTTGTAGTAAATAGAGCTCAAAGCAACATCTTGATGAATTAAGTGATTTTTAAATGCTTTGATACACAAATCATTAATTGTGTTTAGGGCATAGTAGTAGATCTTATCCATATTAGAAATGTGCAACATTTCCATAATTTTTAAGATCGCATTGTATTTAGTATTTTCTTTGGCAGTAACTACAAAATAAGAATGCTGTCCAGCGAGACCATTAAATGACCAATCCTTAGCAACATTATTAAATTCATTAAGTGCTTTCAACATTTCGCTACGATTTTTGTGAAAAATTAAAACGCTATGCACTATTGTGGAATTCACAAATTTCGCTAATTTATTGTAGTCATTAGTATATGGCAAAGGTAAATAGTGTCTTTTATTTAAAGATAGGGCATTTAACAAATTTAGACTATATGCATATTCACGTTGGCTTCCAGAAACTAATACAAGCGAGTTTTGCATAATGGCATAGTGCAAAATTGCTAAGACGTCTTCTTTATCCATTGAATTGTCATAGACGATTTTATCTTGGTGAATGCTATAAATTCTTGAACCATTATCACTTACAACATAGCCATGTTTAATACCAATATCTTTGATAACATTTTTTAAAAGTGACATCGTCGAGTGACTAGTAATAATTATGTTTTGATAAAGTGAAGCATTTTTAATGACACGAGCAAAACGTCCGATGACTAATTCTTTCGTAATTTCATCATTACCAGGATTAATATCGACTACGAATATTTTATCAAAACCATTTTCTTTTTTTGTAGCCATATTTATTCTTTACTAGATATTTGTTGTTCTAACATACTTTCGAATTCTTTGAAAGATACCTCATGACTGTCTTGCTTGCCATACATACGATAGGACACACTATTATTTTTAATTTCATTATCACCAATAACTAATTGATAAGGAATTTTTTGAACTTGAGCATCTCGAATTTTTTTGCCTAATCGCTCATCGCTGTTGTCAAATTCCACACGAATTAATTTTTGTTCTAGAGCTAGTGTTAATTTTTCACAATAAATACCATGCTTTAAAGGATCCACTGGAATGATGGCCACTTGAACTGGCGACAATCACAATGGGAAAACACCCTTATTTTGCTCTAACAAGATGGAAACAAAACGTTCTAGTGTGCCAATTACACTAGCGTGTACTAAAACTGGTCTTTGGATTTGCCCGTTTTTATCTTTATATTGAAGATCAAATTTCTGAGGTAATAAGAAGTCTAATTGAACGGTGTATGCTGTAATGACGCGACCTAAAGCAGTTTTAACTTGCAAATCAATTTTTGGTCCGTAAAATGCAGCTTCACCTACTTCTTCTTTAAAGTCAATTTTTAATTCGTCAAGAACTTTTCGTAAACTGTTTTCAGCGTTCACTCACATTTCTTCACCTTTAAAAAATTTGTCAGTTGTATCATTTTTGTCATGTAATGCCAAATCAACTGAATGGATCTTAACACCAAAAGTAGAACTTGCTTCATTAATAATTTTGTAGCAACGAGAAACCACATCTTTGATTTGGTTCTCAGCACAAATGATATGCGTATCGATTAATTGCATGCTTCGCACACGTTCTAGGCCTGTCAATGATCCAGAAGATTCGTAACGGTGTAATATAGCATGTTCAGCGATTCGGAATGGTAATTCACGGTATGAACGTGGTTTTTGTTGGTAAACCAATAAATGGTGAGGACATGTCATTGGTCTTAAAACATGAATGTCACCATCAACATCAATGGCTGGGAACATATTGGCGCGATAGTGTGATCAATGTCCGCTAGTTTCATATAGCATCTTTGAGCCCAATACAGGTGAATTAACAAATTTGTATCCATTACGTTGCAATAAATTATGAATGTAGGCATCAATTTCATATTTAATTGCTGAACCTTTTGGTAACCAAATCGGTAAGCCTTGACCAGCTAATAAATCAAATGCGAACAATTCAAGGTCATTACCCAATCTACGGTGATCCCTTTCTTTGCGCTCATTCAATTCTTGTTTAAATTCATCCATGTTAATTTGATTTTCAAAAGCAATACCATTAATGGATGAAAGTTGTTGGTTTTTAGAATTACCTTTTCAATAAACACCTGCAACATTTGACAAATCAATTACTTTAATTTGTGATAGTTTTTCAATTTTTAATTCCTCACAAATGTCTATAAAATCATAACCAAATTTAACGATGGCAACTTTATCTAAACCTTGAATTTGTTCTAATTTATATTTTTGCTTTGCAAATAATTCTTTAGCTTTAGCATAAGATATGGATTCGTAAGTTAACTTATAACCGCGATCAATATTTTTGCGCATTTGTTTTAAGACCTTCGGTAATTCTTTAATAGATATGGGAGTATCAAGTAAAAAACTGTAATGAAAGCCATCTTCAGTTAGCGAACTTTCTCCTAAAATTCCAGATGGATAAATATCAATAATAGATTTAGCTAACAAGATACTAGCTAATTTATTTAATTCTTGATTGAATTGCATAATGTTCCTATTCTATCGGTTCAATTTTGTCGACTTCAACTAACATCTTGTGAATGTTAAATTTCTTTACTTTAAAGATTGTCAATGAACCAAAAACTCTCACTTTTTTGCCAACAGCAATTTGGTCAATCAAATCTTTTCTTTCAGCATTAATTAATGTTTCAAATAATCTTGTTCTCTCTACACCGCCGAAGTTTACGATTTGTTTAATCATAACGAAATTAGTACCTCTTTCAGAAGTTCTAATTTCAGCAATTTCACCACTTAGTTCAACTTTATTAGTTTCCATAACTAAGCAACCTTAGGAGCCTCTTCGTTTTGAATGATTTTTTCTACTTGAATAGAAATCTTTCATTCATTTGTTTTTTTGGAATGGTAAGTTCTTAATTGGCCTTCCACAGTAATATTAGCACTAGGGTTTTTTTCTACAATGGCTGCAAGATCTTTGGCTAATGGTTGGTTAGCATACAAAGGAAAATAATTTGCTCATGTAAATTTGTTTACTTTACGTTCTTGCTTGATAGTCACAAAGAAACCAGCATCCTTAGATTGACCCCATGTACTTCGGACAACTTGTCCTTCAATTAACACTTTATTTAACATTTTTAACCTCGAATATTGACATATATTATATAGATTTTGTAATTATTATAATTATGAACGTGTTTTCTTAATGATAATTAGTCTTGCTAAAATCAAGAAAAAAATAGACTTATTGAATGCTTGTTTGCTCAGCACCAACAATTAAATCAGGCAAAACAGCCACTTTGTCAAGCGTCATTTCAATTGCAGCGATTCCATACTCTACTTGTGTCCTAAATAAAATAGGCACGAACAGAAATACGATAAAAACTACCAATCCAATTCCGATGATAACTAGCAAGTATAATTGTGCCATAACCACTGGTTCGCCACCAATGACCAAATATAAAGTAGTGCCCAACAATAATCAAAAGAACACTCAATCAATAACAATGGATAATCAAATTAAAATAATTGGCGATGCTAATCCAAAATATCTTTTACTTCGCATAAAACGTCTGGATAAAACACTAATTTTACCCATCATACCAGTGTATTGAATCAAAAGAAATATATGCCCAATAAAAGGAATAAAAAATGTTCATTTGCATACAAAAGCTTTTAATACATTAGCATCGTTAAGAGAAATTCTTTGAGGAAATTGACTTATTCTCATGTTATTTAATCCCTTTCTTAGCAATTTTATACTTATGCTTTTCAATTCGCAATTGCTTCTTAACTAAGTTTATTTTCGAATCTCAAGCATTTTCAACAGAAATCCAATAAATTAAAAAAGTGACCGCAAGCATAAGTGGTATGCCCAAAGCATAATTCATTAGTACTTCTCCTAGCACCAAAATTGGACCAGGAGGATTTTCTGGGGTTGCTCGATAAAAATGAATTTTAAAGCCGATGTATACAAGAAATGCCAACCCTATTAAAATAATTGCAGAGGCGATTATACGTTTAAAAATTTTAGATGTTTTTATTAAGAATTTGTCTTGATTAGAATTATGCTTTTTACAATAGATATAAACAATTAAAAAACGCATACCTGCAGTTATCAAAAAAACAACTCCTAAAATCCACAAATAATTTGCCAACATTGAAAAAAAGCTCAAGGCCCCTTCTGAGAAAGGCGTAGGAAATAGGAATTCGTGTGTAGAATCTTCCACTTGTCAGGCGGCAATGTTGCCAGCCAATGTCGTTGTAAAATAATATACGCATCCAATGATGATTAACAATAATCCACCATAGGCATAGTGCAATGAGTCTCACTTATTTCTACGAAAATTCTCTGCAGGTTTTATCATGTAAAGATTATATATATTATTATTTATATGTTTTTTAATTTCAAAATATTAAACGAAGATATATTTTCTAGGTCAAAACTATCAACTACAAAACTTTTTTAAGTAATTTAATTTTGTTGTCGGTTCAAGGTGGGTAGAACAAATCTGGATCCAATTTAGTGGTGGTATTGACCAACGAACGCGTATGGGAAAAAGAATTAAAACCAAATATTCCGTGATATGAACCCATACCGCTAGAACCAACACCACCAAACGGTAAATTATAGTTAGTAATGTGCATGATTGTATCGTTGATACAAACATCACCTGATTGTACATTGGTGAGTAAATCATTAATGCACTCTTTGTTCTTAGAAAATACATAAAGGGCTAGTGGTTTTGGTAGATCTCTAATTTGTTTGATAATACCAGAGAAATCTTTACAAACAATATAAGGTAATATTGGACCGAAGATTTCCTCATTCATTAATGGATCACTTAAATTTTTAACTTGAACAATTGTTGGTTCTATGGACAATGTTTTTTCATCAAATCTTCCACCATAGAATATTTTGTTTCTCTTACCAAACAATGCTTTTAAACGATTGAAATGGTCAAGGTTAATAATCTTAGACATACTTTGTATCTTGATAGTATCCTCCCCATAAAATTCAATGATGTATTTTTTAAGTAGTTTCAAGAAAACATTTTTTATTGACTCATGAATTAATAAATAATCAGGCGAGACACATGTTTGTCCACTATTCATTCATTTGCCTCTAGCAATTCTTCTAGCCGCTATTTTTAAATTAGCTGTTTTGGCTACGAAACAAGGGCATTTTCCACCTAATTCTAGAGTTACGGGAATTAAATTTTCTGAAGCTTGTTTCATTATTATTTTGCCAACACGTAAACTACCTGTAAAAAATACATAGTCATATTTAGGCTGCATGATTTCCTGATAGTTCGCTTGGTTAAATTCAACCACGGATACATAGTTCAAAGAAAACACTTTATCAATAATGTTTCTAATGATTTTGTTAATAGCAGGAGTGTATGGCGATAAATATAAGATTACAGTGTTTCCAGCAGATATGGCATCAATTAAAGGCACAAATGACAATTGGAAAGGATAGTTTCATGGTGACATAATGAGTACAACACCAAAAGGTTCTTTCACTATTACGGATTTGGATAAAATATTCATTAAATTAGATTTAGCTTTTTTTGGAATTGATCATTTTTTTAAGTTTTTAGTAACGTGAGTAATTTCGTTTTGTACGACTAAATATTCACTTAAAAATGTTTCACCTGGACTTTTGTTTAAATCAATACGTAAGGCATTACAAATATTGTCATATTGTAAATCTAATTCTTTTGATAAATTTTTTAGTTTTTGGATACGAAAATCTATAGCTCTTGTATTTTGGGCTAGAAAATATGCTTTTTGTTTGTTGAATAATTTTTCCAAAAATAGGTTGCGTTTCATAAAATTAATTATAAACGCTTAATACATTAAGTTGGTAAATCAAAAGTCATAGCGTGCAGAATTAAAAAATAATAGTTATGAACTCCTATATAATTAGGGACTATGAAAAAATACTGTGGAATATTAATTGATTCATCTTGTACTTATGATGCCAAATTCATTCAACAACATAATGTTGAAGTGGCACCATTATCGTTTTCTGATGATAATAATAAAGTTTATGATGATGATAATAAAGAAATTAATCATGAGGAATTATTAAAACGTTTAGACAATCATGAAATGTTTAAAACTAGCGCAACACCCATTGGTAAACTAATGGCGAAAGTCGAAGAAATGCTAGAAAGATACGAACATGTAGTTTTCTTACCGATATCGCTCGGTTTATCAAGTCAATATGCCCAATCTTTAATCGTACAGCAAGATTATATTGGTAAATTTTTTCCAATTAAATCAACAAGCGGTGCAATCGCTAACGAATTTGTTTTATATGAAATTGTGAAATTAGTTGAGGCCAAAACCGAACCTAAAGTAATTGTGGAAAAAGCTCAGGAACTATACAAGTACATCTTGACTTATTTTTCATGTGAAGACCTTGGGGGTATGCAAGCTGGTGGTCGTGTAACTAAAACAATTATGAAAGTTATTAATTTATTCAAACTTAAACCAATTATTCAACTAGATGGTAAGAATCAATATGGTGGTATTGGGCGTAACTATCAAGTAGTAACTAAAAAAATTATTAACAATATTCGTAGTGATTTTGAAACAGAATTAAAGAAAGAAAATATTGAGCAAATCGGTATTTATCTTGGTGGTTATGGCGAAGAAAAAAAATCATTTCTACTTGAATCATTTTCCAAAGCATTTGAATTTGCTAAAGAAAAAATTATCTTTCGTATGATCCCAACAGTGGTATTAGTGCATACAAGACGTGGCGCTTATGGTATCACCATAAAGACTAATATTTTTCATAAACAAAAAAAATACGAAGATTAAACTAAACGCTTTTTTAATTCTATATTAATTGCCTGAGAGTTATCGCCAAATACTAAAATAATTTGATTGGTATTTTTCATAAAACCTTTAATGTTAAAGATCACGAAGCTATCTTTAGAGATTTGTGATGCATCTTTTACATTAATTTTCAATGTAGATATTGTTGCAGAAGTATCAACAATATTTTCTTTACCACCAAGAACTTTTATTAATTCATCAACATTGAAATCAATCTTAGTAGATGTTTGCAATGTTGTATTGGTACTATTCGCTAACTTCTTCGCTTTACTTTTAGCATAAGCATAAGGGATTCCAAGCGTAAATATATTTAATATAATTCATCAAAATTTACGCATATTACCCCTTTATAAAAGTTTGCTGTAGTTTACTAATGTATGATTTGACTTCTCCACTAAAACATAAACTAAATGGAGCATCTTGTTTAGTGATAGTAATTTTGTCTTCTGAATTAATGTGGCGAACTCGCATACCGTCAATAATCAAATCACAACGTTGTGACGATTTAAAGTTGTTTAGTTCAATCTTCGCAGAGGAACACAAGATCGCTGGAGCATTAAATGAATGGTGCTTTGTGTGATTTGTTGGGGATAATTCAACAAATTCGAAAGCATCTACATTAGGGAAAATAATAGCGCCACCATTGGATTTCGCTTGACCAGTTGAACCAGTTCTCGTAGTCACTAAAACACCGCTACCCATATAGTTTTCATATAAACTACCATTAATGAATACATCCATTTTTACAGTGTTTAGCGATTGAATAACTACTTCATTCATGGCATTAAATATGAATTTATCATTAATATTAATTTCCAATAATTGAGGGTGCGTGAAATTATTATCGTCAGTGATGGTAGGAATAAAACTTTTAATATTCTTACCAATGAACTTTGAATAGAAGCCAACAGTGCCGGTGTTAATACATACTATTTTGGTACGCTTTTCGTAATACTTACGTAAAAATCTTACATAAGTACCATCACCGCCGATAATGATTAAGTAATCATGGTTAGTTTTATTAGCTACTCATTTAGATTTAGTTAATAGTTTTTTAATTTGGTTAGAGACACTATTGGATAGGTCATGATGATTTGTTTCAATTCAATACGAGTGCTGTTTACTCATGCTTTACTCCACATTCCTTGCCACATTGTTTTTCAAAACCACAAGATTCTACCTTTTTTGACATATGTGTTGTGTCTGAATTTAAAAAGATTTCAATGTCGCTTGAATTGTAACCGATTAATAATCGGTACGGCTCATTTTTTAGGTATTGAACAATGAGCGGTCTTGATAAAATTTGGGGGTGTTCAATAATTAATTTAACGATATCTTCCATGACATAATCATCTAATTTTGAACGATGTTTTTTAAATTCATTACTACGGATTGATAAAATATCATCAAATCCATTTTCAGTCATAGTAAGAATATCCATTAATTCTTGTCGAGTTAAAGGAATTTTTGTGAAATCTTTTTCAATATATTCTAGGTTATGATCTTTAAAAAATTTAATGGATTGACGACAACCTAAACAACCAGAACTTGTATATATTTTAATCATGATAATACCCGATATTTTTCCTCTATAGTCTTAATTAAATATAATAATACTAATTTATTAGACTTATGAAAACAATAATTAGTGGAATTCAACCAACCAACCGATTAACATTAGGTAATTATTTAGGGGCAATCAAGCAATTTGTTGACCTCCAAGATGAATATCAAATGTATATTTTTGTCGCGGATTTACACGCAATTAGTGTTCCGTATGACAAAAATGTCCTATTTCAAAATAAATTAAACTTGATAGCTAGCTATCAAGCGCTAGGATTAGACTTATCAAAGAACATCGTTTTCAACCAATGTGATGTACCAGCACATACTGCTCTAAGTTGAGTATTAACTTGCAACACAACAATGGGTGAATTAAGCCGCATGACTCAATTTAAAGATAAATCTGCCAAGGTTACTTTAGCGAACGGTACAGAAACAATTCCAACTGGTCTTTTTATGTATCCTGTGTTGATGGCTGCAGATATTTTACTATATGATGCTGATTATGTCGTGGTTGGCGTTGACCAAAAACAACATGTAGAATTAACGCGCGATCTTGCCATCAAAATGAATAAAAAATATGGAGACATATTTAAAATTTGTGAACCCTTAATACCAAAGACTGGTGCCAAGATTATGGATTTATTAAATCCAACTATTAAAATGTCCAAATCTAACACTAATGAAAATGGTACTATTTTTCTATTAGATTCATCTGAAGTTGCTACTAAAAAAATTATGGGGTCAAAAACTGATTCGCTAAATAAAGTTAACTTTGATGAAAAAAATCAGCCTGGCATTAGCAATTTATTAATTATTTATAGTTGCCTTTCTAATGAAAAAATTCCATCTATTGTCAAACGATTTGAAAATAAAAATTACGGTGAATTTAAGAAATCGTTGGTCCAAATAGTCACTAATTTTTTAATTGATTTTCAAAAAAAATATCAAAAAGCTATTGCTAATCCTGCATCACTTATAAAACAACTTCAAACTAATGCTAAAAAATGTCAAGACATTTCTAATAAGAAATTAGCTCAAGTTTATCAAGCAATTGGAATGATAAAATAATGTCACAAGAAGTCTATAAAAATGAAAAATATCAAGTTTTGTGGATCTTCCTATCAATTTTTGGTGTAACCATAATCTTTATTTGTGCAGCGATTTTATGCACAATGGTTTTATGATTACCGCCAGGTTCTTCACCATGATATGGGGCCGGTGACTATAACCAAGCCACTGGACATTGAACCAACCCCGGTGGTGGTCCAACACCTAGTGACTTAAAAGCTTTTTACCCAGAAAGATTTGGTCTATATGATGTAAATGTAACGTTTGATCAAGAAGATATTCTCATTAGTCAATTTTGAATCAACAAAGAAGCTATTGTTGCCATTGTGTTTTTATCAATTGCTACAATCAACTCTGCTTTTATGATTATTTTCATTAGGCCAAAAATTAAAGCCTGGTTTCGCCTATCAACATTTAATCGTGTCACAATTATTTTAGAAATAGTTTGTGTGTTATTGTTAGTCATTGGTTTAGTTGGTTCGCCACAGAATGATGTTAATTCCCTAAACGAAGAATGACAAAAAGGCAAGGATGTTGATTGAGCTAATTTAATTTTTAACCATGACCCTTATATGGATACAACTTGAGGCGCAGCACAAGCTGAAGCCACAGGAAAAATGTATTCATATACCATAGTTGGATTAATAACTTTAGTATTTGTTTTGATTTTTATTATTTGATGTGTAATTGATACACTGTTTGGCTTTGTTATTACAATCAATCGTTATCGTTCTTGGAAACGCTACCAAAGAATTGAAGAACTTTAGTTCACTAAAGCGACACTTTTGTTTTCTAAAGCTCTATTTTTAATTTTGTCAAACAGATCGATGTTGTTTAACAAGAAACCTTTTGTTGCATCCTTACCTTGACCAATTTTATCACCTTCAAAGTAATATCAAGCTCCACGCTTTTCAACCACACCTTTTTCTAAAGCAAAGTCAATAATTTCACCAGTATGGTCAAACCCTTTATCAAAATAAATATCAATCATGGCTTTATAAAGTGGTGGTGCCACTTTATTTTTAACAATCTTGGCCGCTGTTTTAATGCCAACACAATCATTACCGCTTTTAATTAGTTCGCTACGTCTTAATTCAATTCGTACTGATGAATAGAACTTTAAGGCTCTACCACCAGTTGTCGTTTCAGGGTTGCCATACATCACACCAATCTTTTCGCGAATTTGGTTAATAAAAATTACTGTAGTGTTATGTTTTGCCATTAACCCCTGAATAATTCTCAATCCTTTGGACATCATTCTAGCTTGTAAACCGATGGTTTGATCTTCAAAGTCACCAATTAGTTCAGCATTCGGTACCAAAGCAGCCACAGAATCAACCACGATTAAATCAATCATGTCTGTCTTAATTAATGCTTCAATCAGAGAAAATGCTTGTTCGCCTGAATCTGGCTGTGCTAATAACAATTTGGATAGATCAACACCATTGATCTCACAATACTTCGCATCTAAAGCATGCTCTAAATCAACATAAGCACACTTCCCACCTAATTTTTGACATTGGGATACTGCTTGAAGGGCCAACGTTGTTTTACCGCTAGATTCATTGCCGTAGATTTCAACAACCCTTCCTTTAGGATATCCGCCTACCCCCAATGCTCTGTCCAATTGCAAACTACCAGATGGAATAACTTCCATTGGTTTTTGTTCATCGGTAAAGGTTGCAATACTCCCTTTACCGAATTGTGCCTCAATCTGTTTGATGGCATCATTAAATAGTTTTTGTTCGTTAATATTCATTACTATCTACCTCCACCTATTAATATGCCGAAAATAATTTTTTTGTAAAAAAACTTTCAAATTATTTTATTTTTTGCTGCAATTTTATGCATAAATCATAGAACATTTTTAATTGCATAAAATTGGACTTTTTTCCAGTCTTAGTTGTGTTCACATCATTAAACATAATAATGTCGACCAAGACTTGTTGGTACATGTCTGGTTTATAGGCGTCTAATATAGTATTAATAATAGAATAGCGTTGTTCTAAAGTTGTACAATAACGAATGTGTTTTTTCTTGAAATTTTGTAAATATTCTTCGCTTGGTTTGTGTTCGTCTAATTTGTCCAATAAAACTTGAAAATTTTCTTCACGGAATTTTGTGACATTTTTTTTATTTTTATCAACGGAAATTTTAGCAAAAACTAGGAATAAAATGTGAATTATGGCTAATCCCACCAACACTCAAGATAACGGAATAATGAAGAAATTGTTGTTAAAGAACTCAGTAGTTCGCGTGAAATAAAATACGGTTACGGCAATCGCAAGGGCTAAAAACAATACCAAAACAAAGGTAATTAATACAAAGTTAGTTGCCTTGACACGCATTTTGCTATATATTTTGGCTTTAGAATTAAGATAGAATAACGAAGTAAAAATAAAAACTACTATATATAAAGCAATGATCAAAGCAAAAAATACAACTCAGCCTGGTTGGAATGGTTCCACATTAGTTATTAAACGATAGATTAACATTATTCTTCTCCAAATATTTCTAAAGCAGCTTGCTCAATCGAGTTATTAGATTTTAAAACATCTTTTAAGATATCAATGTTAGGCTCATCAAAGAATTTGCCTTGTTTTTTGTATAACATAAATTTTTTGCTAATATCTTTTGCACTTTCTTTGTCAAAACCAATTATAAAAATTGGATGTCCGAAATATTTTCTTAACTCATTTAGTAAGTCAAAGTCCATATTTTTAACATTTAATAGTTCGGCGTCCACGCCATCATCAAATAATAGTGCAACACCGTTTTTTGAAGCAACAATTACTTTATTTGCAGCAGCAACATAGGAAAGAATTTTAGGTTTATTAGATTCTTTAATGGAATTGATAAATGTTTTAACTTTATCAACACATGCGGTATGATTGTTATAAGCAATACCATTAAAGGTTTCTTCTAAAGAAGAAATGGTTTTAATTAGTGCAGGTGTACTTCCAATTTTCTTTGAAATTGGTTTTATTGAAATTTCACTAATAGTAAAAGCATTATCAATACTTGGAACCTCATTTGTTTTGATATTATTTGTTTTTTCAACAGATATTGTTGTTTCTTTTGGTTTTATAGTATTAACTGGTTCATTAACTTTAAATGAATTGAATACTGCAATTTTAAAATAAAAATGCGTATCGCTCGAATTACGTATTTTCATATAAGCTTCTTGCCAAATATTAATAAGAGAAACACAAGTTTTTTCATCAACATTAATTGCATTAATATTATTTTCTTTTAAATATTTAAGAATGGATAAATCATGGGTTTGAATATAAATCAACTTATCAATTAGCAAACTAGTAATATCGTTCGCTAATTGCGAAAAATTAATACCGTTCTGCTCATATTCGTCAATTAGTTTCATTAACTCCTGAGTGTTTTTTGATAACATCAAATTAATTAAATCAATCTTATTTTGAATGTCCATCAATCCAAATACATTATTAATGTCATTCAAAGTAATATTGTTTTCAGTGTAAGTTGCCATTTGTTCTAAGGTGCTTAAAGTATCGCGACCAGAACCATCGGCTAAACTAATTAATTTATCAATCGCATCTGGGGTAATTTTGATATTTTCGTTTTTAGCAATATCTTGAATCATTTTTGTTAATTGTTGTGATGTTAAACGATTGAACAAATAATGCTGACATCTTGATAATATTGTGGCTGGAATCTTGTGGATTTCAGTTGTCGCAAAAATAAATACCACATGCATTGGTGCTTCTTCAATCGTTTTCAACATGGCATTTCAGGCCGCAGGCGTTAACATGTGGGCTTCATCAATGATGTACACTTTTTTGTTTAATGATGTTGGTAGAAATCTTACGCCATCAATAATGCTGCGCACATCTTCCACACCATTATTGCTGGCTGCATCTAACTCCAAGATATCCATTGTTTGGTTATTGTTGATAATGTCACAATTAGTACACTTATTACATGCATCCCCATTAATGGGATGTAAACAATTGATGGCTTTTGCAAAAACTTTAGCAATGGTAGTCTTACCAATACCTTTAGGACCAGCAAATATATAGGCATGTCCAACTTTATTCAATTTAATAGAATTTGTTAATGTACGGACAATAAAATCTTGACCGATGATGTCGGCGAATGATTTAGGACGGTATTTACGATATAGTGCGATGTGAGACATAATTGTTTAGTACATTGTTGGCCAAAAATCATAACCTGGCAAAAGCATTTTCCCATCATCAGAGTATGTTGGTGTCGTGTAAGATGGAATTAATCAATTTGGCAATTTCATGTGGAAGAAGCCTCCTAATGTTATATTTCAAGCTATCATTAGTAAATACGCGATCACTAATAAAAATCCAATTCATAATAATGATATTTTTAAATAATATTTCCATGAATGATTTTTATCATAACTAATCTGAGAGATTTCTTTTGTAGGTGGACAAATGCCTAATTTAACATTCAGAGTGATAAACAAACGATGAACGATTTTGATGAATTTTGTACCCTTAAAACTAAATCAAATAACAAGAATTAAAAATAATGAATATATTCAATCAACAAAATTATGTTGTTTTAAGAAGAATGTGGCCATTACAACTAAAATTGCATAAATCGTTCAAATTATGGCAACAGTATATTGAACCTTGCCATATTTTTTATCAGTTTGTGATTTAACACCTCATACAGCGAAAATGAAAATAAATGAATTTAAGGAGTGTCCTGAAGGCAATTCACCATACGGAGCAGCTTGTTGGTATGTTTTTGCCAACATTTTCCCAAAAAAGTTCAAATTAGGATTATTAACATACATTCCGTGATTCATGACTTGATCATATTGTAAATAAGCTTGAGTTGGGATAAGAAGATAAGAGATAAAATATAACGCCGTTAAAACAATATTTGCTGTAAAGTAGTGCCAAAAACGATCCCTACCATAAACACCATATACCACAAATGGCATAATAATTCATGTAAATCAAGCTGGCGTATAAAACAAAATAAACGGTGTCAATAAGGGAATTTGTTCATCGAAAGTTGTGTGCAAATCAATACCTTTTATTTGCATGCTTTCAGTGATGATCATGATGATGTAATAGCCTATATAATCGGTGATGACAAAACCTAAGAGGCATGGCAAAATACATTCTAAAATTCAATGCAAGGCTTGCTTACCTTTATTTTTAGAAGTTTGGAATTTAAAAAGTTGAACTTGAGCCATTAATTAATAATACATTATAGATAGACAATTTTGATAAAAAATAGATGAGTTTTTAATATCTTTTAAAGTTTTATAAAATTGTCTATATTTATTCTATTTATCATCATCTTTTTTAAATGATACATAGTTTATTTCCAATAAAAATCCATCTAAATATTTATTTTTTATCTATTTATAAAATAATTTCTTTACTCTCAATAAGAGAGTAAAAGTTCTGAAATACCCCTAAATTTAGAAAATAATTTGAAAGTTTTTTATAAAAAAATTATTTTCGGTGTATTAATAAGGGGAGGATGAAACATATGAAAATCATCAAATTAGACAAATCATTATCAAGAGAAGAAATAGAAGACATAAATAATATTCTTATAGAATATGGGGCAAAAATTGAAAAAGATTATTGGACTATGGAGAGTAGATCTTATAATAAAGCGTTCATAGAAATTTGCTCAAAGTATCCAAATATCGGCCAGATTTCTACAACAAAATTAGAGGAAATTCTATTGGGGAAGGTTATTATGAGCAAAATCGAAAAAACTAAATATGTAACGCATAAACAACTCAAAGTAGCCCTACAACCCATGGTGACTCACAACCAGTTAAAGATTGCTTTAGAACCGATGGTCACCAAAGTAGAACTAAAAGAAGCCCTAAAACCAATGGTCACTAAAGACGAGCTTAAAGTAGCCCTACAACCCATGGTCACTAAAGTTGAATTGAAAGAAGCTTTAAAACCTATGGTCACACATGAGCAATTAGAAGTCGCACTAGATAAGGCTTTACAACCCATGGTTACGAAAGCAGAATTAAAGGCAGAGCTCGATCCAATTCGTGAAAATATGGTTACCAAGGTTGAATTAGAAAAAACATTTAGAACGAAGCTTGAACCAATCAACGAGAGTTTGTTGGCCATTAACGCAACACTTATTAAAATGAATGCAAGAATGGACAAACATTGGGGTCCAGAAGACTAATTAAATAATTATTTAGTTTCTTCGTCTTCAAAACGATTAGCATTAAAAAAATCAACATTTTCTAAATCGCCATCTTCGGTATTAATTTTTGGTAGTTCATTTAAAGATTTAATACCAAACAAGTTAAAGAATTTTTGAGTTACTTCATAAACGTAAGGACGACCAGGCGTGTTAGAACGGCCTACATTTTTAATTAATTCAAGAGATTCTAAACGCTTTAATGCACCATCGCTAGATGAACCACGAATTTCATCAACTTTGACACCGGTACACGGGGTGTTGTAGGCAATGATTGCTAAAGTTTCCATAACGGCTGGTGTCAAAGGATTTTTAAGACGGACATCAATTAGTTTACTAATGAATTCTTTATTTTCAGGTTTAGTAAGTAAATAATAGTGTGAACCATACACTTTAATTGTAAATCCAGAGTCAAGATTTGATTCGTAACTAGATTTTATTTCTTTAATAATATTACGGATATCATCAGTTGGGAGATTGATAACCTTCTTAATATCGGCGATATCAACCCCATCGCTACCGCTTACATATAAAATACTTTCAATAATTGATTTTGAACTCATAATTTAACTCCTAAACAACGAATCTTGCATTTCATCTTTTTGATGATTTTTGGAAATATAAATATCGTCATCCATTTCTTTTTGATTTAAATTAATTTTACGATATTTAACTAATTCTAATAATGCCAAAAAACAAGTCACAATATATTGCTGACTAATTTTTAATTCATCAATTTCGCCAAGAAAATCACTAAAAGAAATTTCTTTAAAGTCATGTGTGTCTAAGAATAATAAGATATCTTTCTCAATATCATCTACTGCTAATTCTTGAACTAGAATTTTTTGTTGTGAAAACAAAGACATACGTCATTTTTCAAAAGCTAATTCCATTGCTTTAGATAATTTCATAGGGTCAATATTGGTTGGTAATTCTTCAATGATGAGATTATCTGGGGCATATGATTCTAAATCATCAGCACGTTTAGCATACATTTCTAAACGTTGGTTTTGCCGAGAAATGAGCTCTGGAATTGCCCCTTTGTATTTACGGTATTCAATAATGCGTTTTACTAACTTATCTCGTTCATATTCAAAATTAGAATCTGTAAGTCCATTATTTTCAATTGGAATGACCTTTTTTGATTTTAATTCTAATAAATAGGTTGCCATTGATAGATACTCACTAGCATCATCAATCGTAATGTCATTAATATTTTTTTTAATAAATTTTAAGTATTGTGCTGCAAGAGCAGCAATGTCAAGATTTAAAATATCTAGTTTGTGTTCACGAATTAAAGATTCTAAAAGATCAATTGGGCCATCAAAAGAAGATAGTTTAAGATTTAGGGTAGTTTGTTGTTCGGTCATTATTTTTTAAGCTGCCATCATTCGGCTGTGAATTCCTCGTGTGATTCTGATTTTACTAATTCAAAATTACTAAAATCAATATCCAAGAAGCGATTACAATTATAACTTTCCTTTAATTTGGTCACGACTAATTCATCTGCAATAGGGGCAAAAAGTTGGTAAATTGTTTTGCCACCAATAATGTAAATATGCTGTACTTTAAAATCGTCAATTAATTTCTTCATGTCGTTGTAAACAACAACGCCTTCATGCTTCCAATTTAGATCATCTGATAAAACAACATTAGTACGGTTTACCAATGGTTTACCAATGGATTCAAAAGTTTTTTGTCCCATGACGACAGTTTGGCCACGAGTTACGCTACGAAAGTGGTCCATTTCTTCCTTGATATTTCAAGGCAAGAGATTATCAATACCAATTCCCTTATGAATATCTTGTGCTCATATTAAACTAATCATATTAAATGGCGACCTCCGCGCGAATTACCCCTTGTGGGTTGTAATCTATTATCTCAAAATCATCGATTGTAAACTCACTAATATCATTCGGAATTCTTTTAATCTTCAATGTTGGCAATTTACCAGGGGTTCTTGATAGTTGCTCTTTCACTTGTTCTAAATGATTGGTGTAAATATGTAAATCACCAAAAGTGTGCACAAATTCTTTTGGTTTTAGACCAGTCATTGCTGCAATGATATAAACTAATAATGAATATGAACCGATGTTAAATGGTACACCCAAGAATGCATCAGCACTTCTTTGATACAACTCACAAGATAATCCGCCATTGCCATCAACATAGAATTGAAAGAGAGAATGGCATGGTGGTAAAGCCATCTTGTCAACCTCCGTTGGATTTCAAGCACAAACTATTAGTCTTCGTGAATTAGGATTAGTTTTAATTTGATCAATTACATTTTTTAGTTGGTCTACTCCTAAAAAATTTCTCCATTGTTTGCCATACACAGGACCAAGATCACCGTGTTTTTTTGCAAAAACTGAATCAATTTTAATTTTCTCAATAAATTCTTTTAGTGTTTCCCCTTTGAAATCGGTAGATTTTTTAAAAGACTCGTATGGTCATTCATTTCAAATATTGCAGTTATTATCTACAAGATATTTGATGTTGGTATCACCACGCACAAACCAAAGTAATTCATGGATCATTGATTTATAAAATACTTTTTTTGTGGTTAATAAAGGGAAAGATTCGCTAATGTCATAACGATTTTGGTAACCAAATGTGGAGATGGTATCAATGCCGGTACGGTTGTGACGTCTTTCACCTTTATCTAATGTATGTTGCAATAGTTCTAAATATTGTTTCATGTTTACTCCTTTGGGAAGACTTGTTTCTTTTCTTGTACTAATTTTTGAATTTCTTTATATCGTTTTTCAATGTTTTGACGAATTTGTTCACTGGTATATTCTTCTTTAGTTGTGACAAATGATGTGGGGTTCATGACACCTAACACTTCCACATAAACCTTACGGTTTTTGTCAATAAAGTCTTTATTAGAATCAATTAAACCACTAGATCCATAGATAACAATTGGTACGATTGGTACATAAGTTTTATGAGCAGTTTTAAGTGCACCAGCTTTGATTTCACGGATTTCGTGTTCATAAATTCTTGTACCTTCAGGAAAAATAACGACACTACGTCCAGCATTAATAGATTTAATTTGGTTTTCAAATGCTTCAAATTGTTGGCGTAGATTATCACGATCTAAATAAATAGTGTCAATTAAATCCATGGCTGCTTTCACTACTTTCGACTGTTTATTTTCAATTTTGGATACAAAACTAAAATATGGTAGCCCTTCTTGCTCAAAAAGAATCTTAATCATGGCGATGGGGTCAATACCAGATTTATGATTGATGATAAACAAAACTGGTTTCTTTGGAATCATATCAAATCCTTTGGATTCCACCTTAATGTGTTTGATATATAAGAATTTTTTACAAATTTTATAAACTGCTTTATAGCGATCAACCGATAAGTAACTTTCACCATCACGGAGGTAACGTTTGGTTTTACCTTTTAAACCAAGAACAGCTACTAAAAAGGCTAAACCGACAAATGGTAAACCAAGATAATGGAGAATGTTTAAGAAAAACTTTTTCATTAGCAATTATTATATATAAATTAGACCATATAGTTAATTGTGTTGGTTTATAATTTTAATTAAATTGGGGTGTAGCCAAGCGGAAAGGCACAAGATTCTGAATCTTGCATGCGGTGGTTCGATCCCACCCACCCCAGCCATGCAGATATAGTTTAGTGGTAAAACAATAGCTTCCCAAGCTGTGGTTGTCGGTTCGATTCCGATTATCTGCTCCAAAACATTGTACAAACGAATACATTCATATATCGTTATGTATTGGCCAAAAACTTTAGGAAGAATAAAAAAAAACGGTCAAGTCGACCGTTTTTTAGTTACTAAACTTTTTCTTTATATCCGCATTTGTGACAAACGTATGAATCATTTGTTTTTGCCATGGTGATACCACAATGTGGACAACGTTTCTTTGAATTTGGTTGTGCAAACTGGTTAGTTAAGATATATTCTTGACTTGCACCATTAACCCCTGATGTGAAGGTTAATTTCGCAATATTAAGTCTATCTTTTAATAAAGAATAGACAATCTCAATAAAATTTTCTACTGTCATTACTTTTTTCACAACCACAAGACGACAATTTGGGTAAGCTTTTGCAAGTTCATTTTCAAATGCTGGACCTTTTTGCTTGTTTGTTGGTGCACCATCAAGGATACCTTGCTCTTTATATGCCGCTAATACTCCTGGTAATAATGGATCATTTTCAGCTAAAACTAATGCGTGGTCAAAGTTTTGTAAAACTTCTCATGCGATTTTTTTAATTTCATTACATGGGAATACCATACCGACACCTGTGTTAATGGTGTCTTCCACTTCAATTGTTAAAATTCCAGTATGGCCATGTAAATATTGCGCCTCTCCCGCAAACCCCAAGAATCTGTGGGCGTATTGTAAATCTAATTTTGTAAAACTTCTCATATTAATTTCCTCTTTCAATGTTTATATATAATATTAAATCAATAATACTTTATTAGTTGTAATGTGCCTAAAAGTATTATTGATTTCCTATTTTATGGACAATTACCCAAGTGGCTCAAGGGGAACGCTTGGAAAGCGTTTAGATGGTGTAAATCATGCAGCAGTTCGAATCTGCTATTGTCCGCCAGAATAAAAATCAACACTCGTAGAGAATGTTGATTTTTTGTTGGTGTTATAATATTTGTATGAATCAACCTAACAATAAAAAGTCTAGAACAATTGAAGAATGAATGAAAATTGCTGAAGATGACGGTTGGAAAGCATTAGGCTTTCCACCGAAACATAATAAATAATTATTTAGTATCTGTTTTTAAATTATTTTCTATTTTTCATTCATTTTGATTTGATGTTTGTATTGCCCTAATGAGAGCTTCTCGTTCGTCATTCGCTTCAACTTCCTTTGACAAAATATATTTATGTAATAATGTTGCTCTTACTTTAAAATTACGCATAAATTAAAATACTTGTACACGTTCACCGATAAGTTGCATACCTTGAATAGCATACTTAATGCGACCTTTAATACCGACAATGCTACCCTTAGTCATTGTATCCAGTTCAATTTTAAAAATTGTTTTATCTAGATTGACTTCGACAGTGTCGTATCATTCTTCGTCACTAGTTTCTAAAAATGGTTTTTCCACTTTAATTTTGACTGTTGAGATTTCGCCATCTTTTGGCTTAATTAGGGCTTCAACGATCCCAATGATTGCAATAAAATTCATATTTGCCTCCTGTTATGAAATAATTATCAACCCAATATATAGAAAAAAATTTCCAAGAATTTACGGAAATTTTTAAGATATTTTTTAATTATTTTTTAGCAGTTTTCAATCCTGCAAGTTCTTCTCTTAGATGAGACACTTCACTAGAAACACGAGCATTATCGTAACCATTTTTCTTGTAGTAATCTAATTGTTCGTTCTGTGTAGCAATGACATCATTTTTCTTTTGCATTTGCTCTTTTAACTTGCTAATTTCATCTTTCAATGAATTAATTTCATTAGCAAGTTCGATAGTAGTTAAATTTGATTTCTCTAAATAAGTAATCACGCCATCGAAAAATTGATCAACATCTTCTGGATCATATCCAGAGTGAATACGTTTATTAAATTTCTTTTTGAGGATCTGATCCATCATTACTTCTAATTTGTTAGGCATATTTTGTTCCTATAATTATATTATGCAAATTTTTACACATACATTAAACAATTACCAATTAGATAAAGTTACCAAACTTTTAGAGCAATACAAAGTATCTAACCCAGGGAATAAGAATTTACTTTATTTTTATAAAGTTGGTAAGAAAACCGTTAGTATTTTTAAAACATATAAGATGATGATCCAAGGACCTGATGCAGATCAATATGGTAAATCGTTAATAGATGGTGCTAATGTTCAGGAAATTAAAAAATTAAGCTCTAACTACATTGGTTGTGATGAGGTTGGTGTTGGAGATTATTTTGGTGGGCTCATCACTTGCGCGGTATATTTAGAAAAATCTAATGAAAATACATTACGCGCAATTGGAGTTAGAGATTCTAAGGACTTAACTGATATTCAAATGATTATGATGTTTCCTAAATTAATCAAATTAGTTAAATATGCTTGCTTGGTGTACTCCCCAGAAAAATATAATGAACTCATTGGTAAATTTAAGAATACCCATGCGATAAAGACCTGCATGCACGACAAGACGATTAAACAACTTGTAAAAAAAGAAAATCTAAGTGGCGATGTTTCGGTTGTGATGGATCAATATGCCTCACGCGAAACTTATTATTCTTATTTTAAAAAGTTAAATATTGATAATCCATACCCAATTACGCGATTTGAAACTAAAGCTGAAAATAAGTATTTAGCAGTGGCGGCCGCCAGCATTATTGCTCGTGTTGCTTTTTTAAAACAAATTGAAGATTTAAGCAAACAGGCACACACACGTTTATTATTGGGTTCATCTAATCCAAAAATCATCGGTCAAGCTAAACAAATATATTTAAATGGTGGTCGCCCATTATTAAATAAATTTGTAAAAATAGATTTTGCGACTACCAAAAAGGTGGTTTAAATATGAAAATTACAGACAATATATATTCATTAGATTTTGCAACACACTCGCATGCATTCTTGATTAATGAAAACGGTAGGTTCACTATGATCGACACAGGGTTGAAAACAAATATTAATAAGATAATTATGGAGTTACATAGTTTCGCAATTGGTGAAGAAGATATCAAGAATATATTATTAACACACGGCGATGTGGATCACATTGGTAATCTCAAAAACCTTCAGAAACGGTTAAATTGCTCGATTTATGCCGATATCAATGAAATACCTTACTTGGCTAAGAAAAAACGATATAGCTTACGTAAATGGTTGTTTAAAGTCATATTGCACATCCCCAAATTTGAACAAATCAAACCCTTGCCTAAAAAACAAATTGGTGATATTGAAATAATTAAAACACCAGGTCACACACCAGGCCATGTATGTTATAAATATCAAGATTACATGTTCGTGGGTGATTTAATTAATACGCGAGGTGGCAAGATTCAACAAATGAGTGAAAAGTTTACAATGGATCAACCGCAATCGTTGCAATCTATTAAAGCGATTGATATGTCTAATATTAAATATATATGTCCTGCCCATGGCGATATTATTAATGCCCATCCACAATGAGAAGAGTTTATTAGAGGGTTATCAAATTAACACATATAATGATACATACAAATATTAGGAGAAAATACAATGGCAGCTAAGAAAAAAGCTCCAGCTAAGAAATCATGTTCAAGTGGTTGCAGCTGTGGTAAGAAAAAAAGATAGTCGAAAGATTATCTTTTTTGTTATAGAGTCTTTTAATAATCTTGTAAGAGCAATACACAATTTCAAAAGCGTTTGATATTGCATATACTAATGTGTATGAATACACGCACGACATTTGGAAATTGATAGCGAATTTATGCTTTTAGATTACATTTACAAAAAGTACAACAATAAAGGCGCACACCGAAACAATTAACGCAAATAAAGGTATTCAAAGATTTGTTAATTTTTTAAATGTCCATTTCTTTTTTTCAATAAAGTATTTTAATCCGTCGTTCGTTAGAGTTACTTGATAAATGCTTGAAGTTGAGTTATTTTTATGAGATTCTTTCGTTATTAAACCATTCAATTTTAAAATAACGAAACATTTTTCAGGCATATTTTTAATATCGATTTGCGGCAAGAACCTTTCGCCATCATGAAGAATTCATTCATTTCAATCAGATTTACTTCTCGTAAGCTTTATGATGACTTTTAATCATTTTTCTGCGGTGAGCGTGACTGCCATTTTTCATAAATATTTTTTATTTTTATAGGCATCAACCATATATGTTTTTTCAAATTTCTTCTTGCACTTACGGCATTTATAGAACTCTGTATATCTATATTTTTTGATGTGGAATAGTCTATATATTCTATTCCTCAATTTTACATTTTCACTGTAACAACTATCACAATGTACGGTTGATCCATCTCATCTTTGGAAGTGCTTGTAGTTATTAGACTTACACATTATTAAAACCAAATACAAATATAAATGCTACATGTAACATTTGGGTTAGCAACAGATGAGAATACCAAATGGTAATCATGGGGAAATACACTAGGAGGAACTTGCGACTCTCAATTTCAACAAATTTTATTTTTTGGTCTATCATATTCAATCCAAGAAGGAGTTGGTCAATCGGGGTCATCTGAAATTAACTTAGCTTCATAATCTTGGTTAGATGTGCCAGATACTGAAACATTTCATGGATGTTCTTCTTCTTTATAACCGAAATCCACAATATGAATGTCATCGTCCCCTCCAGTTACTGAAATACCAACTGTTGTAATGGTTAAACCTATTGTCGCTGATTCTGCAAATTTGCTTGGATCTGCTAAAGATGTCGCTCTAATCTTGAATAAGTAACTGCTATTTTTCGCTGAATTTGTTCAATGAACCTTCCTATCAATGCTATCAAAGTATAACCATGTCGGCAAGTCAATAGTGCCTAATTTTACGAAACTTCAAATTACCCCTTGATTGGTCGTGCCTGTGATAATAGTAGATCATTGATTATTTTCGTTACCATCCATATTAGAATATCCAGTCATTGTTGTATCCCCACCAGATAATGTTATTCCTACGCTACCGTCGGTTATGGTCAATGTTATGAGATCAGAAAACCCATACAAGGTTGAATCAGCAACTGAAGTTGCTTTTACTTGAAAATGGAACTCACCCTCTTCGCTAGGAGATGATCAATATATTTTATTAGTGCTTGAATCAAAATTTAACCAATTTGGTTTTGTTATTCCGTCCGTCATGTCTATTTCACAAACAACAGATTGGTCGACTTCTCCATCCACTGCAAAACTTCATGCATTATTTTCAATAGATGATGTTTCATATGCACCAGTTAGTAATGTATCCCCACCAGCAACATTGACCCCATAGTGAACATTTAGAGTAACATCTAATTTTTGAATGTTATTATTGTAATAAGATTTTTCTTCTAAAGCTTGTATTGTAAATTTATATATTCCAACTTCTATTTCATTTGAAATAATAACGGTATTGCTACCATTTGGTATATTTATTTTTTCATTATGTTGTCCATATAAAGATCATTGTATGACTGCATTAGGTGGTAGTTCAGTAGTACTCAAAGTGTATGTGTGTCCAGCCCCGGCGTATAACATCTCTTGTGATTGTATGCCATCAATATCAAACGGTGGCAAGTCTCCATTGTTTACCACGAGAGATGTATTTAATACAGCGCTTTTAGAATCGTAATATTGTTTGATTACTGTAGCTGTTAATTGAAAATTATATGTGCCTGGATTTAAGCCATTTACAATCCTTAATTTTGCACCATCAATTTGAATCTTGTCAGTTGATGAACTCGACAAGGAATATGTTATGCTATCTGGTGTTGGGTATAAATTATTTGTGTGCAAATTAAATTCACGTGTATCATACCCATAAGTTAATGTAGTTCATCCGTCAATACCTATACTAAAATTAGAAAATTGATGGTCAGTAATCTGCAATGTTATGTCTTTTATAATGGTTTTATCTTTGTAGTTTGGCTTAGACGCATGAGCATGAATTTTAAAAGAGTAAACTCCAGGCATTAAACCGGAACTTATCGTGAGTCTATTTAGATCTATAGATATGTAATTAGAGATTTGTCCAGTTGTCGACCAAATAATTGTTGTGTCCGTTAATATTGTTGTTGTTGATAATGAGTAAGCATGTGAAGTGTATTCATATTCATATTTAATTGAATTATCTATACCCAATATTTCAAAATTTGGTAACTCCGTTTTACCGCAGCTCGTTATACCAAACATAGAAACTCCCATAGTTGCACCTAATGTTAGAATAGACGAGCAGCAAAATAGAATTTTTCTTTTCTTCATTATTTACTGAGAATTTTTCAAAATTAAAACTACCGGTACTTCTTTTTGACCATCTTTGCTTTTTAGCATAATACAATCATGATGCTTCAAACCTAACGACAATAAATAATTTATTTGGGCATCTTTTGGCAACGCTTTATATTCTTCAAGATTTAACAATTTAACCATACTTCGACATTATACCTTAATTTGCACAAAATGTCGTTGTTATATTGTGCAAGTTTCCATACTATATTGTTATGACTGAAAAACAAATAACTACTCAAGTTTCTAATAAAATTAAGCAAATGAGAAATGCCAAGAAGTTGAGCCAATTACAAATGAGCTTAAAAATAGGCGATCATTCATACATTTCTAAATTAGAAACTGGAACCCGTGTTCCAAATTTGAAATCACTTTATAAAGTTGTTTACATTGGATTAGATTCAACTTTTGCAGAATTTTTCAAAGACTTTAAATAACTGAGCGTAAATAAAAAAAGATAGTCGAAAGATTATCTTTTTTGTTTATTGATAAAATCAATAATGCGTTCTTTTGGTAAATAACCATTGAAGAAATTTAATGGTTTACCATCTTTAAATAAATAAACGGTTGGAATAGACTGAATGTGAAATGCTTGCGCTGCATCGCTTGCTTGATCAACATCAATTTTTACAAATTTAATGTCGTTAATATTTTCAGATATCTCTTCAATGATTGGTGCAAGCATTTTACATGGTCCACATCAAGTTGCATAAAAATCCACTAATGTATAACCGTTACTAGTAATGTCTGTTAAATCCTTTAAGGATGTTACTTGTTGAACACTCATTATGACTTTTTAGCTTTCTTAATAGTTTTACGTGTTGTTTTCTTTTTACTAAACTTGCCAAAAGTTCTTGGTTCGTTATTTTTGAATTCTACAACTTTACCATCTTTACCAACTTTGCGTAAGTAACGACATTTTGGGAATCCTGAGCAACCAACGAACGGTTCACCACGTTTGTTGTGTCTTTCAACTAAGTTTTTACCACAAAGTGGACATTTCTCATCTAACACAACTCGTTTTGGTGCATTTGGAAATTCAGCGTAATGACATTGTGGAAAACCAGAACAACCAATGAATTGGACTCCAGTTCTTTTAGATCTTCTATAAATTAATGCTTTACCACACTCAGGACATGGGCGACCAACTTGTTCTGGTTCTACCTCACGCATGTTTTCTTGAGCATTTTTTAATTCTTTATCAAATTTTGGTTTGAAATCGTCAAGAATTCATTCTTTTCATTTTTCATCGTGATTTGCAATGTCATCAAGATGTTCTTCCATTTTTTTCGTAAATTCTTGATCAACTACTTCAGGAAAGTATTGACCCAATCCTTCAATAACAGTATTACCGATTGGTAACATTGTATAAGCACGACTATCCAATTTAGCATAGCCACGTTCCACAGCCATATTGGCCATTGATCGATATGTAGATGGTCGTCCAACACCAGCTTCATCCAAAGATTTAATTAAGCTCGCTTGATTGAATCTAGGTGGGGGCATAGATGTATGCTCTTTAGCCTCGATTGATTTAGCTTTCATGTTCTGACCAACCCGAAGTTTGCTAATTTGAATGTCGTATTCGGTTTCCACATCTTCATAGTGTTGATATATTTTTCGATAACCATCAAACATAAGACGACGGTTGTATGTATAGAATTTATTATCTTCGTTTTGCAAACGGACAATGGTTGTTTCATAACGTGCTGGTGTCATGAAAGCAGCGACAGTGCGAATTCAAACTAGTTTGTATAGTGCATATTCTTCACGAGAAATTAGTGTCTTAAGTGAATCGGGCGTTACAAATGGATCAATAATACGAATTGCCTCATGAGCATCTTGCACATTACCTTCATCTTTTTTTGGTGTTGCACCAAAGTGACGCATTTGGTAATATTTATCTCCATATTTTTTCAAAATATATTCTTTAACATTTTCTGAAAATGTTTCAGAGATACGAGTGCTATCAGTACGAGGGTATGAAATTAATGCAGTATGTTCACCTTTTATTTTAATACCTTCATATAAATGTTGAGCAGTGCTAGTAACACGGCCCACATTTCAGCCTAACTTATTAATCGCATCCTGTTGTAATGTGGAAGTTTTGTATGGTTCTCTAGGATTGCTATTTTTTTCAGTTGGATCATCAATGGAATAAATTTTGAATTGTTTGTCTAATTTATCAACGATGAGTTTTGCACTAGCCTCATCGGCAAGGTCTACACCGCTACCTTCTTCTTCACCTTCGACTTTCGCTAATTGAACTTGTTTCTTTAAAGAAGTACTAATTTCACGAAGAATTAATTTGGCTTCATTTTCTAATACTGCATCGACAGTTCATCATTTGCGTTCTTTAAATCTCTCAATTTCTTTTTCACGGTCATAAATAAACTTAAGTGCCACACTTTGAACACGGCCAGCTGATGTACCACGAAGTTTTTGTCTAACTAGTTTTGATAAACTATAACCTACAAGACGGTCAAGGATACGTCTAGCAAATTGCGATTGTACCCAACGGATATCAATTTGCCTAGGCACTTCTAATGCTTTTAAGATAGCGGGTTTTGTAATTTCATTAAAAGTAATTCGGTAGCACTTTGCTTTATCTTTATCGTTAAGAATTTCATAAACATGTCATGCAATGGCTTCACCTTCACGGTCAGGGTCAGTTGCAAGATATATTTTTTCAGCTTTAGTTGCTGCTTCTTTTATTTCATTGATGATTTCTTGTTTAGATTTTTCACCACGAATACCACGCTTCTTGCCAGAAGGGATCACTCATTTTGGCTCTAATGTTTTTTCATCAAACCCCATACCTCTTGTTGATAAATCGCGAATGTGACCAATCGTTGCCATGATTTTGAAGTCTTCACCTTTAAGGTATTTGCCAATGGTTTCAACTTTATTTGGTGACTCAATTATTAATAAATTCTTGCTCATATATTATTAAGTATTATAGCAAATGTCAAAATACAACCATGAATACTATAAGATTGACCGCTTGGTATTGCCTAAAATAATCATGCCAAAAATGTTTTATAATAATTAAATATGGCATACTTTAAAAACACTAATGAATTGATAAAATATTTTGAAGATCAACATTTAAAAATGATTAGTTCTCCAGTGACTGAGGAGAAAAAAGCTTTGTTTAAAAAATGACTTGCGGCAAAAAGAGCTAGAGAAGCGGCACGATACAATACAAAGGCATAAACGGTAAAATACTATGGCATATTTTAAAAATACTGACGAACTAATAAAATATTTTGAAGCTAAGCATTTTGAACAGCTCAATGCACCATTAAGCCTAGAAGGGCAAGCAATGCTTAAAAAGATACGAGATAAGAATAACTAATCACTAGCTGTTTTCAAAGTTGTTTTATGTTTCCAATTTTTTGGATCGCTTTCTAATAATAAATTTGCCGTGGCTTCCTTAAGGCTTTTTGCTTCTACATCCTTTGTAATTGTAGAAGTAGTAATTAATGTTGCTGTAACTTTGAATTTCATATTACACTCCACTAAAAATCGCTTTAAATTGTCCGATGTTTCAAATTAATTCAGCGTGGTGCTTTGTTCACACACTAACAATTGATTGATCGTATTTATAAATAATTTTGTAAAGATGATTTCTCTCACGATGGCATAAAGCCAAATCATTCTGATATTGTTCACATTCGTCATAGTCGATAAAAAGTACCTTGTTTTCACTCCCTAATGTAATTCGATTTAATTTTTGGTCGTCATATTCTTCTTTTGGTTTTGTGTAGGTTTCACTTATGACTAAAGTGTTTGTACCATATAACCCTTTGTAGTCGCTAGTAATACCTTGTTCCACAACGAAAACCGTGCGGTATCCCAGATCTGTCATTTTTTTAGCTGATTTATAGGTATTTTCGTTGACTTGATATACAAATCCATACCCAAAATCATTTAAAGCGTCTAGAAATTCAATGTTGAATTTCTCCACACGACCAACGATGGTGATTAATGGTTGGTCTAAATTGGAAAATTCCCCAACCCCAAAGATCACAAATGGTGGTTTATAAATTCGCTTTAAATGAACTGGATAGTTATTGTTAGTTATCGTTAGATAATCACATTTAATTTTGTTTTCTAGTTTGATTAAATTCACCCGGGGAATCTTAGTGTGTTCCTCCAAGGCATGGTATATTTTTTCTCAATTGCCATTCTGTTTAATGGCGACATATAGTAGAGCTGATTGCATATTGTTCCTCCACTTACTAATATGCCGAAAATATTTTTTTTAATTATTATTTTCAATAAATCGAAATAACCTATGTATTACATACATAGGTTAATTTTGAGAATTATTTTAATTTTAAAATTGCGATGCCATCGTCTAAATAAATAATTTTGACACTTAAACCATGGTTATCTAAAAATCATTTTCGGAAATTTTAGGTTTCAATGTTAATTTAAAGATTTGCTAGATAGTTCAAAGCGAAAATTAGTATAGTCTTATTAATTTCTGTTACTGACTACTATATTTAGCATGTCGTTACGTATAACTTTTACAAAAATATGTTGCTATCGTCACTACAAGATGTCATTAATACATTTGATGATGTTAGCCTATCGCGTGTGCAAGATTGGTATCCATGCATACGCATAATTCCTTATTAGGAAAAATAAGGAATTATGCCACTCTATGTAGATGTGGTATACGAGATGTGAAAAATGAAAAATGAAAAATACAGGTAAATCGCAAATTTGAAAGAATGTTCTAGTAGCTAGTTCAACATTCGTAGTGGGGGCAGGTGCGACGGTAGGTCTGTTAACAACTAGTTGTAGTAGCACAAAGTTGCCTGAGTTTGAAATTAAAGGGATAGATAGTAGTTTAACTTACTATAGCGATTATTCGGAGCATAAATACAATTTATCTACAACTACCATATTATCAGATACCACGGTTATCTGAAACACGACAGGATCTATTGAATCATATCTAGACATAGATCTTTCGACTTTAACAATAAAACAAGGATTGGCTCCAGGGAATTATAATTTTAACATTGTTGCTACTGCTTCTAAGCCTAATTATCAAACGAGAGTTGTAACAAAGCCAATTTCGTTAAAAATACAACAATATGATATATCCGATTTCTCAATAATTATTGATGGGTGAACTGCTTTGCCTTATCAATATGATAATTTGTGATTCCAGTTACAAACTACTAATTTATATCCATCCAATGCGAATGTTGATTATTCATTGTCATATTCATCAACTTCCAATATTACAATTAGTGGTTCTCGTCTAAACATAGCAAGCGGACTGAACGCAGGACAATACGCGTTTCAAATACAAGCAACTGCATCTAAGGAGTTTTATAATTCAAAAACAGAATATCTAAGCACTAATTTAGTTATTAACAAGGGTGAAATTCCTAATTTTCAAATTAGCGGAATTACTGATGATGAAAGCATAACATATGGTGATGGTGCAACATATGATTTGTATGCAGAAAATTTAATGTCTGGATGCTCGATATCATGATCATTGTCCGGAAATCAATATCCTATAGATAAAATTACAATTGGTGAAAACACAGGCACCCTTACCATAGATAACACGACAGATTTAGGAATTTATGATTTTATTATTCAATGTAAAGCTTCTAAATCAAATTACAGCGATAGACTACAACAATTTGAAGTATCTTTAACTATTGATAATGGCGTAAAAATATCAGGTGGTGATTTAATAATGTCGGGGCAATATGGTACCGCATCGCAAGAAACAAACCAATGAAACGCTATTGTTCACGATGAAGAAAACCAAAGTGTTACATATGAGATAGTTATGGATCAAGGTGAACAACCAGCATGGCTTAATTTCAACCAAGTAACAAAAAAAGTATTTTGATCCACTCCTAATGTTGATGGGATATATTATTTTAAAATAAAAGCAACTTCTGTAGTGGACCAGGATTATTATGGATTCTCGCGGTTAATTACTTTAACAATAAATCATGGCGATGTAGAAGTTACATTAACTGGCGGTGACACTATAATGAGCGGTTATGTTGGTGTTTCTGGAATAGAAAATAATTCATGGGATGCGACAGTAAGTGGTTCACAAAATCAAAGCATTAATTGAAGTTTGATTCCATCAGATTCTGGAAGTTTGCCTACATGATTATATTTTGATTCTGATACTAAAAAAGTAATGTGAAATGATCAAGATGATTTGGATACTGGAACATACATGTTTAAAGTTAGAGCAACCGCTATCGCAGATATGACAAAGTTTTCTGAATCAACCAATATCATTTTAACTGTAACCAAAGTCAACATTATTGTTACAGGAGGAGATGGAGCGAAATACACAGAAGACTTTGGCTTTGGAACAGAGGATCACAAATGGTGCATAACAATTACAGGTATAGTTGATCAACGATATACAGCAGAAATAGTTGACATCACACCAGGAAGACCATGAATACCGACTGGAAACCCTTGAAACATTGCCTACGATATGCAAGCAGAGAAAGCAACATGAAATATACCAGAGGGCACACCCATCGGAGGCTTTGTTAATTTTAAAATAAATTTTAAATCTTTAGCATGTCCATTCGTAGATTTTACAACCGGGTTTTTTACACTGTATTACAGGTTTTATGATGCATGATAAAAGCAAAAAATCTATATGGAGAGTATTACAAAGGGAATATTTTAGTATTGGTAAAGGCAAATCTCTACACCGCTGCTTAGCTACAATTTTTAGAAAAACTATTATTTGTCTGTTTTTATCAATCTTGTTGTGAAGTATGGAAATTATTTATGGTTACAAAATATTGATAAACTGTTCGGCCCAGTGATTTATGTGAATGATGCAATTTTATATATTTATTTGTATTTTTGTTGTTCAAGCATATTTTAATAAAGAACCAGATGAATCATGACTATGTAGAATGTGATTTTGAATTATTTACTTACCACCATTAATATTTATTTTTATATTTTCTTTTTATGCAGAAATTAATATTAATTTAGGACAAGAAACATGATTTCTTTCACTAATAAGTGAATCTTTGGCAACCGTAATGGTGGTTATAACGATAGTTTTTTCTTATAGAATAGACATTAAACATCCCGATAAAACAAATTTATTAAACACAAGAAAAATTTATAGCATTGACGCATTTTGCCTAATGTTGTTTTGTCTCATTTTGTCAATTTTGCTTACTATCGCAAATAACATTGCGTGCTTGTGTGCAACCCTATCAGTAACATTTTTATTTTCATACCTAATATTGCATTACTATTTTGGAATTATTTGTCAAAAAAGATAATGTATGAGTAGACTGTTTATTTTAGGCAATGGCTTTGACCTACATCACGATATACAAAGTCATTTTTATCAATATGGTGTTTTTCTAAAAGAAGAATATAAAAATAAAAACTATATAAGATATGTTGAAGGACTGAAAAAATATTTCAATATCGATATTTTTAGTATAAAAAACTATGAATGAAATGCATTAGAAAGAAAAATCGTCTTTGATGAATCACAAGCAGATGACTTGCATGAAAAAATTGAAGAACGTAAAAGCATGGTTAGGGATTACATTCCGAGTATTTTTGATGATAGGCAAACTTGAGGATCTTGTGATGCAGAAGCACAATTAATATTAGAAGAATATGAAACAATAGAAGATTTTGAATGAGTAAAATATTTTGGAAAATCTGTATGTCAATGAGCAAAGACTTTTGACTTAAAAAAAATTAATCAAGCAAAAAAAATAAAAAATATTACATCTAATGATTATTATTTTACTTTTAATTATTCTCTTACCTTAGAAGAATTTTATAAAATTCCTTGTGAAAATATATGCCATATTCATGGCGATGTTGCCAATGATAATTGCATCCTCTCTGGTTTTGAACCGGTTCCAGCTTTTTTTGATCTAGAGAACAAAGACAATGAATTAGACACTTTTACTGAAGAATACATCTGCGATAACGACATATACGACCAAGAACCGTACGGAGAATGAGCAGTAAAATTGGCAATAGGTGAGGAACATGCGAATTTAAGTTCCATTAAAAAAGATTGCAATGCCAACATACATAATATGTTCCATCATTATGATAAGTATTATGATGTAACAATGGTTGTTGTTATAGGACATTCATTAGACAAAATTGATTTGCCGTATTTCTTTTTTTTAAAATATTTGTTGAGGAGTCATTGTAGATGAATTTTTGTGTACGATCCATCAATAAAAAGTAGAGACGATGTGAAAAATCTAATAATAAAGATTAAATTAGTTGATGTTTGCGATTGAGAACTTTTGACTTTTGACGAATTCGAATATAAGTACACTCCGACAAAATAAATTAAAATTAATTTTGTTCATTCATGCATTAATGATATAGATGATGAAAGTGCATAGAAAAAACTCACATTGTTAAGACGCTGTGAGTTTTCTTTCAAATCTTTTCTCTAATGAACTTTAGAAAGCGTTAATTTAAGCGAAATTATTTAGGCGTTTTAAGAATATTGAGCTGAACATTATATTCAACAATGGTCTTAATGCTTTTGATATCTGTTTCAATACGATCAAAGCGAGTATTAACATTGCTATTAAACCCATCTTGCTTAGACATAAACTCTAGAAGCAATTCTTTTGTCGTTTTTGATTTTGGAGGCTTAGGTTTTGGTGGAATCGGAGATTTAGGACTTTTTTTAGCCAAAACAGAAACCTTTATTTCGTGCCCCTCTCTTTTTGGATCCTGTTCGTACTGTTCAATCTTAATCATTTTATCCTTCTTATTATAACTCATGGCATATTACCATCCCTTCAAGTAGTAATATGCCGAAAATAATTTTTTTAATTATTATTTTCAATAAATCGAAATAACCTATGTATGTAATACATAGGTTAATTTTGGGAATTATTTTAATTTCAAAATTGCGATGCCATCGTCTAAATCGATAATTTTGACACTTAGACTGTGGTTATCTAAAAGTCATTTTCGGAAGTTTTGGACTTTAGTTATCAATGATTTTTGATTTTTGGTGGGGTTAGATATCTTGTCAAATTTCTTTAAGAAAACATTGTCAATAATGATGGTACCATTGTCATTAAGATTATTCATATATTTTTCTACCAATTCTTCCTGATGTGATTTTGGTCCGTCAATGAAAATTAAATCAAATGATTGGTGCACCGAATAATCAAAAGCATCATCGTTAACGCATGTAATTTTCGGATTATCTTTGAGAAAATCATAGGCAGTCTCAAAGTTGTCTTCGTTTTTTTCAACAGTAACAATTTGACTAGCGTTGGTCAAAGACATGCTATAGGCACTATAACCATATCCTGTCCCAATTTCTAAGATTGACTTGATATGATTGGTATCAATATAGTTAATGATGAAAGATAATGTGTCATCTCTGACAAAAGGAATAGCATTTTCTTGACTACGTTGTTTAATTAAGGACTGAATGTTCATTAAACCCCCTTAATAAACATATATTTGGTAATACCAATTTGACGAAGCTTTTTCAAATATGTTGATGAATCATCAATATTTCATGATGAATTATTAGGGTTTTTGGATTTTTCTTCAAGGTGTTGAAATTTTTCAGCAATTGATTCATCAACATCTTTTTGGATGTCGGTAGAAATTAAACAATTTACTAGTTTTAACATAAGTGCGAATGAGCTATCTGTGTCAATGTTAAATTCAATATTAAACACTTTGCACACTTGCTTGATACTAGCATTGTTTAGATAATAATGAATATCTGTACATAAAATAGAACCATTATGAGCAATGATGTTACGAAATTTCACTAAACAATCTAGAACTTCTCCAAAGATTTTATAGTTATCTTTATTCAAACCATTGAACATATAGTTAGCGATTTCTGGTTTTTTATCATCGCTTAGTACTCTTTTGTATACTTGCTTCAAAGTGCCGAAACTACTAAATCTTAATTTAGTAGTTATCTTAGTGTTAGGATCTAAATTTAGTCAATAGAATTCATCCTTTACTTCAATTTTATTCATTGCTAAATATTTTTTAATATTATCGTCAGTTTCATTGCTAAGATAATCGACTAATCTAGTAGCAAATTTTGCTTCAATTGATTTGATGTATGGCATCACGGTGTCACCAATTCTTCTAGATAATTCAAAGAAAAAAAGAAAATTTTCTGGGGTTTTAATGAAATAACTAAATTTGCTACTTTGATGTTCTTTAATTAAATCCAAATATGCCAATTTAATATAGTCATACGAATAGTATTCAATGTAATGTTCAAATTTTTCTAAGACATTAGCATCAACCGTGCTATAGTCCCAATTCTTTTGATCACCAACGGTGATGCTATTGTAACAATAATTAAAGATTTTCTGGATTTTCTCATTCATATGTATTAGATCATTTCCATATATTCTTGTAAAATCACTACAGCGCTCATCTTATCTTTAATTTTCTTAATTTGGCTGCTCTTAAGACCCACATCAAATTTCATCATACCAGTGGCCTTTAATGTTGTGTAGCGCTCATCTTGTAAGACAATCTTAATATTTGTAGGAACAATTCTTTTTAATAATTCATAGAATTGTTCCACCAACAATGTTCTTTCGTTTTTGGTATTGTTAACATTAGTTGGATAACCCAAAATGATTTTTTCCACATCGTTTTGGTAACGCGATAGTAAACTATTGATTTTATTTACACAAATATTTAAGTCATTATTAGCATATTCAAAGTTCTCTAATCCACTAGCCAACATCTGGATTGAATCAGTAATGGCTAACCCCATAGTTTTTGTTCCCAGATCAATTCCTAATAAACGCATAATTAATTCGTTTATTATATATGTATATGAAATATCGAATTGAAAAAGACAGCATTGGCGAAATTAAAGTTGATGATAGCAAATATTGGGGTGCACAGACTCAACGTAGTTTAGAGAACTTTGTGATTAGCAATGAAACAATGCCGAAAGCATTAATTTAT
>JAITNN010000007.1 GCA_031290395.1 Mycoplasmataceae bacterium
AAGATCCAGATTTAAAAATATTAATTTTTATAGTCAATTTTATCAATCAATATTTTAATGTGATAAAAATTTATTCAACAATTGATTCTTTAAATCAATACAAATTGATTGAAACATATGTTGAGATGCTAAAAGCTAACGTAAAACACATTGAAGCTGATAGTTTATTGGAAAAACTAAGCGGGATAAGCAAAGTTACTAAACATCAAATACTATCAATGGCTTCGTTTGCAGAAACGTATAGTTTATTAATTGAAAAATATGCTAAAGAACGCGGTGTTCATTTTGTCACTAAACAAGTAAGCGAGTTGTTTCGTTATATTATTAAGTTATTTCTAATAAACTATCGTTCTGAACAATTGCATATTTCTGCTAAAAAGAATTTAACCAACCAATATAACAAAACGATTGAATTTACTTTAATACAATGCGAATACTTAACTGAAATTCACAATTTATTAAAAATAATTCTCCCAGCTAAAATGGACATGCTAGTTGTTTTAATCAACCAATTATTAAGACCACTACATTCTTAGTTTGTCATTAACTTGGTGGCTTCTAGAGTCACAAAAGCAGTCACGTCTTCACCAAAAATTAACGAAGTTATCGGCCAAATCTGTAAATATCCTTTTTCAAATAGTTTACTTATCGCTGCGCTTACAGAACTATCTGAAGCAATTAAAATAATTTTTTTAGACTCTAAAATAGTTTTAAGTCCAATTGTAATTGCATAATATGGAACATTAATTTTTTCATCAAAAATCCCAGTTAGCGATGATCTTGTATCATTTTCTAATTTACTAATGTGAGTTTTAGAATTAATCTTAGTGCCAGGTTCATTAAAGCCAACATAACCATTTGCACCTGGCAACAAAATAAGTAAATCAATTCCCCCTAATTTACGAATTGTCTTATCAAATGTCTTGTAATTTTCTTTATTAGGAGATAGAACATTATCCAAATTAATGTCAGTACGTTTAAATAAAAAATTCTTCATTAATTCTATTTTGGAATATTTCTTATAACGTTGTTCAATATCAATATATTCATCACTATTAATAATTACAACATCTTTAAAACTAATTTTACGACGTTTAAATTCAATAGCAATTTGATCATATAAGTCTGATAACCCCATTGCAGCACCGAAGCCAATAATTGAATTTTTTTTCTTTTTTACTTGGTCAAAAATAATATTACTAACACTAGTGATAATCTCTTGTCTATCGATGCAAGGTACAAACTTGATTACTGTTTTCTTTCTTAAAGCCATAAATAGTAAGACAATTATATAATTAAATTACTTTAAGGATGTTTATGGAAACACGAATGGAACGTTATCGAGTTTATCGTAATGAAATCACTAACGAAGGTATGTTGATTGATAGGTTAGTGGATGAATCAAATATATCTTCACAATACCGTGACAAAATAAATGCACTAGATCCTAACATTCTCATAAATCTCAATATTGATAAATCGCTCGCCAAATTGATTTCTATCAATACCAATGAAATGAAAGAAGCAAACCAAATGACACATTTCATGAATTTAATTGACGAAAATCGTATTAACAATATGAATGCTGAAATTATAGAATGAAGTACAAAATATCAACCCCAACCAATCATTGATCAAAAGGGCAATATTAATCGTAAGTGATTGGTTGAGGATAGTACTTACTTAAAATTTTCAGACAATGAAAAAAACTTAGAGTTCCAAAATTCTAGTTGAGCTCATTTTCAATCTAATAGTAAAAACCAAATCACTCAAATCAACGAACTTTCTAAAATTGCCGATAATTCTAATGCTGTGGAGAACATCAAATCAATTTCCGCTTATTCTAGTACCAAAAAAAATTACAACAAAATCATTTATATTGTTCCATCAATTTTGAGTTTTTTAAGTTTATTAGCCATTATTGTACTCTTAGTATTAATTGTTTCTGGATGGAGTGTGTAATATGGCTAATAAAGTACGTCAAATAGCGATCGATGGACCAGGTGGTGCAGGCAAAAGCACAATTGCTCAAGCTGTTGCTAAAAAACTTGGATTTTTATTTATCAACACAGGTGGAATGTATCGTTGCTATGGCATCGCGCTTCAAAATGCTGACTTAACCAACATTGATGAAGTTAAAAAAATATTAAATGAAAATAAAGTCATGCTAACTCCTGATAAGCTTTATTTAAACAATAAAGATGTCACTGCTGAATGCTACACTGCTCCCATCGCAATGTTGGCTAGTAAAATTGGCACAATCGGTGCAGTCCGTGAAAAATGTGTGAAAGATCAACAAATTATTGCTGCCGGGCAAAGTTGCGTTATGGAAGGTCGAGATACTACAACAGTAGTATTACCAAATGCTACTCTCAAAGTATTTTTAACTGCTTCATTGGAAACTAGAGCAAAAAGACGTTGGTTACAAAATAACAAACGCGAGTTACTTGAGGACATTAAAAACGATTTGGTCACTCGTGATTATCAAGACTCTCACCGTGCCATTGCTCCATTAATGAAAGCACCTGATGCCATAACTATTGACACTGACGGTAAATCTTTTGATGAAAATGTTCAACAAGTGATAAGAGCATTTGAATTAAAAAGGGTTCTCGATGATTAAAGTCGCCTTAGTTGGTAAACCTAATGTAGGTAAATCTACATTATTTAATAGGATTATTAATAAGAGAAAATCGATTGTTGATGATCAACCCGGTGTGACGCGTGATCGGATTTATGCCAATGCCACTTGATTAAATAAAGAATTTGTGGTAATAGATACAGGCGGTTTAACTAATAAAAATGTCTCCTTTCAGAAAAACATTGAAACCCAAGTGAAGTTTGCTATTGAAGAGGCAAACATTATTATTTTCATTGTTTCTTGTAAGGAAGGTATTAATACTGAAGATTATTATGTGACTAAGGTGTTAAAGAAATACAAAACTAAGCAAGTCATCCTCGTTGTTAATAAATCTGAAAATGATAATGGTCAAAACATCAAACAATACTATTCCTTAGGTTTTGGCGAGCCTCGTTTTATTTCTTCAGAACACGGTATCGGTGTCGGTGATTTATTGGACCAAGTTATTAAATCCACCACCGCTGATGCTAAACTTGATCAAGATAATGGTTTTGCTTTTTGTATTGTTGGACGACCAAATGTTGGTAAATCCACACTTGTAAACACAGTATTACGAGAAGACCGTGTATTGGTATCGCCTATTGCTCATACCACAAGAGATAGTATTGATGTTGATTTCAAATACGAAGGTAAGTTGTATACTATCATCGATACAGCTGGAATTAGGCGCAAAGGAAAAATTACCGATAACATTGAAAAATATGCTGTGATGCGTACTGAAGATGCCATTGAGCGTAGCAACTTGGTTTTATTTATGGTAGATGGTAGCGAAGATTTTAATGAGCAAGATGAAGTGATAGGTGGTCTTGCATATGGGGCTAATATCCCTACAATCATTTGTGTGAATAAATGAGATAAAGTAAAAAAAGATGAACGAACGATGGTAGAAATGACTAAATTAATTCGTCAACGTTTCAAGTATTTATCATGAGCACCACTAATTTTCATTAGTGCTGAAATGAATAAAAGGGTACATACAATTTTTGAAACTATTAGTGAAATTCGAAAACAATTAACTCTTAACATATCAACTTCTTTATTAAATGATGTGATTGCCAAAGCACAAATCTCTAACCCCCCACCATCATTTAAAGGTGGTCGTGCCAATTTATCATATGCGACACAAGTTAAAAGCCAAATTCCCACATTTGTTATCTTTGGCAATGACCCTAAACATATCCACATCTCATATGCACGTTATATAGAGAATCAAATCCGCGAATCATTTGGTATAACAATGGTACCCATCACTGTGTACTTCAAGGATAAAAACGCAAGATCACGTGGTGCAAGAAAGGATCGTTAATATGGCTAAAATCGCAATTTTAGGTACCGGAGCATGAGGAACAGCACTTGCCAACATCTTAATGGAAAATGGGCATACCGTGGTGATGTGAGGTGTAGATTCTAAAGAAGTTAATGATCTAAATCATCAACTGAACACTCGTTATTATGGCAATAAAAAATTAGTTGACAAACCATTAATTGCTTCAACCAATATTGACCAAGTTTTATCCGCCCATCCTAACTTTATCTTAATTGCGGTTCCATCAATTTATATTGTTAACACCTTAAAACAATTCATTGATAAGCTTACATACAAATGTTATTTTATCAATGTATCCAAAGGTTTAGACCCACAGACTAATGACATCTGATCAAAAACCATTAAGCAAATTATTAATGGTAAATCTAAGGGTTTAGTAAGTTTAATTGGTCCATCATTTGCAATTGAAGTTTTCAATCAGCAACCAACAATGATCAATAGTATCTCGTCTAGTTTACCGTTAGCTAGGATGGTAAGCTTACTATTTAACAATTCCCATTTTCGTTGTATTGAAATTAAAGATGAGGTTGGTGCAGAAATTATAGGTGCTCTTAAAAATGTTATGGCGATTGCTATGGGAGTTGCTTATCAATTGCATACATCTATTAACACTAGAGCCGCCATGTTAGCGCAAGGTACAAAAGAAATTAATAGATTAGTAGATATCTATGGTGGCCAATCTAGCACTATTACTCAATTTTGTGGTATTGGTGATATCTACCTAACTTGTACTGATGAAAAATCACGTAATTTTTCTTTTGGTAAACTTGTGGCAATGGTTGGTGTTAAAAAAGCACTAATTCAAAACACATCAACAGTTGAAGGATATTTGGCTACAAAAGTAATTTATCAAACTATTAAAAATAAAAAATTAAATTCCCCATTGCTTGACGAAATCTACCATGTTTTATATGAAAATAAAGACCAAAATTTATTTGTAAAAAATGTCATAAAACGTATAATTGATTAATAAGATATTTAGATAAATATGAATACTAATCAAACAATAAAACAAAAAAATAATGCCTCCCCCTCTAAAACTAAAAAACATATAGTGGGGATTACTTTAACATTTATGGCATAGGGCTGTTGGCCGTTGGTGTAATTTTGACTATGTTAGCGGCCTTTGGGCACGTTTTTGGCGGGCCAGAGACACTTGCCATCATTCTTCCATCGCCTGTCGTAGGTGTTGTACTTTTAATCATTGGAATTGTTTTTTGAGTTAAAGAATCCAATAAATTAAAATCTAAACATCATTCTCCATCCACTAAAACCATTAATAAATAAATATTTTTTTAGATTGTTTTGCAATTTTGTAACGATTATTTTGTCTATTGTTAATATACACTAAAATCAAAAAATCAAGTGCAAAGTAAATATAAATAATAGGCACTGTAAATAATCTTCATTCTTTCCCACTATTTCACGAGTCACTTGTTGGATCACTTGGCGAACCACCTGGAAAGAAGTTTCATGTACTTGAACTCGAATCTCAAATTGGAATGAAACATTTAGGATTGTAATCAGTCAAAAGACTGTAAACGCTTACATAAGAGTATCCATAACTTAATTGTGAAGCATATGGTTCCATGAATATTGAAGATGGCATCGCAATAAAATTAATCGCTACCACATATGTAAAGTAAATTAATGGATAAATAAATGCAAATGCCAAATTAGTCCAAAATTTTAAAGTACGTTTTATATCTGGACGGGGATATTTCATTGCAAATATGGCAAACACAACAAATAAAACTGGTGTAAGCAAATGAACTAATATAGTCTCAATTGAATCTAATTTGCCAGCTGGATTTGTGCCTTGTAAAACAAAAATAGGCGACATCATAAATCAGGCAACCGTGAACACAAGGATAATATATGATGTTGTAAATATCAAAAACTTATTCGTGTTGAATATCTTGGTTTTAAGCGCTACTATTCAAAGAAAATAAAAGACCACAAGTAATATGTTTGTTTGAATTGTAAAAAATTGCAGATTTGCAAATCATAACTGTGCAATGACATTTGTATAGATAGGATGCTTATTTAAATCGGGAACAAATTTCAAACAAAAAGATCATGCTATGACAGAAATTCCGATGATGAAACCAATTCAAGCTAATATGTATGCTGGAGATTTGTAAATATGTTTCCTAATTACCTTAAAATTGGATTTTTCAGGTTTGATAAAAGTTTTCATTATTTTTGATTCCTTTCAACAACCGAAGTATAACCAATTGTAGATACCACTAGTGTTGGTAATGCAATTCCCAAATTAATGACACCGATGGTTGTATACATAATGTTTTCTTTATCAAAGTTGGCCCACATGTTATAAACCGATGTAGATATCAAGAAGATAGCAATTATTAAAAAATTAATTAAATAAATTACAAACTCTTTCCGAGGAAACATTAGAACTTTCCCTTTTGACTCTTGACGAATCCTGAAACCAAAATAAAAAATACAGAAAAAGAAATTAGAAATAATGAGAAGTAATGCTAAATAAAATAAAATACAGGAAAAAATGTATTCATTCATAAATTCAGGGTCTTTAAATAATTCAACTATTAGTCCACCTAGAGTAAAAACTAAATTATCTGGTTCTCCTCAGATTGAAAAAATTAAACTTACAGAAATTAATATTAAAAGAATAGTTAATAAACGAAATTGAAATCTATGCTTATCTTTATTATTACCATATAAACTATATTTAGTGCCAACATGGACATTCCATGCATTATCAATAAAACACATTACATTTAAAACTAACATCGGTAAAATAGCAATTGTGTCTATTAACGGTGTACCATACATAAATAGTGGATTGAAAGTGTTAGTATCAGCATCGATTATTTGTCAATCGTATCCTAAAAATCCAACATAAGATACAATCAGAATAGCAAGGGTAAAGACTAAAAAATCAACCAGTATAAATACCTCAAATTTAGACAATCTTACCATCTTACTCTTGCGCACAAAATGGATATGCATTAGAAGATAAACAAATAATAGCAAGCAAGTAGAAAATAAAAAAATAGCTATAAATAACGCATATATATACATGGTAGCATACCCAAAACCATCAGCACTTTTAAATACGGAATGGAAAATTGTATTATAAAGTGAATCAATGGATATAAAAGTTGCGAATAATATTGCGTTAGCAATTATTAGTGAAAATCTAACATAAGTAAAAAAACGAAATGCATGTCGGTTTCCCTTACTTGTATTTTTTATTCATGTTTTATTTTGTTGTACCATCATTAAATTTCAATTGTTAATTTTTTATTAGAAGACTCGTATTTACGGTGAATTACCCCAGATGCATCTAGCATTTTTTTAGATGCTTTTACAGAATCTGTGTCTGAGTAGCGATCTTCACCGTAAACTATTTCTTTGATTCCTGATTGAATAATTGCCTTGGCACATTCATTGCAAGGAAATAATGTTACATAAATTTTACAACCGGTTAAATCATCACCAGAGAAATTTAATATGGCGTTCAATTCAGAATGCACAACATATAAGTATTTAGTTTCTAATGGTGTACCTTCACGATTTCATGGGAATTCATCATCTTTACAACCCCTTGGTAGACCGTTATATCCCAATGACGCAATGCGATTGTCAGCTGTTGCAATGCAGCATCCGACCTGTGTCCCTGGATCTTTAGAGCGCAAAGCTGATAGCTTTGCTACACCCATAAAGTATTCATCTCAACTAATATAGTTAGTACGTTTCATACGTTATTTTTTCTCCTTGATTTTTTTAGTCATAGCAAGATCAAAATCAGTCTTAGTAATTCATCCTAATTTCTTGAACCACATTAAATCTTTTAGTTTATATTTTGTAAGATCCTCATTACTATATTTATGAAGTTGTTGTTTGTATTCTTCAGTTCCCATATATAGTTGCTTAGATGTTTTATACACCATTGGAAAATAAATACCACCAACAAAGCCTGCAGCAATAGCCACTAACACAAATAAAACTATTCCTGGAATCAAATAATAAAGTGGTCCATCACTAGTATCATATGGATTAGGTTTATTAGGATCAAACTTTAATCCTCATAATGCAAAGAAAACAATGGATCCTAAAAATAAAATAAGAAATCCACACATAATACCAGCATAAATATTGCGAAACTTCACACGACTTTTTTTATCCTTGTGAATCCATTGAGCATTTTGTGCTCCACGAATAATTCAATTATGAATTTTATTTGCCATTAGTATGCCCTCGCAAAGTATACAATATCATGTGCTGGTTTTTTAGTAAAAAAACAAACCTGATTATCCGCTTTATCTACAATGCATCGTGGTGATGCACCTGTTTGCTCTTTTAATGCCTTTTCATCAGATGGTGATCCGCCTCATGCCGCTTTAATAATTTTACGATTTTGAATAGCTGTATTAAATTCTTCAATCGTTTTTACTTCTACAATTGCATCATTTAATCTAATTTCAGCCTTCTTATAAATGGCGATTTGATATGAATGACATTGTTCATCAATAGTTTTAACTATGTCATTCAAATTCACATTTATTTTCTCGCCATTATCACGTCTAATTAATGTGATTGAATTATTTTGGATATCTTTTGGTCCTAACACTAATGAAATTGGTGTGCCGTTTACTTCTTGTTCAGCAATCTTATAACCAAAACCGTTATTGGTAGTGTCAATTTTTACACGATATTTAGTGTGAAGTTGTTTATATAGATCATTGGCCGTTTCCATCACTTTAGGATCTTTGTCTGCAAAAACGGGAAGGATTGCGACTTGAATTGGAGCAACACCAATCGGCAACACTAATCCTTTATCATCGGCATGCGACATAATAATTGCTCCAATAATCCGAGTTGATAATCCAGCTGAAGTTTGGTGTACATATTCATATAGGTTTTCTTTTGATTGAAATTTAATATCGAATGTTTTGGAAAAATTTTGTCCTAAATAATGTGATGTTCCACATTGTAAAGCTTGACCGTCTTGCATTAAAGCTTCAATAGTGTATGTGTTATTAGCACCAGCGAAACGTTCACCTTCAGTTTTCTCACCCATTAATACGGGAATACATAAAAAGTAATTCACAAAATCTTTATATAGTTGAATCATTTCTTTCGTGGTTTGAATTGCATCTTCGCTAGTTGAATGAACTGTGTGCAATTCTTGCCAAAAGAATTCACAATTTCTTAAAAATGGACGTGTATTTTTTTCGACTCGGAATACATTACACCACTGGTTATATTTGAGTGGCAACTCATTGTATGAGTTGACTATTTTTTTATAATAATTACAAAAAGCCACTTCACTAGTTGGTCTCACTACATATGGCTCTTCTAATTTTTTGTCACCTTGTTGAGTAACTAAAAATAATTCTGGTGCAAAACCTTCCACATGTTCTTTCTCTTTCGTAAATTCAGAATATTTAATAAAGAGTGGCAACTGTACATTTAGAATACCTTTGGTAGCAAAACGTCGATCTAATTCGTGAACAATATTTTGTCAAATAGCCCATCCATTGGGTTGAAAAATCATGGTGCCTTTGATGGAGGCATAATCAATTAATCTAGCAGCCTGAATTACACTAGTATATCAGTCTGCAAAATTTTCACTACGTGTAACAATCTTTTCTAATTTCATTGTGCTTAATTATATTAATTCTTTATGTTAAGTAATTGATGATTTTTAATAATTCTATTTTATCTAACACTTATTTTCAAATTTCTTGCTTTGCCTCCCGTCATATACAGATGTTATAAACTCAAATCATTATTCTTATAAATTAGAAATCCAATATGAATGTTGATCTACCATTTTTATCCTTAGTAACACCATATTTGAAATAAACACAATAAAAATTTAATAGAAAATTATTTTTTAGCTTAATATTTTTATATGACTAAGCCATTCTTAACGTTTGAACAGCAAATAGACCATTTGCATAACGATCTAAATTTAGATATATCAAATAGGGAAAGATTATTAAAATATTTAGAAAAATATAACTATGAAAACCTAATCAACGAATTCGCTTATCCATTTAAAGATTCTACAGGTTATAAATTCATAAATAGAACATCCTCAAACGATATAGTTGCTTTATTTAATTTTGATCAATCAATTAGAATGAATATTTTATCCCATATTTTTACAATTGAAAAGCACTTAAATACATGTATTGCATATTGTATATGCAAGGAATATCCATAAATGAAATTTGGAGATATATGCAATTTATCAGATAATAATTTCAAAATAATTTTCCCAAAAATTAGCAAAAGGAAAACCATAAGGATGTTTAAAAATAATTTATTGCATTATTGTGATAAAGAAAGAAGATTGACTGAAAATTATGAAAAAGTTGATGATATTCCTATTTGAAAAATGTCGCTGTACTGAACTCTCGGATTAAGCGTAGAAATATACGAAAGTTTAAATAAATCTATTCGAAGAAAAATTGTTGAATCATTTCAACATTGTGGCGATGATACAGAAACTACAAACTTTTTTTGAATTCTTAAAATGTTGAATAAAGTAAGAAATTTATTGTCACATAATAAAAAGATTTTTGATTTTCATAACAAAGATGGCAAGAGCAAAATATACAAATACATGGAACAAAATGCAATTAATATTTCCAAACCCAAAAAGGAGATTAGGTTATTTGAGATGTGCAATATTATTGATTTTTTAAACCCTACAACAAATAAGCATAAGGGCTTGGCTTTATCTTCATATATACCTAAAATGTATGGAAAATACATTGTACAAAAAGGCATAGATGTTAAAATAGACGGTAAAATCAAAAATATTTGTAATTTTTAAATTTTGCTTATAATAGTTTTGTAGATGTATGGGATGGCAACATTACCATATAGAGAAAATGGCACTAGTGATGGTGTCATTTTCATTTAATGTCAACGTTTGTTAAAATAATCAACTTAACCATTTTATTTTCCATATGAATGAAAATAAATGATATGAATTGTATCAACAAGGTTCTTATATAAACCATAGCTAATGGCTTCTTTACGAGCAGATTCTAATCAATTGCTTTGCAAAGCGTCATTATGGTGGGCATCGGCTTCAATAATGACTTTAACTTTGCTTTTGCTGACTTCATTCCAAAAATATTTTGATGGATAATTAAATCCATTTCTAGACGAATGCATACCATTAGCATTAAAACCTAATGGTAACTTGTGCTTTTCACATAATCTAATTGTTTCTTGAGTTAATCATTGAGCTTTTTGATCCCACTTTTGATATGATTGTAGAAAAATATCGGGATGAGCATATAAAGAAAAGATTCCTTTTTTTATGGCTAATGTGAAATTCTCATAGTACTCATCCAAATCTACTTCTGTCTTTGTAAAATCCATTACTAATCTTGGACTTATTCACATATCACCTAAATAATGATTACCAAAGATTAAATAGTCACATTGTGGATCTTCAGCAAATTGATCAAAATATTTAGTGTTTCATTTGGAATATTCTGATTCAAATCCAAAATGAATTAATAATTTGCCTTTGTATTTTTTATTGGCCTTATTAATTTGATTTCTTAAGTCATTAATTTCTTTTCTAGATGGTCGAAAAATAATATTATTATTGTCCAGAGGACAATGCTCTGTTAAAAACAGCTCTGTATATCCTTCTTTTAACGATGTCTTAATTATGGAATCTAGAGTGTTACTAGCATGTCCACAACATTGATCATGAATGTGATAAATAATCTTCATATTAAAGTAAAGTAATTATAGAACGATTTTATGTGTCTTATAATTTCTACAACGAGGTGTCTATGCCAAGTCAAGTTTTATCTATATTAGTCCAAGTATTTATGTGGGTAGCCGTGGTGCTAACTTTTATTTTGTTAATCCCAGGAGTGTGAGTTGTTTTTAAAACACGTAACACTACTGGTATTTCCAAATGAATGTATGCTTTATATCCATTATGTAGTGTTATGTGGATTACTTATGCCATTTTATTAATTTATGTGGATACACCAATTTGAGAAGTGGTCGGAATTGCTGTGGCTGAAGGTATAAGTATGATTTTAGCTCTCTATATTTTAGTTATTAAATTAAGCAATTTATCCCAAGCCAAACAACAACACATGAGCGAATCTGAATGATACCGAGCTTATGTGAAACAGAAGAAAGAAAAGCAACAACTAAAAGCTCTCGGTATTAATTCAGATTTAGATCTTAAGAATAGTCATGAACATCAAGTAAGTTTATCTAAGATATTGGATGAACTATCCGTGGAACACCCCAATATCGTAGATGATCGTATTACTTCGTCTAAACAATATCGTAAAACTGCTAATAAAACTATTACCTCTCCCGTTAAACGCTTAGAGCATTTTAAAAATGTGGCCACTAATGCCGAAATGGCAAATACGATTCATCTTATTTATCTTGATATGTATCAAGGTAAAAAGAGTCATATTGTCCAATAAGTCTATTTATTTGGCAAAATATTTTGTTAATTTTAACTTTCGTATATAATTATCCAACATTTTTAAGGAGCCATCGCCCGCCGATCGCTCCTTAATTTATTTAAAGAGAAGGAAAAACCCATGAAAAACGAAAAACAAGTCGACTGAAATAAACAAATCGTTGACACCATAACTGCTTTGACACTAATCGCCGATGAAAATAACATTCCGCGTGATTCTGTTGTTGATGCGTTAAAAGACGCCATTATTAAGGCATATACCAAAGAATACCCAGAAACTGAGTTAGAAGTAATTATTGATATTGATAGTAAACGCATCAACATTAATAAACTTTTCAAAGTTGTAGAACCATATGATGATTTGAACGACTATGCTGAAATGACAATAAAAGAAGCTCAAAAATATGATCCAAGTTTAAAAGTTGGAGATATTTATAAAGAACCAATTCATTTAAGCGAGCTATCTAAACTATCACTTGGTTTAAACTTATCCCAAATGTTTAAGCACAATGTGACTAGTCAAACTAATAAACAGGTTTATAACAATTGAAAACCTCGTATTGGTGAAGTTGTCTATGCTGAAGTGGAAAAAGTTGACAGTAAAACAGGATACGCCACTGTCAACTTGGAAGGTACTTTTGGTTTCGTGAGTCGTCAAGAAACAATACCAGGAGAAATTTTAATCCCTGGACAAAAATATAATTTTTATATTAAAGATGTTAAAGAACAAACTAAAGGCTGACCAATCATTCTTTCTCGTGCCGATGCTGGTTTAGTACGTTTTTTAATTACATTAAACATTCCTGAAGTGCAAGAAAAGATCATTGAAATTAAAGATATTGCTCGTGTTGCTGGTTTCAAAACTAAATTATCCGTAGTGTCTCACCAAATTAGTGTAGAACCTGCCGGTACAATCATTGGACCTCGTGGTTCTAGAATCAAAATCATCCAAGAACAAATCCATGGTGAACACATCGAAGTTATTGAATACGATGAAGAATTCAAAAATTACATCGTTAATGTTTGTGCTCCTGCTGAAATTGCTGGTTTTTCCATCATTGAACCTAAAACTATTGAAGAACGTCGTCAAATTATCCTTGTTGCCCGTGGCGATAAATTAGCATTATTAATTGGCAAGCGTGGTGCTAACGTACGTTTGATTGCTGAAATGTTAAAAGCTAACATTGAAATCAACACAATCGAAGAAGCACATGAATCTAATTTACAATATCAAAGAGTTGATATGCAATCATTGCGTCAACAAACATTTAGTCGTGCTTATAAAAAATACCATTCTGGCCGTGATGTATTAAGTCAATATAATAAGGCATCTCGCGCTCGTCCAAATGCTACACCAACACCACAAACTGCTTCACAATTAGCTACTAGCATAGCTAAGAAACAAAAATCTTCTATTCTTGAAGACTTTAAGGGCATGAATAAGGATGACATCTTAAAAGAATTATCAAATGTAGAAACGAACGAAAACACTACCGATAATATTGATGACGATTTCCAAGAATAAATAAATTAATAAAAGAAAGAAGGTGAGATATATGAAAATAAACAAGAAGATAGACACTAGAAAAAATCTTGATATTAAGTCTCAATTCAAAACAGTTGATACTGGTGTTAAAAATGGTGTTTTTATATTTAGCTCGCCTTTGACCGTGGAACAATTTGCAATTAAAATTGGTAAAGCACCTAGTGAAATCTTAAAATACTTTTTCTTAAAGGGAAAAATGATGAACTTGAATGCCATGCTTTCAGAAGAAGAAATTGGCGAACTATGTTTCGAATTCAATTTTGATTTTGAAAAACGTGTGGCCATTGATGAGAGCAATGTTTTAAGTCATATTAAAGTTGATGATGATGCTTCCACTTTAAAACCACGCCCACCTGTTGTAACCATCATGGGGCATGTTGATCATGGCAAAACTACTTTATTAGACTATATCCGTAAAGCTCACGTTGCCAAAGGCGAAGCTGGTGGCATTACGCAACATATCGGTGCATATCAAATTAAATATAAAGATGATAAAGTCACTTTTATTGATACTCCAGGACATGCCGCTTTTACTGAAATGCGTGCACGTGGAGCAAATATTACCGACATCGTTGTGTTAGTTGTTGCCGCTGATGATGGTATTAAACCGCAAACAGAAGAAGCAATTGACCACGCCAAAGCCGCCAAAGTACCGATCATTGTATTTATTAACAAAATGGATAAAGTTGGCATTAATCCCGACAAAGTCATGACACAATTAAGTGACAAAGATTTGTTGGCAGAAGAATGAGGTGGTTCAACCATCACTATTAAAGGTTCAGCTTTAACTGGAGATAATGTCAATAAATTATTAGACGCGATCTTAGCCATTGCCGAAATGAATGAATATAAAGCTAATCCTAATCGTTTAGCCATGGGTATTGTGATTGAATCAAATATTGATAAGGGGTTTGGACCAGTGGCAACTGTTTTGGTAAAAAACGGTAGTTTAACTAAAGGTGATTTTATTATTGCTGGTAGTGCTTTCGGTCGTATCCGTGTAATGCTAGATGAAAATTTAAAAGAAGTTTTGATTGCTTACCCATCACAACCTGTGAAAATTACTGGACTATCAGAAGTGCCAGCCGCTGGCGAACACTTTGTTGTTAGTACTAATGAAAAAGATATTAAGAATTTAGCTGAGAAAATCCGTCTTCATAAACTAACAGCAAGTCGCCAAATGGAAACATTGATTAACAATACTGAAGATGGTTTAAAATCTTTTAATGTAATTCTTAAAACTGATGTTCATGGTTCATTAGAAGCGATTAAAGGTATGCTATCTAAAGTAAGCGTTGAAGGCACAAAATTGCAAATCATTCGTTCAGCAGTTGGTGGGATTACCGAATCCGATGTACAACTAGCTAAAGCATCAAAAGCCGTAATTATTGGTTTCAACATTAAACCCATTAGAGCAACAAAAGAAATCGCTGATAGCCAAAAAGTTAAAATTCTTTTCTATGACATTATTTATAAATTGAATGAAGATATTCAAAACTTCCTATTAGGTGAATTAGACCCAATATATGAAGAGCAAGAAACTGGTGAGGCCATTATTCAACAATTATGAAAGCACTCAGATGTTGGTGTTATTGCTGGATGTTTAGTGCAAAATGGTGAAATGAACCGAAATGACAACGTTCGTGTTTTAAGAGATGGTGCTGTAATTATTAATACCAAAATTGCTTCCATGAAACATATAAAAGAAGTAGTTAACAAGATTACTGCTGGGATGGAATGTGGTATTACATTAGAAAAATACAATGATGTTCGTGTCGGTGATATTATCCAAACCTACAAATTAATTGTTAAAAAACGGGGGAACTAAAATGCATTCTAACCATAAACACGAACACATTGAATCGGAAATTTTAAATGTAATTAACCACACCATTAAGAGCGAAATTTATGATGAGTCTTTAAAGCATTGTTCTTTCACTGCTGTGAAATTATCACCAGATTATTCTTTTGCAACCATCTATGTGGACACATATGACCGTAGCAAAATTGAACACATGCTTGAGAAACTGACAATTGCCAAAGGAGTGTTTCGTAGTCAATTAGCCCAATATATGAGGATCCGTAAGATCCCAGACATTAGATTTGTGAAAGATGAAACAATTGATAATTCTTTAAAAATTGACCAATTATTAGATAAAATATAAGTCCATTCAAACATTATGAGCGATTTGCAAAACAAAGATAAGAATAAAGAAGTTGAATCCACTACTGGTGGAATCAAAATAGACTTCAAGCCTGCCGATGACAAAGCACCTACTTTTGCCGTGAAAAAAACGGTTGAACAAATTAAGATTGATGGTAATCAACCAAAGGCACAACCAGATACGTTAGACATTAACTCTAACCTTGGGTCTTTCGGTAGTGTTGATGAACCAAATCCTTTACAAGAAAAAATATCTATGGAAGAAGCCCAATTAGGTACTGCAAAAGTTTCTGTAATTGAAAAAATTCAAGAAATTAAAGACGAAACACCAGTTGTTGTTGATGAAAAAAATGCTAAAATTGATTTTGCCAAATTTGATCGTAAAAAACAAACAAAGCTTCAAACAAAACTTGGTACCAAATTAGATATTTGATTACGAAACCCTAAAACATTATTAAAAATTTGATTATTGGCAATTGCTATCATTGTGATCATATGAGGATCGCAAATTTGTTATGTAATCTTTGTAACTAAATTATTAAAGGCGCCAACAATTGGTAATTTATTCCACAATGTTGGTGTAGCCGGAAATATTTTAAGTTACATTTCTATTGGTTTACCAGTACTACCATTTATTTATTTAATTACCACAGCAATCATTGGTGTTAATGGTGTATTGAGTTCTAGAACATTCCATTACTTCTTATGGATTACATTGATAGTAGCTTTTGCTTGTTTCCTTGCTAGCACATGTTGTTCAGGACTATTCATGGTTGAATCGTATACATTCAACTTCTATTCTGGTTCCTAAACTTTAATGATTACGATAAGACTTGGCTAACAAGTCTTTTTTCTTACCTTTAGCATCAAATCATAATTGAGATTGCTTGCCATTTAATAAAGCCACTTGAAAGTTACGAAGACTCGCCGCAAATTTAGGATTAGTATAGAAATTCTTAGCTAAAAATTCCTTCATATATTGCCTTTGGGTAGTGTTCTCGTTAGGGCAAGAATTCTTAATTACGGGAATTTTTAATTTCTTACAGACAGAAATCGTATCGCTTTCTTTAATTAAGATAAATGGTCTAATTAAATGAATATCGTTACGATCAAAGAAGTTGTCAGGTAAGAATGTATTAATTCTACCTTCGTTAATTAAGTTCATGAAGAAGGTTTCAATTGCATCATCTATATGATGCCCTGTGGCTAATTTATTAATACCTAATTTCTTGGCTTCTTTGACCATAATAGCTTTCTTTAACTTGGCACATAATGAACACTGTACTTTACCCTTACGACTTAATTTAGCTTTTAAAGCATCTCCGACTGTGGAATTGATAAATTTTACTTTTAGATCATTTTCTTTTAATCATTTTTTATATTTGGTGTAATCAACGTCGTAATAATTCATCACGATATGAATTCCATATATTTTAATGTCTCACCCTTTTTTATGTTTCATGAAATCAGCATAATGTTTCAAAGCCATAAATAGGAGCGTGGAATCTTTTCCACCGCTTACACCAACACCGATTTTATCACCATCTTTAATAAAATCAAAGGCGTTATTCGCTCGAATAATACCACCAACAAGTCTGCGCATAAAGAAATTATATTACAATCTTATATGGAAAATATTCTAGTCATTGATAAACCAAAGGGTTGAACTTCAAATGATGTTGTTCAAAAAATAAAAAATCATTTCAAATATAAAAAGGTTGGCCATGCCGGTACATTGGATCCAAATGCGACTGGTGTTTTAGTAATTGGATTCAACCAAGGCACCAAATTACTATCTACATTGGTAAATGACACAAAAGAATATATTGCTGATGTTCAATTTGGCATAGAAACTGATGCATACGATATTACTGGCAAAGTAATTGATAACAAGCCTTATAGTCATATCACATTAGAATCAATTAAGTTGGCACTTGAATACTTTAAAAATATTGATTACCAACAAGTACCACCAATGTTTTCGGCCAAAAAAATACAAGGTGTGAAACTTTACGAACTAGCCCGGGCTAATAAAACCATTGAACGTAAGCCAGTGTTGGTAAAGATTAACTCATATGATCTTATTGAATATACCAATGGTGTGCTAAAAGTTCGTCTCAATGTATCTAAGGGTTTTTATGTTCGTAGTTTTGCTCACGACTTAGGTCAGTATCTAAACTCATGTGCAACTCTTAGCGAGTTAAGACGAACCAAAAGTGGTAAATTTGATATTGAAAATAGTATTGCACTTGATATTTTATTAAAAGATAATTTATAGATGAACAAAATCATTCCTTTTACCAAAAATATCAAATTAAATAAAGCATCGCTACCGTTAGTGATTGGCTTTTTTGACGGAATTCATAAGGGACATCAGAAATTATTTAAAAATTTAAATCGTCATAAATTTAATATTCTAACATTCATCAATGTACCAGGAAAACCAAATAATTTTATTTTTACAGACAAACAGCGTATTGAGAATTTGGGTAATTTGTTGCCAAATAGCATTTTTGTATTAGATCTTCAAAAATCCAATATGCAAGCAATGACATTTGTTTATATCTTGTGTCATAAGATCAAACCGTCTTGTGTCGTGGTTGGTAATGATTTTAAATTTGGTCGTGCTAGGTCTGGCGATGTAAAGCAATTAAAAAAATATTTCAATGTAAGAAATATTCCGATTCAATCTTCGTATAAAACATCACAAATAAAATTGTCTTTACTTAATGGCGATGTTAAGTTTGTTAATGAATCTTTAACATCTCCTTACACAATAATCGGCAAAGTGCAGCATGGTAAACACCAAGGGTGTAAATTGGGCTACCGTACAGCAAACATTGCTTTACCAAATAATATTGTTCAACCCAAAGAAGGATCATATTTAGGTTATACATATTTTGATGGTAAAAAATATAAATCTGCAGTATTTATCAAAAATCACCTGTTGGAAACTCACCTTTTTAACTTCAATAAAAATATTTATGGCAAAACTATTAATGTTGTCTTAATTAAATACCATAAACAATTTGATAAAGTTCATTCTTTTAATGAACTAAAAAAAATAATCAACATTAAAGTAAAAGAAATTAAATGTGCTTTTTAGAACTAACTTTTTTTAGTTCACCATAAATTTTATCAATATCACCTAAAAATTTATTACCCATACCAATTTTAAACCCCTCAGCTTTACCGTATTTTGGTATCACATGGATATGAAAATGCATTACCACTTGACCGGCAATACTACCTTCATTAGATAAATAGTTAAACCCTCATGGTTTCAGAGAAGAATCTTGAATGGTTAGAGACACCTCTTGCACAAGATCCATTACATCGTGTAATGTTTTCTTGTCGGCTTGGCTTAAATTCATAACATGTTTTTTAGGAATGACAACTGTGTGTCCATCACTCATGGGCTGAATATCTAAGAAAGCAACTGCTCCTTCATTTTCTGCAATGATTTTTGCTGGTATTTGTTTTTCTACTATTTTACAAAAGATACAATCCATGAAATCATTATAAACTAATGAGTATTGGTATAATAGATATATGGAACAAAATAATAACATTACTCCCGATCAAATTGCCAAAATGTCTGAACAAGAATGACAAGAATTTCGTCATAAATCTTGAGAACGTAAAGGCGAATACTACTCTAAAGAAGTGCCAGATTGATATTTGCGAAGTCAAGAAAGCTTTGCACAATTTTTAGAACGTAAACAACCTAAACGATAATTTATATATGATTTTGTGGACAAATCTAATTTAGTGATTCGCCTACATAATTAGATTAGTTTCCTGGCCCTCAGTGTTTATCCATTCTCTCATTCATTTTAATGAGCGTTACATTAATCGCTAATAAACTTTCGTTAATAGGCTCTAGTTTAGCCTTGAACGCTTGTTCTAATGTTTCTTTTAGTTCAACTTTAGTAACCATAGGTTGTAGGGCTACTTTGAGTTCATCTTTGGTGACCATAGGTTCTAAAGCAACCTTTAGCTGGTTGTGTGTCACCATAGGCTGTAGGGCTACTTTAAGCTCGTCTTTGGTAACCATTGGTTCCAAAGCAATCTTTAACTGGTTGTGTGTCACCATAGGTTGTAGAACCACTTTAAGTTGTTTATGTGTTACATATTTAGTTTTTTCAATTTTACTCATAATAACCTTCCTCAATAGAATTTCCTCTAATTTTGTTGTAGAAACCTGGCCAATACTTTGATACTTTGAACAAATTTCTATGAACGCTTTATTATAAGATCTAGCGTCCATAGTCCAATAATCTTTTTCAATTTTTGCTCCATATTCTATAAGAATATTATTTATGTTCTCGATTTCTTCTTTTGATAATGATTTGTCTAATTTGATGATTTTCATATGCTTCATCCTCCCCTTATTAATACACCGAAAATAATTTTTTTGTAAAAAAACTTTCAAATTATTTTCTGAATTTAGGGGTATTTTTGAACTTTTACTCTCTATAAGAGAGTAAAGAAATTATTTTAAAAACAAAAAAATCCTAGATGAGACCGATATCTTTACGATAATGTGCACCATCAAAACGTACATTATTAATTTCTTTATAAACAGTCTTGCGGGCATTTTTTAAAGTATCTTGTACAGAAACTATAGATAAAACACGACCACCAGTAGTAATTAAGTCAGCTCCTTTATGAGCTGCACCACTTATAAATATTAGCGATTTGCCTTTTATTGTAATTTTCATATTTTTAACAAAACTTTGGGGGTATCCATGTGAAGTCATTACAACATTAATTGCAGTACCTTTTTTTCAATTAAATTTAAATTTGTCTAATTTATTTTTCAAGGTATCTAAAAATAATTGAAGTAAGTCAAAATTCATTAACGGTACAATGGATTGACATTCAGGATCACCCATTCGTACATTGTATTCTAGACATTTACAACCGTCTTTGGTAACCATTACACCAAAAAAGACAAAGCCATGAAAATCAAATTTTTCTTTTTTAATCCCTTGTAATGTTGGATTCATAATATTTTTTATAAAATCGTCCATGATTTCATTAGTGATATGGGGATTTGGAGCGACTGCTCCCATACCACCAGTATTAGGCCCCTTATTACCATCAAAAATTGTTTTATGATCTTGAGCCGATACTAATGGAACCATAGTTTTGCCATCAGTGACACAAATGATCGATGCTTCAATACCTTTTAAGAATTCTTCAATAACAATGGATTTACTAGCCTCTTGAAAAGAAGCGTTAATCATAAATCTTGTAACGGTATCTTCGGCACTTTTAAAGTTTTTACAAATTTCTACACCTTTGCCTGCCGCTAAACCATTTGCCTTAATCACTAATGGAAATTTGGCAGTCTTTAAATAAGCCAATGCGGCAAATGGACTTGTAAACGAATTGTAAGAAGCCGTGGTAATACCATAACGTTTCATAAAATTCTTAGAAAAAATTTTACTGCCTTCTAACATTGCACCTTTTTTGTTTGGACCAAAGATGTTTAATTTTTGTTTTTGAAATAAGTCCACAATACCATCAACCAAAGGTTGTTCTGGACCAACGATAGTTAAATCAATTTTATTATCTTTAGCAAAAGATAAATATTCATCATTGGAATGCAATGCCACATTGCAACATTTAGTAAAACTTTCGGTACCAGCATTCCCTGGTGCAATATAGATTGTATCAACGTTTTTTGACTGAGATAGTTTCCAAGCAAGAGCGCTTTCTCTCCCCCCAGAACCAATAAGCAATAACTTCATAGCGTTAATTTTACTTAAATTAGTTTATTTATGTATAAAATTAAACTAATGAGAAAGAATAAACCGTTTGTTGATGCACTTCAGGATTTTAGTCCGTCAATAGTCCAAGTCGTATCTAAGAAAAAAAGCATTGGGTTTGTTTCAGCGATTAGTTTAGTAATTGGTTCGTCCATCGGTGCTGGTATTTTCATCAAGAACCATGAAATCTTAAACAACGTTCATGGTTCGGTTGCTCTTGCTATTTTAGCTTGAGTCATTGCAATCATTGGCATTATGGCCTTAGCAATGGCTTTGCCAGAAATTTGTAGCGGCATTCGTACTAATAACCAAGGAATTATTGGGTGAGTGCGTAAATTTAGTAGTAAATTTATGTATTTAGGTAGTAAGAATTTTATGTCTTATTTGCATTTGACTATCTACTACTTTGTCATGCCTTTATATTTGGTGATGACATTACAAGAGGCTTTTGGCTTTCAAATGGAATGATATTGGTTGGTGCTGATTTCATTTGGTGTTTCGACATGGTTTATATGAATGTCAGGTATGTCGGCAAAAGCTGCTAATATCCAAAACTGAATTACAACTGCTATTAAATTTTTACCAATTATTTTTGCTGTTGTTGCTGGTTTTGTACTAGTCGGTTTAGGAAAAACTGATTGACAAGAATCAAGTGGTTCGATCAATTGAACGGGTGATTGGCCAGTATATTCTAATAACTTACCTTTGTTTAGCGATAAATGACCTGTATTAGGTGTTTTAAGTAGCATCCCTGCGATTTTCTTTGCTTTTGATGGTTTCTATTCCACCGCTGGTATTCAAAGCGAAATGAAGGAGCCTAAAAAAATCTCCATGGCAATGGGTGTCGGTATGGCGATTGTTAGTGCTTTAGATGTTATTATTTCTATTTCGCTATTATTAAGTACTAGTACTGGTAAAATGGCTGATTTAAATGTTGCTAGAATAATTGTTCAGATTGCTAATATTTGTGTGGCTGTCGGTATTTTAGGAATTATTAATGGGGTTTCAATATACTCAGCACGTTATTATCAAGACTTAATTATTCATAACGAAATTCCTTTCTCTCGTTTTCTAAAAATACATAGTCATAGTGATAGACCAATCATGGGTACGCTCGTGTCATTTATATTAACTATTTTCTGGTTCATCATTTTCACAGTCGTTGGTGTGTTCTTTATTAACTCTGGACATTATGGTGCTATCCCTGGTTGAAGTAGTTCTACTACTGGAAGCGCACCACTATATGGTGACAAATATGTGTGTGCTTTGTATTCTTTTGCTGATCTACTTGGTAACTGAAATGCTGTGATTGCATTTGCCATTATTATGTTTGCTGTAATTGGTGTTATGAAAAATCGAAAAACTAATCATATTAAAGTTACCAAGTCTAAATACTTTATGTTTGGTGGCACGGTTAGTTTAATTATTGTTGGTATAGGTATCTTATTTATTCCCATCCAATCTATTGGTAATTTAATTTATTTAATCGGATATGTTAACGGGTCAATTTTAGTCCCATCTGGTTGTCTAGTTCCAGATGGAGTAGATATATTTGGTGCTAGCGCCCAAATTGGTATGTTATTTATTTTTTTAGCGATAATGTTGCTACCTGCCATTAACCGTTCCATTAGCGATCGTTTAAAAGGTATTAGCAAACATTCACACATGGAATATTAAAATGAAAAAGTTAACTCAAAATCAAAAATTAATAATTAGTGCTATTCCCAATATTCCCAATTTTCCAACTAAAGGAATTCAATTTAAAGATATGACTCCAATTTTGGCAAAGCCAAAAGTATTATCAATAGTTACTAACGAATTGGTCAAAATTGCTAAAAAATATAAATTTGACTATATTGTTGCTCCCGAATCTCGTGGTTTCTTTTTCGGTATTCCACTAGCTGAAGTTTTAAAAAAACCTTTTGTGCCTATCCGAAAAAAAGGAAAATTGCCAAGACCTACTATCACCGTCACTGAACAGATTGAATATTCCGAAGTATCTCTGCAAATTCATAAAGACGATATTAAACCTGGTAGTCGCATTTTAATTGTGGACGATTTGCTCGCTACAGGTGGAACTCTAAAAGCTATTCTTAAATTAATAAAATTATTAAAAGCCAAACCAGTTGCTATTCTCTTCGTAGTGGAATTATCCGATCTAAATGGTCGTCAATTACTCAACGAATATCAATTACCATTACACGCGATTGTTCAGCTACTAGGTAAATAATGAATGAAACAGAATTGTTGAAACAATACCAATCATTAATCCAAGATGTTGATAATGAAATTTCTTTGTTAGCTAACACATCTGCTTTTATTTATCAAAGTTTTAATCAACTTGACTGAGCGGGATTCTATTTAGCAGATGATAACAAAAAGATTCTAAACCTTGGCCCATTCCAAGGCAAAGTAGCTTGTATTAAAATTCCATATAGCAAAGGTGTATGCGGTGCTTGCGCTAGAGAAAATAAAACAATCGTTGTTGCAGATGTACATCAATTTCCAGGACATATTGCTTGTGACAATGCATCTAATAGTGAAATTGTTATACCAATTAATGTGAATAATAAGTTTTATGGAGAGTTGGATATTGATTCACCAATCATCAATCGTTTTAGTGACACAGATAAAACGATTTTAGAATCTATTGTAGAAATACTAATTAGTAAATTAACTTCTTTTAAGATTTTTTAATTTATCATAAAGTTTATTAAAAAGCAATTCAACTTTCACAAAACATTTGGTGAGACGCAATACAACATAGGCAATCGCTACTAAAACTAAAGCACCAATCACATCTGCCACAAAATGTTGCTTTATGAGTAATACTGATGCGCCTACAGCTATGAAGAAAACAAAACATAGACTAGTTTGCAAGATAGTTTTTCAATCTTTTTTAAGAAAGAAAAACGATACTAACAATGGTGAAAACAAAAAGATAATATGTTCTGATGGAAAACAAGTAGCCAAGTTTTGTGAGTCCTTTGCAATAAATGTTACATATAGTCATGAATTAAAGCCATTAACTACTGGTTCTGGGGAAGGAGCCAAGATACTACCAGGTGAAGGCGCACAAATATAGAAAATAAACGCAACACTGAATGTGACAATTTCAACACACATATTTGTATACATTGCTTTACGGCCACTACAAAAATTAAAAATAAAATATACAAAGAAATGGTAGATTAATCCTAGTATATAGACTCATGTAAAATCAATGATAAAGGGAATTTTAAAGTCGATCGGCAGAGAAACATCAATACTATATTGAGAGCTATAAAAATGATTAATAAACCCCCCCCATAATATGTAATCATTTGTGTCAAGAACACTATTAATGTGGGAATAATTGGAACGATTAATAACTCTCAAATTAATACGCGTTCATTCGTTTTAATACTATGACCCATATTTAATGTTTAAAGTGTCTAATCCCTGTAATAACCATAGTGATATTATATTCGTTAGCTGCATCAATCGATTCTTGGTCTTTCAATGAACCACCAGGTTGAATAATGGCTTTAATGCCATGTTTGGCAGCCTCATCCACAACATCACGAAATGGGAAAAATGCATCAGACGCTAATACCGTCGCTCCTTTGCCACGTTTCAAGGCGTCGATAGTTGGCCAAATGCGATTCACTTGCCCACCACCAATACCAACAGCAACACCGTTATTAGCAACAACGATGGCATTAGATTTAACAAATTTCACAACTCGGAGGGCGAATATCATATCTTTCATTTGTTGCTCTGTAGGTTGTGTTTTTGTCACTATTTTGTTTTCAATAACAAATTGTTTGTCTTCAGATTGCACAAGTAACCCACCATCAACTGAAACAGCATTGTATTTGCACTGAGGTTTTTTATGAAATTTGATAATACGTAAGTTCTTTTTAGTTTTTAAAACAGCAAGTGCATCTTGATCAAATTCTGGTGCTGCGACTACTTCTAAAAAGATTTTAATCATCTCTTGAGCAACATCTTTTGTGACTTTATGGTTGAAAGAGACAATGCCTCCAAAAATACTCGTTGGATCAACAGCATAAGCTTTGCTATATGCATCCATGGAATCACTACCAATGGCAAAGCCACACGGAGTATTGTGTTTTAGAGCACAACAAGCTGGCTCTTCAAAATCACTCACGGCTTTTCAAGCAATATCGACATCTTTAAGATTATTGAATGAGAGTTCTTTACCATTCAATACCTCAAATGTATTCATCGCACCATCTACCATTGTTGAAGAATAGAAGCATGCTGACTGATGAGGATTCTCACCATAGCGTAATGATTGCTGCTTTTGGAGCGACATGGCAAAGTATTGTGGATATTCATCTTGCAACATAAATTGGCTAATCGCGCCATCGTAAGCGCTCATTAAATTAAATACTTTGCCTGCTAATTTGCGTTTTAAGTCGAGGCTTACTTCGCCACGTTCTAATTGATTTTGAATTTCTTTGTAATCATTTTTATCGCAAACAACAACGACATCTTGGAAATTCTTAGCGGCAGCTCTTAACATAGTAGGACCGCCAATGTCAATAAATTCTACTTTCTCTTCAAATGTTAAGTTCTCTTTAACTTTCTGGAAAAATGGATAGAGGTTAACGATCACAAAATCAATTGGATCAATTTTGTGTTCACTAATTTTATCCATATGAGTTTTATTACCACGAATGGCTAAAATACCTCCGTGAATGTTTGGATGTAATGTTTTTACACGACCATCTAACATTTCAGGAAACTTAGTAATATCACTGACTTCTACAACTGAAACATTGTTTTCTTTTAAATAACGAAATGTTCCACCAGTAGAAACAATTTCTACACCTTTACTAATAAGGAATTTTGCAAAGTCCAAAATACCTTCTTTATCATATACACTAATCAATGCACGTTTTTTCATAATTTACCACTTATGGAATTATAATTCCTTTTGTGAATAACCAACCATCAACTAAACAAGTTAATACAGCAAAAATTGGTTTGTTTAGTTCTATCACCATTTTAATTAGTGCGGTTGTCGGAATTGGTATCTTTTTCAAGAACAAAAGTGTTCTTGCGAATAACGACTACAATGGTTGAGGTGTATTAATCTCGTGAATTGTCGCATCTTTAATTACATTAACCACTGCACTTGCTTTCGCCGAAATAATTAGTGCATCCAAGAAACACGATGGATCAGGATTGGCTGGATGAGCATTAAAATTTTGTGGCCATCGTATTGGCCGTTTCATTTTGATTGTCATGCCGTTATTTTATTTTTTATTTAAACTAGTAGATACATCTTTTTTTTGCGGCGAAAGTATTTTATTAATTTTTAATAATGAGTCTAGTACTAGTGGTGCCAGAATAATTGCACAAGATACTTACGTCATTGTGCTAATCGCTTTTGCAATTATGTTAATTTTCATAGCAATTAATGCTTTTTCGACACGAGCTGCTAAGACGATTTCAAGTATTGCATCCATTGCCAAATTTCTACCATTAATCGTTGTTGGCATATTAGGTATCGTTTTTGGAGCATTAGACGGTTTTCAACATACTTTTTTTCATACATCGCTGAGTAGTGGCCTCACCGATGATCCTACCATTATTGGTAACATTAATGTGCTGGGCATATTCGCATCATTACCAGCCTTACTTTTCACATTCGATTCATTTTTAACAATTGGTAATGCTGCTTCTAGCATGAGAAACCCAGAAAAGGATGTACCCAAAGCAATTTTAATTGGTATCCCAGTTATCGTATTTTTATATCTATTTGTCACAATCGGTCAACTATTAACAGGACAAAAAGATGTCTATTCATTCTTTAGCTATGTCGTTACGCAATCTGGTGGAAGCCAAAATGCACTAGTGGCAACAAATATCATTATAGGTTGTGTCATCATGATTTCTTTGTTGGGGTCTGTAAATGCCTTCACTCTAACTGCTATTCGTTCTATGCAATCAGCCATTAATGATGAAATTTTAATTGGATCAGTAGCATTAAAACGCATTACCAATGGCAGAGCGCTTAAAGGTGGGGCATTAATGGCTGTTGTTCTAGGAACAATTGCCTCTGGACTAATGGCGATTCCCATTATTATTCAAAATAAAGACGCTGCTTACGATGGAGTCTCCAATTTGCCAACATTATTTTTCTTCATAATCTATGCCATCATTATTTTATTCGGTCTTATTAATCACTTCACCAATAAAATAGCAGTGAAAAAAATAAAATTGTTTCCAGTAATTGCATGTATTGCCATCATTGGTTGTGCGTTTGCATTTGGTTACAATTTATTTTATGAATATTTCGGTCGTTGTTTTGCCGACAATAAAGATGTAAGCTGAGGAATGTTCAAAGGGGAGAGTATTAATAGACCTATTGCCTCTGGACTAGTATGAGCGGTCTTTGGAGTGTTCTTACTAATTCCGTTTATTAACGACCTTTGTATTAAATTATTTAGAAAAAACCACAATCAAAGACTACTTTGGATGTAAAACTAAATTGATTGCTTCTGGCAATATTGTATGTTCTTCAATTAATACACGTTCAGCTAAAGATGAAGTTGTGTCCCCAATATAAACTGGTACTTTTTTTTGCAGAATTATTTTGCCACCATCAATATTGGCAGTAACATAATGTACGGTTGCCCCTGATTCTTTTTCTTTAGCATTAATGACTGCTTCGTGAACATAATGTCCATACATACCAGGACCACCAAATTTAGGCAATAATGCAGGGTGAATATTAATAATCCTATTATGATATTGTTTAAGAATATCCCCGCTTAAAATACCAAGATAACCAGCTAACACTATTAAATCAATTCGATTGTCTTGCACAATCTTTGATATCTCACTACTTGGATTGGAAAATAATTTCTTGGAAATGATATGAGTATTAATACCATGTTTTTTAGCTCGTTCTAATGCATATGCTTTAGTATTAGACGAAATAACTATCTTGATTTCAGCATTCAATCGTTTATCATCTATCGCATCAATAATAGCTTGTAAATTGCTGCCACCACCACTTACTAATACTGCAATTTTAGGAATGTGTGCCATTCTATAATTCCTTTAAATATTCAGCTCGCTTTTGATCGTATTCTTCTTGAGTTATTAAATTCTGACGATGTAAATCTTCAAGCTTAGTTAATTTATTTTGAAGTGAATTACTATCAAATGGATCCTTCTTTAAATACGGTGAACTAGTTGGTGTAACTGCACCAACTTGGCCTTTAGTACCGCGTGTTCTTCGTTTCATAACTGGTATTATTATGATTGGTCCAATTACTAATATTATCATTCCAATACCCATTAAAACTCCGGCTAAAATATAGTCAGCTTTACTAGGCCCACCAGATCCGCCGGGCATTGTAGAGACTATTAGAATAATCATACCTGCTAAAAAACATGCAAACCCCCCAATCATTAAACCAAACAAAACCCACTTTACTTTTTTTATGGGGTTTTTAACAATGGGTGCTTGATTCTTATTTTCCATAATATTTATATTAATCTCACTTGTTCTTTGCCTTTGGCAACATAACCTATTTCATAGGCTTTTTCACCATTTGATTTTAAGATGGCAAGAGTTTTCTTAACATCTTTTTTAGCAATACAAATAATGAATCCAATACCCATATTAAAAGTGTTGTACATATGGTTTAAGTCAACACCACGTTCATTAATTAATTTAAATATTTTTGGTAATGGATAACTATTTTTATTAATAACTATTTGTAATCCATCTTTAGCAAACATACGTGGTGAATTTTCAATAAAACCACCGCCCGTAATATGAGACATCCCTTTTACTTTAACTTGTTTCATTAAATTCAAAACTGGCTTAACATAAATCTTTGTAGGTGTTAATAATGTTTTTCAGATTGGCTGTCCATCAAATTTTTCATCTAAATTAGTAAATACTTTACGAATTAAGGAAAAACCATTAGAGTGGCATCCGCTAGAAGTTATACCAACTAATGCGTCACCAACTTTAATGGTTTTGCCATCAATGATCTTATTTCGTTCAGCGACGCCAACGGAAAAACCAGCAAGATCATAATCTCCTACTTTGTAGAATCCAGGCATTTCTGCAGTTTCCCCACCTAATAATGCGCTATATGATTGTTTGCAACCATTAGCCACACCTTTAACTAAGTCTGCTGCCACATGTGCATCTAATTTACCACAAGCAATATAGTCTAAAAAGAATAATGGTTGGGCTCCGTGACATAATACATCATTCACACACATCGCCACACAATCAATACCAACTGTATCGTATTTTCTTTTAGCACAAGCAATTGCAATTTTAGTACCGACACCATCAGTTCCAGAAATTAATACTGGATCTTTTAATCCTTTCGGTAATTTAAACATACCAGCAAAAGAACCTAAGCCATTTAGTACGCTTGGACTATATGTTTCTTTTGCTAGTTTCTTAATGATTTGTACTTCTTTGTAGCCTTCGTGAATATTCACACCGCTATCTTGATATGTTAATGATTTCTTAGTCATAATGTTAATTGTAATTCATTAATGAATTACTTATTTACTTGTTTACTTTGTTTAGTAAAGAATAGATCTGGTTGCTTAATAAACATAAAGTTTTCAGCAATATTTACAACATGATCCATTAGTCTTTCAATATGTTTAATAATGATGATGGCACCACGAAATAATGACTCAATTTGTTCCACGGTACTTTTTTTAAGAATGGTTGATAAAGCATCTAACATTGTGTCGTATTGTTTACGGAAGTGTGTATAAACAGTCTGACATGTTTTGTAAGTGTCAATGGCTGCTTTGGTTTTCAATGATTGGTTAACTTTAGCATTGGCACTTAATGCATCATGCATAATGTTCACGATTAATATTCTAATATCATCTGGAATTTTATTATTCACAAAGAAACGCATGGCACTAACTGCATAATCAGACATTCTTTCTAAATCTTTTGATGAGTTAATAATCGCAATTAAATAACGTAAGTGATTAGCCAATGGTTCATTCTTAGAGATAGACCAAATACAATCATCTTGAATTTGGGCTTCAGAATGATTAGAGATATCTTCCATTGAATAAACATATTCCAATTCCTTTTGGGTAGTATGTTTAGTTTTTAATGATTTATGAACAAACAATCAAATGTTGTACACATGTTCACAATACTTAAGAAACTCAGCTTGCAATTCCCTTTCGGATTGTTTCATCATTTCGTAATTCATTATTTAGTCTCCTCAGACTTTTTGTAGTGAGTTTCTCAGTATTTTAATTCCGTCATGTGTTCTTTTCTCGCGAGGCTCATATTTTTAAACTTAATTACTAAAGTGATTACAGCAATCGCTACACAAAAAGCGTTAGAAATTAATACTGGTAGCCCGAATGCTAAATGTGCATCAACTGTTGTATCTAAAACAGTGCCTATTCCATAAATCATAAACATGATGCATGCAAATGTAAAAATTAAATACATTCATAAATTAATGCCAGCTGTATTCTTAGTTTTTAAAACATTAATAAGATTTGGTAATGAAAATATACCGATGAAAACGGCACCAACAATCATTACAACAATAATTACAGTTTCCATAGTTATTTCTCCTCCACAATTTCTACTTTTGGTTCAGCATGATTTGATAATTCGTATACTTTCCGTTTATATTCATCACTCAAAGATTTTAGTTGTTTACAATAATGCAATTCAGTAACTTTCGCTTTCTTGGCTGCAAAATAATTTTTGAGTTTTCAAATAAAGATAATTGATGAAATAGTTCCGCAAACACTTTGAGCAATAATTAGGGGTAAACCACTAGCCAAGCTCGTTGTGGCCGTTAAAATTCCACCCAATAAAAAACATAAACAACCAATTAAATAAATAATATACATTGGTATATTAATAAAAGCCGTGTTCTTAGTTTTAACAATATTCACTAATTGTGGAACTGTGAATACTGCAATTGCCGCTGACGCAATGAGTCCTATATAAAAATATCAATCCATAAATTAACCTATCTTTCCTGAGATGTATTCTCTTGTTTTCTTATTTTTTGGTGATGTAAACATTTGCTTTGTTGTCCCCATTTCAATGACATTGCCCTGGTAAAAGAAAGCAGTTTCATCACTAACTCGCTGGGCTTGTGCCATTGAGTGTGTAACTATTATGATGGTAAAATGTTGTTTTAGTTGATTGATTAACACTTCAATTTTACTAGTTGCAATGGGATCAAGCCCACTAGTTGGCTCATCCATAAGTAAAGTTTCAGGTTTTAATGCAATCGCTCTAGCAATACAAAGTCGTTGTTGTTGACCGCCTGAAAGTGATGTACCTAAATCAAATAAATTATGTCTTACCTCGTCTCATAATGCAGCACCCTTTAACGATTCTTCTACAAGATGATCTAAGGTTTTTTTATCATTAATTCCATGAGAGCGTGGTCCGTAGGCTACATTTTCATAAATGCTCATAGGGAATGGAGATGGTTTTTGAAAAATCATACCAACTCGAGTTGTGAGTTCAAGGGTGTTTAATTTTTTACTTTTTAAATTGATACCCTTATCAAAATAAATATTACCTTCACTAGAGGTATTCTCAATTTGATCATTCATACGATTTAAACAACGGATAAATGTAGATTTACCACAGCCTGATGGTCCAATTAAAGCCGTAACTTTATTACGCTTAATTTTCATCTCTACATCTTTAAGGGCTTGCTTACTACGGTTGTCATATCAAAAGTTAAAGTTCTCAACCTCAAATATATTTTCACGATTGAAATTTTTCTTTAATGTATCAACATTCTCTTTGCTCTTTTTAGAAATAACTTTATATAGCTCTTTTTGTTTGTCAGTTAATTTAGAATATTTCATCCAGCGAGTAAAAACACCACTAGCAAGAACAGCAGAAATTTTAGCAGCATCAGCTTGTTGCTGATCAATGCTTTCTGATGTTTCTTCTGTCTTTTTAATTTTAGATGTATCGCTCATTTTTATATGCTCTTAGATTATAACTAACTCCGAGAGTTATGTTACTACCCTTCGCCTTTTCTTTTTAACTTTGGGAGTACTTCTCACTTTCTTACGAATAGTTTTTCTCATTTGTCATTTAGTTTGATCATTTGGTACTAATAATGTGGCTACTGCTAACTCTGCCCTTTCAGCTCTAGCTTCTTCTGCTTTCAATTGACTGTAAGCAATACGTTGTTTGCGACGTTTATAGTTGTAGTATGCTGGAATCGCAACATGCACTACCAAGATAATGATTAATACTAACAGCATAGTCACAAAGGCACACTCATACATAATGTTGGTGCCTTCAGTGACATTAGCCGTATAAATTTGAGCATAAATTCTAGTGGTCAATGTTTGTCCTGGGTTGATTAATGAAATAGAACTTGACGAAGATAATCCACTCGTTAAATATAATGGTGCTGTTTCTGCCAAAATACGACCAATCGAAAGAATTACCGCAGTAGTGATACCCTGTCTAGCAGCTGGTAAAACAATCTTTCTAATGGTTTCTCACTTACCAGCACCAAGTGCATATGAATTCGTGCGTAAATCTTTGGGGATTGATTGTAATGCCTGTTGAATAGTTCTAATAAAGACTGGTAGGATAACAATCAATATTGTCATCGCTCCAGCAATAATTGATTTACCTGCTGTCCCGCCTGCTGACATACCACAAGTTTGTAGAAAGAATATCAAACCAAACATACCAAATAAGATTGACGGTGTTGCACCCAATGAGTCAATAAAGAATAATAATAGTTTTTTTAATTTACCTTCTTTAGCAAACTCATTTAAGTAAATGGCAATCATCAAAGACAATGGTAATCCAATACCAATGGCAATAATAATAATTAACACTGTATTCATAAATGCTTGCCCAGTGGAATTATCCGTAAATGAGAATACCGTGGCATCCCCAGATGCTAAAGCAACACCGCCAAAGCCAATAATATCTACCAGAATTCATGCTAGGAATCCAATGGTGATCACAACAGACACGATTTCTCAAAAAAACTTATAGATAGTATAAGCATGTACAAATTTATTTGTTTGTACACGCTTTGCTAAATAATCCGATAAGTTTTTATCTCTATCAACCTTGGAGTGGTAAGTTAATTTTTCTCAACCAATTTTAATTTGTGTCGGTAAAAATAAAACAAATGATGCTATGGCCTTTTCCGCTTTGTTCCATCATTGTCATTTGCTTTTGCTCTTTTTCTTAGTCGCATACATAGCAACACCATTAAGAATCATGACAAAGATAAACATAAATAAACCAAAAGCAAATAGCAATGATTGTAACGCTGGCCCACCACCCTCAGCAAACATATTAGCAGCGATTAATGCACCGAGTGATCTTAAACCACTTGTCGCTGTGGCTCAAAATCCTTGATCAAAGATAGGATTATACCCTTGTGATTGAAGGATCATAGACACCGCCATTGTTTCACCAATCGCTCGAGCCAAAGCGATAATCACACCCACCATGATACCATTACGTGCATCTTTCTTACACACCTTATAAATGGATCTAGTCTTTGTGTTACCCAATACCATAGATGCGCTGATTAATGTTGAATCTACCCCATCTAATGCATTTAAAGACAAGGACACAATCGTTGGCAAAACCATAAACGTCAACATAAACCCTGTTGTAATTAAGTTATAAGATGTCGACATGTGAAAGATTGTTTTTAAGACAATACCCAACATCTCTGAAGCAAATAAACCAAAAATTACTGATGGGATATCTGCTAATAATTCAATTGCAATTCGCACACCCTTTTGATATTTAACTGGTAAACGATATTTGATAAACATCGCTGTTTTAATCCCAACAGGTCCTGCAATTACAATCGCCAATAGTGAAACCATAATCGTAATACATAGTGGTAATCAAACAGATGCTTTATCGTCAGCCAAATCAAATGTACCACCAAAAATACTTCAACCGTACGCTCTAAACCCCGGAATAGAAGCATAAACAATAAAAATTATTAATAAAAGGAAGACTAATGAAAATAGTCAGCTCAAAGACATCGAAACAATTTTCGATGTCTTATCAGCACTTTGTTTCTTTTGTAATAAACCAGTGGCCATTAGCTTATTCCTTTAGGAATAGGAGCAAAGTTCCATAGTTCAGGTTCAGGTCACTCCTCTGGTGTGGATCATAGTGAATCATGCATTGGGCCACTTATTGTTGTACTTAAAGCATAATCTGAGTACCACTCACCCAATTCCGCAAGTGACGTCATACTAGGAAACATTTCTTTCAATTCGTTTTTGTTATCGGGGCCAGTATTTGTTAGTGCTTTGCATCCAATTTGTTCTAATAATGTTGGGTTTGTTAATAAATATTTAATAAAAGCAATTTCCGGAGAATCTTGATTGTCAACTGAAATCAAAGTATTTAATGGCCGAAATCAATTGTACCCGCTTGCTGAATCTATTTGCCTTATATCATACGGAGTTTCTTTGTAAGACATAAGTCCATAGCCTTTATTATTTAACAATGATTGATTTTGGGCAATAAACCCTGATGATAAATAAACAATTTGCCCAGGAATATTGGACTTAGTGAACATATCCCAAGCACGACTATTGGCCTCATCAGTTTGTTGAATGCCAAAAGAAACTCCATATTCCCCACTATCGAAAGCACTTTTTTGAGCAGTGCTTAGTAGATCATAAGGATTTATAGGTTGTTCAGGTGTTCCGACATTAAGATGTGTGCCATTCACAAAAGACGCAGCTGTTCCTGATGTCAATGAACCACCGGCTCTAACATAAGGAATGATAGAAGTATCTTTTAATAATTGTTCGTCATTTCCAGGCCATTGGCCATCCAATGATGTATTTCGGAAATGTCACATGCTGTTATTAGAAATATTGCTATCGGAGTCTCAACTAATACCTTCATTAATTCCAGAGAAAACTCTCATAAAATTAACGATATTAGATTCATCAATCGATAATATATTGTTGATATTTACAGCTCCATTAAAATTAAAACCTTTGGGTGGAATATAAACTAGACAAATTGCTTCTCAACCAATGGTAATGGTTTTGATGTTATTATCTATTCATTGTTCTCTAAAACCATCTTTCCCAGCTGGTTGTACAGCACTATAAGGGTCTGTAGAAGCATTACCAATGTTGGCATATCCTTCAGCAATTTGTTGAATACCAAAACCACTACCACCAGCTTCAACTGTGATGTCTACATTTTTGTTAGATTTCATGTAATCTTTGGATAACTCTTCAACGAATGGTTTAACACCACTTGACCCAACACAAGATATTGGTGCCTTATTTGACCAACTATTAGAAAAACCAATTACAAGCCCTACAGGTATTAAACATAGGGAAGCGGTTAGGGTATTTTTAACTCAACGTTTCATTGGGCTTGTGGAATGGTTAATTCCGCATTGATTATATGAAATTAGTAGTTAGTTTTACATATTGTAAAAAGATTAAAGAATTAATGCAAAAAATATACTAACTCAACTAATAGTTGTATCATTTTTATGTAGTAATTTGGTTAAATAATACCAACAAGAGGAGCAAAACATGAGAGAGAGAATACAGAATTATAAAGGGAGAGCCATGGTTCACCAATTAACTATCGGTAAAAGAATCACAGTCCTCCGCAAACAGCTAAATATTACACAAAAAGATTTAGGAGCAATGTTTGGTGTAACACCACAATCCATTAGCAAATGAGAAAATGGATCATCATTACCTAATATAGTAACATTATCTGTGCTATGCAAAATATTTTTTACAGACTTAAATACTTTAATTAGTGATGATTTTATTCATCTTAATGAGAAAAGTAAACCTATTACTCATTATCCATTACGAAAACTAGAGAACACTAATGTACATAATTTAACTCAATTTACATCTAATAAATTGCTATATAGAGTTGATATAAATAATTTGCAAGCTAATGAAGCACCACTCATAGATTGTACTTTTAGTGAATGCGCATTCCGTAACCTTTCACATCAAAAAAACCAATCTAGAAATATTCGTTTTATAAACTGCCGTTTTGAAAGCACCGTTGATTGTAGCAATAGCATTGCCGACAATCAATACTTACGAAATAATTTTATTGCTGGGAATTATGAGAATTGTAACTTTGCTCACACAAGTTATGATCATGAAACAATAAATGGCGCTAATTTTAAAGGTATTCACTTCACATCTAGCACATGCACAGATTCATATTTCGAAAAAGTAAATTTAACATCGGCAGTGTTCAAAGACCACATTTTCTATCGTACCACAATGAAGAATTGTAATTTGACTAACATTACATTCCAAGACTGTCAATTCTATGAAACAACGTTTGAGAATTGTACTTTTGACAAAAAAACATTTAATTTTCTAGCAACTAACGGTTATGCAAAAATACTTAGTCCTAAGATAGTTTAAAAAAAATCAGCCGTAGGCTGATTTTTAATTTAAGATTTAACTTCTTCTGCTTTTGGTTTAGAGGCTCATGGCTTTGAGTCACCATAAGGTCTAGAATAATTACCTCGGGTAAAGCGTTTATGCTGAATAAACCCTTGATTTGGTTCTCTTTTAATAACTTCTGGTAAAACGATTTCTTCATCTTTTTTACCAACTACTGATAGAGGATCGCCGGCAACTTCTGCAATGGCATCACACATAACTGAAATTAATAGTCAAACAGTTTTGATAGAACTAGAGTTTGATGGAATAATGAAATCAATCAAATCTGGATCAGCATTAGTGTTGGCAAATGCAATCACTGGAATATTTAATTTCTTGGCTTCCATTAAAGCATTCTTTTCGTGAATTGGATCTGTTAAAACAATTACTTGAGGTAAGCCTCTCATGGTGCGAATACCACCAAGGAATTTGCTCATTTTTTCCATTTCCTTATTCATCATTACTTGTTCTTTCTTAGAGTATTTCTTAACTTCATCAGAAAGTTGTAGAGCAATAAGTTTATTTAACTTATTAATAGAATTATTAATGGTTTTGAAGTTGGTTAATGTACCACCTAATCATCTTTGATTAATGTAGAAACATTTCACACGTTTTGCTTCATTTTTTACATGCTCTTTAATTATTTCGCCACGAGTACCAACTAACAATACAGTACCACCCTCACGTGAAACATCACGTAAGAAGTTATATGCACGGTCCATAAATACCATGGTTTTTAAAATATCAATTACTTGTGCTTTATTTCCCTTTTTAGGGTAAATAAATGGTTTCATCTTAGGATTTCAGAATTTAGCCGGCATTCCGATATGTGCACCAGCTTCCATTAATTTGGAAGCAGATACTAATTTACGGAGGCCAGATTCTTTATTAGCTTCAAAGAAGTCATTGATTTTCTTTTCAATGGCATCTCTAACGGCTTGGAAATCTTTAGGTGAATTTGCGTATGATTTTTTGTCGTGAAACCTTCTTGTCTCACCTTGATCAGCTGCAACTGGGGATGAACCCTCAGTTTTTGAATCTACTACTTTACGAGTAAATTTGCGAACAGTCGATCGTGCTTTTACAGCTGTTGTTTTAACTTCAGCTGATTCAACCTTTTTATCTGTCATTTTATTTCCTTTATAAAAATATCCTCTATGAACGAATTCATAGGGACATATATTGTAATATATAAACTAATCTTTACATAATAAATCTAGTAAAAAATGACTAAAAAAAGGGGGGGGTTGTAATTAAGAAGTCCCACAAGAAATAAATATGTATTAAATTGATAATTTAAATTGGTTGTATGGAATTTCCACTTCCTGTGAACGGCCAAAGAAATCAATTACCACTGTCGCCACACCTTTAGTGCCATCTAGTTTTTTAACTTCACCAGTCATTCCCACGAATGATCCTTCGAAGATTTCCACCGTCTGACCAAGTTTAGCTTCAGTCACATATGTTTTCTTTTCTTCAATAATTGGTGCTGCATCAGACACTTGTGTAGACTGTTGTATTTCAGTCTCAGATGGTGATTCAGAAGATGTTTCACCTTCACCACTAACTTTAGCATATTCTTCAATTGTAATTGGAATTGGTGTTGCACCTTTACCAGATGAACCAACAAACCCTAAAACACCTGGCGTATTACGAATGGCAAATCAAACTTCGCGATCATAAATCATGTTAATGAAAATATATCCAGAAAATTTATTAACAACACGAATTCTAATTCTTTTGTATTTACCATCTGGTAATACTTGTCATTCAGTTGTTTTAGTTTTCTTAGGGTTAGCCGGAATTTGATTGCTTTCCTTTGGAAAAATATCCTCTTTTGTATCTTTAATCTTGAAGATTCTAATTGCACCAACATATGAGTCATAGCCAAAGTTGTGTACCTTATCTTTTATCGCTTCAGCAATTGAATCTTCTTTACCGCCAATTGCGGTAATGATAAATCATTGTGCTTGTTCCATTTTATTTTCCATATTAATTTCTCCTTGTTTTTAATGCGGTAATACGCCTGCTAATGTTAATAATGTGTCAATTCCTAAGAATAGTAAAGCCAATATTGCAACGATGATGATAATGATAACGAAATCTTTTCAAACTTGTCTGCCACTAACTCAACTAACTCTGCTGAATTCTTTGCCAACTCCGAAGAACCATCGTTTGAATCTGTAGGAAGAGCTTTTCTTCAATTCATCTGAGCTTAAATTAAATATTTTTTGTTCTTCTCCTCGGAATTGTTGAATTCTTTCATTACGATATTTTTTGAATTGTAATTTTCCTTCTTTTTGTTCAAGTTTTTTATCACGTACTTGCTGTTTGAAGTATGTGAGTTTATTCTTAATATCGTCTTGGCATATTTTCAATATTCGTTTTCTTTCAATTGATTGTGCTACATACTCGTCACGAATTTTTTTACGATCATCAGCTTTTTTTTGTTTACTAAGTGCTTTTTGTTTACTTAACTCTTCCCAAAGTTTATTACGTTCTTGTTTTTTTAATGTCTCGGGATCAGTGGATGGTGGATTAATATCAATAGCCATTATCTCGTCTCCTTGTGAATAGTAACTTTCTTACAGTGTGGACAATACTTGCGTAATTCTAAGCGCTTTTCTTTATATTTGTTTTGTGATAAATGGTAATTACGAGCATTACATTCACTACATACTAAAATTGCTTTTACGCGCATATATTTCCTCCTGTATGATTTGGGCTTGAATTAAAAAGGTGCCGTTTCCAACACCTTCAAGCCCATATATTATATATGGAACACAATTTTTGTCAAGATGGTTTTAAATGATCGCAATTTTCCTTTATAAAATTTATTGACCTTTAGTGTTTGCTTTTTCTCTTTTATATTCTTCCAATGTTGAAGAACTTGTAGAAAAAGTAGAATTCTTGATCTTATTTTTTAAAGATTCATCAATATGCTCAAATTCTTTTATGAATCATTTGTTTTTCATGCTATTAATAAATGTTTGCTCGTCAATCTTGTCAGTATAAAAGGATGTTAATAATTTACTAAACTCATTTTTTGATTGAACGGGAACATTAATGAAACCTATTTCGGCGCTAATTAACAACGAATTACAAAAAACTAATGCAGTTCTTTTATTACCATTATTAAAAATTTGTTGTTTGGTCATATAACCAAATAAATACAAAATAGCCTCAATGTTGAGTTGTGCTTGCAAAACATTTTGTATTTCTTCCTTCCAAATTTCAGGTGTTGGAGGGAATGGTGGGTGGTAAATGTTACCTACGGTTACATCTTTATATCTAAACACACTAGAACCAGGAATTAAATCTAGTCCAACTAACCTATTTATATAGATCACATCTTTATAATCATATTTCCATGTTGAGTCGTTTGCCATTGAAATAGCATTTTGATAAGCGTGTTTTAGATTAGTAATGACTTTTATTTCATCATCATCCAAACCTGACGCTCTACCAAAATCCAAAACATCTTTTGTTTGGTCAAATGTGGCAGAGTTTCCATCAATTTTAGCAGCTTCATGAATTGCTAATGCAAAATAATCATGCACTTGCCTAATTAAGTCATTTTTATATTTTTTCATTTATATTAGTATACTCGTTTTGAACAAATTTTTTCTTGTCAAATCACGCAAAGATTCACGATTATTTAAATTCCTTATAATCATGCTCATAAAAAACACAAGCCTAAGCATAATAGAAATTAATTAAATATTTTTAAGATAAAAACCTTGAGTTAATAGTTTATTCATCTGCTAAAAATCATTTTACCTTACAAAGTTTTAAATATGACAATTCCGTCCATAGCGTATTAAAAAAGCACGTCTCACTAAATTGAATCTGGCATTAACTCCACGCACGGATATACCTATTTGCCTAGAAATCTCTTTATTACCACACCCCTGAGATTTCATTTGAATTAATTTTCTTGTCTTCTCGCTAAAATTGTTAAGGAATTTATTGATTTTTTCTAACATTAATTCTTGATCAATTTGTCTTTCAATTCGTTCTAGCTCAGTGTTCTCACTAGCATTTACAGCTCATTCGTATACATTGCGATTACAAGTACTATAAGTTATTGCACGATTGTGTAATGATATCATCTTTCTGCCTTGGCGTATTAACATACCATGATTAATCATGGCTAGTGCCTGAGCAAATGTATATTTGATTTGATGCAAGTCATATTCTTTTAAACATTTCATGAATGAAACATATGTGTTGGAAATGTAATCATCGTTATCTATGGTTACATTTCTACTTAAACTTTTGACTAAGTTATGAGTTAACGCTTTTAGCATATTATGATTCTTCTCATAAATCATATCTCGTACCATTGGATGACGTTCACTACGATATAAGTAAACCATTTCTTGTTCTGTCATATTCCACCTTGATAAATAATTTACCACAAAAGAAAAAATTCCTTTTCGGAATTTTTTCGGATTTATTTAAGTTACTTTTAAGCTTCTTTCCCAATAACTTCTTTATTAATTGTAGACAAGAATAAGTAATCGGCTGGTTTGGTTTTAATTCGAGTTTGAACTTGAGTCATAAATTTAACAGCTTCTTGGTTGTGAACAAATACTTCTTTTCTTGAATCATTACCTTTTTGGGCATTATAGTGTTGAATGCTCTCACTGTATTGGAGATAATTCATTAATTGTTTTTTAGATTTTCTTAAAAATGATTCAGTTGACTTTTCATATTTCTTTTGAAACTTTTCAGAAGACAAATCATCATAATGATCGTTAACTAATTTAGAACGTTTAGAGAAGAAACTTAATGCATTAGCGTAAATCTTTCCTTTTAAGAAAAGTCATCCATCCAACACTCTAAATTCATAATTTAATTTCTTTTGACTAGCAGAATTTGATTTCATACGCTTATTATATTTTGGTTTGTAATATGCCATATAAATGCATGTTATCATAATAATAACTATAGCTACAAATCCCATCTCAATGCCTAGCGCCACTTTATCTTGTAGTACTGCACCTTGAGCAAATGCAGTTTTAAATAAATCATAATAATGATAAGCAAATACGACAGATAAACAAAGCATTGCAAGGATGTAAATAATGCCCTCGTATCAAGCGACTCCGATAATGCCTTTAAACCCATATTTCAAAAGTGCCGCTAAAATAAATACGTAAATAACGATTCAAAAGACACTAGTTGCAGAAATGATTGTATTAATATTAATAAAATCCGCTTCTGGTCCAAATATACCAACGAGAATATCAGGAATTATTAACCAGACACCAATAGTAATAGAAACGATGATAATATTTAACTTCATCGCATTTGCTGGAAAATGACTACTATTTAATTGAGCAAACTTATCAGAAATATAACCTTCTTGGGACAGTGGTTGTAGTGTTGCTCCACCATATAGTGTTGTTTGGGAGACCATGTTCCCACGCATGGCAATTGTTGAAATAATCATAATAATCGGACCTGCATAGAATAACCATTGAAGTTGTTCCATACCATCCCTAAAAGGAATTCAAAATCCAGTCATAATGTTTTGTGTAAAAGTAGTTTGTGCAAACATGAATAATAAAGTCATAACAATATAAAATATACCAGCCGCAACCGTTACGATCATGATACCACGACTTACATTTTTTTCTGGTTCTTTAACCGTCTTGCCGGCAGTGGCAAAAGTTTCAAATCCAGTAAAATAATAAAAACAAGCACAAAAAGCTTTTAAAAAAGTTGAAAAAGAAATTGAAGAATTGTCTGCTCAGCTTTGGATGTTTCCACTATTCTGTGGTAAGCAAGCTGCCACTACACCAAAAAGAATGAGAAACCCTGCCGATGCTCATTTAACGATTAATGAATATTTGGCAACCTTTTTATATGTCTTTGCTCCAAAGAATGCTACAAGACAAAAGAAAGCTGATAATGCAACACCAACAAGATCAAAAACCAAACTCTTTCAGTTCCCTAAGTGGGTAGTTCAATCTGATCACCAGAATGGACCAGTCGCTCCACCAGTAGACATCGTGGGATCCAAATTTGCTTTAACAAACATTAAAATTTGATTCGCCAATAATAGGGGAATCAAAATATACCCTAGCATGCAAATAATAAAACCCACTAATCTACCAAACGCGCTTCTAGCGAATATGTACGATCCACCATTATTATCTTGGTTGTGATAGCGCGCTAATTTTGCAAAAGCAAAAGCACATGTTCCAGTAACAAGTGCCATTATTAAAAAAATTCAAATCATGTTTAAACCAAGTCCAGCATTGTTTGGATCGTCTGCTGTTGGCTTATTCGCTAAGAGTGCTAAGCTTCCCAAAAATGCAATACCAACTGTCATGTTAAATCCGTTTCAAGCAAATTGTCGTAAGCTAAATTTATTACTACTCTTACTTTTAATATTCTTTCCCATATTTTAAACTGCCTTATGATATATATAATTGATTAATTTCTTAAGATAAGTATAATACTTATTAATTAAGAGTTATTAAATTACGTAAAAATTAACCCTCATCTTAATTTTAAGGAGAGCATGATGAAAACCGTTACACTCAAAGATATAAAAATAGCACAAAAAAATATATCAGGTATCGTTAGAAAAACAGATTTAGTTTATGATTATGTAACCAGCCATAAGTTCCACTCCAACATCTTTTTTAAATTAGAGAATACCCAAATTGTTAAATCATTTAAAATCCGTGGTGCATTAAATGCCATTAAAAACTTAACGGCTAAGCAAAGAAAATGTGGTGTGATTGCTGCAAGCGCTGGTAATCATGCTCAAGGTGTGGCTTATTCCGCAACACAATTAGGCATTAAATCCGTTATTGTAATGCCAAATTCTACCCCCGTTGCAAAAGTCAAAGCAACTTTGAATTTTGGTGGTGAAGTTATTTTTGGTCCAACACCATTTTTTGATGATGCAAATAAACTTTCGCAAGAATTAGCTAAAAAACAAAAATATACATTAATACCTCCATATGATCATCCAGATGTTATTGCTGGTCAAGGTACAATCGGATTAGAAATATTAGAGCAAAACCCTAATATTGATTTAGTTATCGTACAAATTGGTGGGGGGGGATTGATTGGTGGCATCACAACAGCAATTAAAGCCATTAAACCAACTTGTGAAATTATTGGTGTGCAGATTGAAAATTTTCCTGATGCACACGATATTTTTAAAGGGTGTAAACTAAAGACTAAGAATCGATACATACCTTCATTGGCAGATGGCATTCATGTAAAATGTCCATCTCCTACAGCTATGCAAATAGTCAAGAAAAATGTTAAAGATGTGGTTACTGTTACAAATTGTGATGTAGAAAAGGCGATCTTATGATTAGCAGAAAAATCTAAAATTGTTGCTGAGGGTGCTGGGGCTATTGGGTTAGCAGCAATCTTAGCTAATAAAATAGATGTAGTAGGGCGTAATGTTGCTGTGATAGTTTCTGGAGGTAACATTGATATTGATAAATTTCTTAATGCGTGTTTTAACTCAGTTAAACGCGACCACCGACGTGCCAGCTTTAAATATTGATATACACCACTTTCATACAAACAAATGCTTTCTTTCCTGCCAAGTTTAAACGCAAGACTATACACTGATGGTTTTTACAATCCGTTGAAAAATGGTGATGTCTTGTCTAAAGGCTGAAGCACTTTGGATGTATTCACTTCAAGCACCAAAAATACCAACGAATTTTTTAACAAATTATCTGAAAGCAAAATTAAATACTTACCTATTAAATAAAAAAATCCCAAAACGGGATTTTTTTTATTTATTTAATTTGGAGTTAGCTGATCATTTATCAATTCTGAGATTTGAATTTCATTAAAGATTTCATGTTGTCGATCAGTCTCATCAAAACGTAAAGCAATTTTACCAAAGGCATTAATCACAGGAGTCGTAGTCGCATACAACTTAGTCAATAATTTTTGAGCGCTCTTACCTTCAACTAATGTATTAGCAACTAATTTATTCTTTTCTAAATATTGAGTTAAATCATGAATCGCTTTATCTGGACCATGGTATGGTTTGTGCAAGATTTTGGTCAATGCTACCAAGTCTTGTTCAGTCAATGTTGGTGATTTAGCTTTTGTCAAGATAGACTTAATGCGTGTTGCTTCACGGTAACTTTGATTGTTAACATTTTTAGTAATTGCCTTATTGCGAATTAGATATTCATCAATTAATCTAATAACTTTCGCACGACCACCACTAGGCTTATTCTTAAGAATATTGCCTGTAGCGATTGCAGTAAATGATCAATCATCAATTGGCTTAAATTCAGCATCTAATTCTTTTTGTAGACCTGGTTTAGTTTGTAATCTTGTTTTATATTTCTTACCATAGTATGTAAAGTATCAAACAATGAAGAAGATAATGGCACAAGCAACAAATGCTAATTCAACTATTGAACCAACTAGTTGTGCTTGGTTTCTATTTGCAACAGGTGTATTGAAGAAATTGTAAATGGTCGAAGAAACTTCATAGTAGTGATAAACAAACAAGAAACACATTACGATGAACGCAATTGGGAATGCAATCAATTCTCAAACCCTTAATGTGATTTGCTTACGTGCACCCATAACTGAGGCACACAATAGGACAACAATATAAACAGAAATGGTAATGGTACTAGATGCAGCTGTTAAAGATTTAACGGAGAAAGCAGATTTTTGTACAGCCAGCCATTGTTCGGCAGCTTCTTTACCACTGGATGCAACCAACCCATTGTAATAATTAGTATTTTGAATTCCTTTTACTAGATCAGGAATTGCTAATCAAACAACAACAAATAGCGCTACGATAAATAAGTTGATTTTAGAAGCCTTGTTTGGCAATCCATCTTTATCTAATTTACCCCAACTATCAGGGAAGTATCCTTCCACCGCCATTGGTTGAAGCATCGTGCCACCATACAAAGAGTTCTGCATGGCGGCATTAATTTTTAAGGCGACCGAGCTTATGATCAATAAAATCGGACCTCCGTATAAAATGACAGGGTTTTGAAATTTGCCCCACAAACTCATAGTTTCATTTTGTTGGAATCCATCACTAAGAGGAAGAGCCGCAAAGAATAATAAAAGAATTAGTACATAGAAGATAGTGGACACAAACATAATAATCGTCACACCTAATCCAATATTTTTTTGTGGATTTTTAACATTACGCCCAGCTGTTGAAAAGATTTCAAATCCAGCAAAGAAATAGAAACATGAGTTGAAAGAAGAGATAATACTATCTGCATGTAAAGCATCTGATTTGCCTGAATAATCAGCTCATTCTTTTATATTAGTGGCGCCAGCATTTTGCATACAAGCCAAACCAATCGCTGCGATAATTAAGAACAAAGCAGCACCTCATTTCACAGCAGCAGTAATGTGTGCAAATTTCTTGTACATTCTTACACCTAAGAAAATAATGATGGCACTTACCATGTAAATACCAATTCCGATTAAATCTAAATATAAATCACCAAATGGTCCTCATTGGAATCCGTATCATGGAATGTCTGCGCTACTACTAGGAATTCAAACATATGAAGGTGAGAATGTACCACGAATCAACATTAAAATTTGAAAAGTTATCATAAACGGCATGCCGACATATAGCATGAACGTGACAAATAATCCTACAAATTTATTGAATGTCCCACGTGCATATATATATGCACCACCATTGTTATCTGATTTATATGCACGTGCAATTCTTGCAAATGCTCAAGCGCAAATACCAGCGATGATACCTTCAATAATATAAACTCATAAGATGTTCATACCAATACCATTGACGCCATCAGAGTTGTGATCTAGTGGATTGCTTAATCCCGCACAGGCTCCAATGAAACTAATACCAACAGTATAGTTAAATCCTAACCAAACGAATTCGCCAAGACTAAATTTCTTTTTATCGGCATTAAATTGTTTTTGCTTTTTGCCCATTTACCATCCCTCCAATAAAATCAAATAAAATTGTAATGGAATAATTAAATTATTAATTACTTATTTTACTTAGCAAAATGCCAGTAGCAACAGCTACATTCAAAGATTGAATTTTACCTTGCATTGGTATTTTGATAAGAAAATCAGAATGTTTAATAATATTTGGTGATACACCATTTTCTTCATTGCCAACTACAAGCACACATTTGTGATCGTATTTAACTTGAGAATAATCTACAGAATTATCAATTAATGATGAGGTATATATTCAATAACCATTCTTTTTAAGTTCATCTAATACATGTGAGATATTCACCACTCTTACTAAATTTAAATATTGGATTGCCCCCATACTTGCCCTGGAAACAAAATCGTTGATTTGTACTTGATTATCTTTTTTATAAATGACAGCATCCACACCCATCGCATCACAAGTTCTTAAAATGGAACCAAAATTTTGTGGGTCTTGAATACTGTCTATTAATAAAATAGTAGATTTAGTTTTTGTCTTAGTAAATTCGATTAACGAACATAAATCCTTAATTCCATTAGATTGATTTAATGTAATCACAATTCCTTGATGGTTTAATTTTTTATCATATTTATTAAAGAAACTATCATCTCTCAATTGAAAGTGAATATTATGTTTTTTTAATGTACTAATTAAATCTCGATTTGTTTTTGACAAATCGACATTCACAATTTTGCCACTAATTAAATTTTCCAATAGTGGTTTGCGACCAAATAATGTGTTTGTCATTACAACACCTTCTTAACAATTAACTGCTCACGGTACTTGTCCGATAAAACATAATTCTTTTGTTCTAGTGCTAAATTTCATTCATCAATTAATGACTTAATTTCTGGATTATCAAGTGGATTTATATAAATAATACCTAAAATATCTAACTCAGCTTTCACTATGGCTACTTGCTTTTGGAATTTATCAAACTTCTTAGAGCGAATTAATCCCGCTAGTTTTTTGACTTGACTTCAAATAAAAGCTTTGGCGTTAGGAATGTCTAAGTCATCGTTCATGATGGTGACAAATTCCTTATCAACACTAGCGATGGTTTTCACAATCTTCACTTTTTGTAAATACATTTGAATAAAGCCTTGGTTCATTTGCTGAAAGATTTTATTGAGTTCATTACATGATTGTGTTAATAAATCATCTGTAAAGTCCAAAGGGTTTTCATATTTAGTTTGGTAAATGAATCAACGTAAATCATTGCCAGAATACTTGGCTAATAAATCCTTGACTAAAATAAAATTACCTAATGACTTCGCCATTTTTTCATTATTAACATTAATATGCCCAACATGCATTCAAATGTCGGCAATGTTTCTTTTATATAAAGCATTATTTTGTGCATTTTCATTTTCATGGTGTGGGAATTTTAAATCAATACCACCGCCATGAATAGTCACATGGTCGCCAATGTATTTGTTAATGAACAATGCACATTCTGTGTGTCACCCCGGTCTACCAGTTGACCATGGTGATTTTCAATTAAGCCCAGTTTCAGTTTTCTTTCATAGAACAAAGTCTAATGGTGACTTCTTATCAGTTGCTAGTTCTTTTCTAACACCTTCTTGTAGTTGGTCCAGATTTTGATGCGAGAGTACACCGTAATTAGATATACTCTTCACATCAAAATAAACATCACCGTTTTCTGTGACATATCCAGATTTTGATTTAATAAGTCTTTCAATATAGTCAATCATGCCAGGAATGTTTTCTGAAACACGTGGCATGACCATGGGCATAATATTTAATGCCTTTAAGATATCCATGTAATGTTCTATATATGTTGTTGCCACTTGAGATTCGGTTTGTTTCAATTCCTTGGCGCGTTTAATGATCTTGTCATCAATATCTGTAAGGTTGTGTAAGTATTGAACCTGAACTTTTTGGGATTTTAGAAATCTGATTAGTACATCAAATGTAATAACTGGTCGGGAATTACCAATATGAATATCGTTGTATACAGTGGGGCCGCAATTGTAGACAGTAATATTTTTAGATACAATTTCATACACTTTCCCACTTAATGAATCATATATTTTCATATTAACTTCCCTACCAAAACTGATTTAATTATTATATATAGATATACAATAAGACTCATTATGAAACGTAAAAGCAAACCTAAAAAAGACATTAGTCTTTTTAAAGCATACTTGGTAGAAATTAGGGATCGTTGATTTTCATCACGCAAACGTACTGTTAAAATTATTGGCATTTGTACCATACCATTAATTTATGGAGGTGTGTGTATTGCTGCATTTTGAAACCCATTAGGAGAAATTGGGAAAATGCCAATTGCTCTTTGTAGTTTAGATAAAGAACAAATGATGATTGAAGATTGAAATACAGGCGACGAATTGCATCCAGTTGCTATGGGTGTACCGGAATATTATGCTGCGACTACAGATCCAGCTGATTGAACTACTAATCCAATTCCTACAGAAAGTTTGGCATCTGAATCGGCTTGAGACAATTTTAATCCTTACAAAAGTAGTGCCGAATTTTACATAAAAACTTATGGCGGTAGTGTTGTCAATTATAGTCATACCAAAGGGGATCAAAACGCTAATGGCGGTCGTAAAGTTATTTCCTTAATGGATGCGGTTGCTAATAAATGACAAAATGGTTTAATGTCAGAAAGTGGCTTATCTTTTGATGCAAAATCTAATACTTTCGGAATTAAAATGGGTAGTTTCCCATTAACAAATATTACATATCATAATATTGGAAACACTGATAGTTTACCAAATTGAGATACGGATGCGAATAAACTTGCAAAATATGATACTGATATGCAAGAATGACGCATTACTAATAATAATGATTATGCTCAAATCTCCATCCCTGAAGAAACAAGTTTAGATTTAATAAGCGCGATTGATGGTAGTTTGTCTGGTAATTCTAGTCCAGTAGATTGAATAGATAAGATTCAACAAGAAAAAATCAATCTTTATGTTACATATGATAGGACATTTCTAGCTGCCCGTTTAGTTGAACAATCAATGAGCACAATGTCTTCATTGATAACTTCATCATTACCAATGATGGGAATTACACTAGCCGAACAGTTTGTTAATGATTTAACAAATAATATTAGTACAGTTTCAAGCGTAACTAACGGTCAGTGAAATGGTGGGTACAGTTGAAGTTTCCAAGGAAGCGGGCCTGCAGTATTCACATTATTAGAGTCTTGAAAAGATCACAAATATTTTACCAATAGTGATGTTGGAGAAATTGAAGAAACAGATCCTAGCGGAACCCCAATAACTACTATAACATTCCAACCAAACACTCTCTACACTCTCCAAAACGAAGAATTGAGGGATGTAATAATTAAAAGCACTAATGAAGCCGATCCGAACCAAAAAATAGTTAGCGATATTATTAACAATGTAAATAGTACAAGTGCCCCTTATGTCCCATCTATTGAAGGCTATACAACCGATGTTGGTAGTGGGTATGATAAATGAAACGATACCACTACTGGTGATGATGCCCATAACACTAATGCCACTAATTCACTATTACACAAATTGTCTAACATCACCACGGCTATAACTCAAGTACCGATGGTTGATGACGCCATAGCTCAATTAATGAATTTTTATATTAATAGTACATTAAAGGATCTAGATTTTGGTACAGGCACTTCATTAATATCGGTTGATATTACAGGTGGTAACATCCGAAGTTTATTTATGTCAGACCAATTCTTGTCTTCCTTACTATTACAAGATCCAAGATTTATGATTCCGGATGTAAATGCACCAGTCGTTCCAATAATCGGAAATATTGCAAATTTACCAGTAGATATAGGATTAAATCTACATTTAGGAAATGTCCTTGCGATCGGATGTTATGCGGCTGAATCTGAACAAAATACATTTCAGAAATACGATTTTAGAAGTTCATATACTAGTGATAACACATCGACTACTGCTGACGCTAGTTATCATAAAGGAGATATATTTGATGATTTATTAGGTGGCCTTTGGCCAGGCGCTGGCGATGATTACAGTCGAGCCATCAATACACCAACATTGGAATCATCTCCTCCTTCTACCGCAACTAATGATTTTGCATATAGTACTAACTTACTACACAATTTCAAACGAGTAGAAAGCACCATATCTGATGCTTTTAACACTGTTAATCCCAGCAACTTTATTGATGAAACCGTAATTGGTGGAGATTGAGCACTATATGGTATTGGTCTAGGTCAATATTTCGTATGCATTGGTTTATGTGTTGGTACGTTGTCACAAATCATGCTTTATGACAAAAAGAAACGTGTAAAACGCATTCATGCTAAAAAGTGATTTATGTCTAAAACCATGATGATGTTTACGACTTCTGTCATCCAATCTACAGTATTGGCTATTGTTATTTGTGCAATTGGCTGATGACATATTGGTAATGCCATGGTATATCAATGACTATTTATGATGTTCTGTGGTCTCATCTTTGTTTGCATTATTCAATCTATATGATTTTGTTTTAGAGAAAGATCGTTGGCGTTCTTCTGCGTTATTATTTTTATGGTAATTAATCTATCAGCTGGTTGAGGTACATTCCCGGCCTACATGCAATGACCTGTCTTTGAATGATTATCTTACATTGCTCCATTCACTTATATGATCCATATTCAGTCGGCGATTGCATATGGTATTGCTACAGGCAGTAATGTTTTAGCCAATAGTCTATATATTCTTGAAAACATGGCTATCTTGCTTATCTTTGCTGTTGGTTTCTACACGCTTGGACTATTCATGTCTAGACACCGTGAGCGTGAACTATATTACGGAACATGTAATGGTAAACACCTAGGTATCGTTTTAAGAAAATTAAAATTAGAACAATACTACTATGAAACTGAAAAGGGACCAAGAGTTGATTGAAAAATGATTCCACACGAAGAAATGAAACGTGTAAAAGTAGAGGTTCAAAAAACATTCCCTTATGAAACATTCAGACATAAAAAAGTCAGTAAAGAGCTTGTTCGTGATATCTTAGACTTCGATAACAATTAACAGTCCGTTAATTAACACTTTATATTATTTAATAAAAAACCAGATGGCAATTCTGTAAGCTACATCCCATCTGGTTTTTTGCATAGTTTGAATTATGCGGTTTTTAAATTATTAAGTTTAATTACTGTTTGAAACAAATTACTTTGCTCTTTTTGAATAGTTTCCACGTTGGTCATTCTATTTTCAAGATTGACAAGTCGAGTGTCAATTGTATCAAGGCGAGAGCCAATTGGTTTTAGTGCTTCAGTAACAATATGTGGCACTATTTTTACTATAACTTCTGCAATTTTTTCTTCCAAGGACTTTTTATGAGGTTTTGGGTTTGATGGAATTGGTGGCTTCGGAGGTTTAGGCCTTTTCTTGGTCAGAATAGAGACTTTTATTTCATGTCCTTCCCTATTCGGATCCTTCTCATATTGTTCAATCTTTATCATTTTCTCTTTCTTATTATAACTCATGGCATATTACCATCCCTTCAAGTAGTAATATGCCGAAAATAATTTTTCTATACTTTTTATTTTCAATAAATCGAAATAACCTATGTATTACATACATAGGTTAATTTTGAGAATTATTTTCTATCGCTTAATGATTGAAATGTGATATTTCGGTTTATATCGCTATGTTTCAACTGTCAATGTCAGAACTTTATTCAACTCAAATCTTGTCTTTGATGATATTAATACCTAATTTGTTGGCCTTTTCAATTTTGCTACCACCATCTTCACCAACGATTAAATAATTAGTGGTTTTGGAAATAGTGTCCCCAACGTTGGCATCAAACTTTTGCTCTAATAATTTTTTAATTTCATGTCTGGGAATGTCAAAACTACCAGTAATTACAAATGTTTTTTGATAGTATGGACTATTTACATTAATTTTAGATTCATCAACATTAGATAAATAGATTGTGTTCACATCTAATGTTTTTAAATCATGAATTAATTTTTGATTAGAACTATTTTGAAAGAAATCAATAATGCTAATACCAACAGTTTCGCCAACATCATTAATTTTGATTAATTTTTCCAATGGGGCTTTTGCAAGATTATCAATAGTTCTAAATGTTTTAGCCAATACTTTTGCAGTGGTTTCGCCAATATGTCTCACACCAATGGCAAATATTAATTTTTCTAATGAATTCTTCTTAGAAGCATTAATATTGGTTAATAGTTTGTTAAACATTTTTTCTTTGATTTTGAAATCACTATTTAAAATTAACTCTTTCTTATTTTCAAAATTATAAATGTCTTGAATTTTAGTAATAATCTTGGCATCATATAGTTTTTGAAGATTCCTTTGGGATAGTTCTTCAATATTCATTGCTTTCTTACTAGTGAAATGAATCATAGATTGCACAATTCTAGCAGGGCATGAAACATTGGTGCAATATTGATCAACCTCATCTTTTTGTTTTTCTAATAATGAATTACAAATAGGGCAGTGTGCGATTGGCAAAAATAATTTCACACCATCAACTCTTTTATTTAAAACAGGGCCCATAACTTTGGGGATAATTTCAGCTGCTTTAAATACTTTAACAATATCTCCAATACGAATATCGTTATCGGAGATGTATTCGGCATTATGTAATGTTGCAGATGATACGACAGAACCGCCAAGACCCACTGGTTGGAGTTTAGCAACGTATGTAATCCTACCAGTTCTACCAACAGTCGCTTCAATATCTAACAGTTTTGTTTCAGCAATCTCAGGTGGAAACTTATAGGCCGTAGCTCATTTAGGAAATTTAGAAGTGCGCCCTAGTGTATCGTAAAGTTTTATTTCGTCTTCTTTAATTACCATACCATCAATTGGATAGGCCAAACGATCGCGATTCTTAGTAATCTCATCAATATAGTTAATAACTTGTTGAATGCTGTTACATAATTTGATTTCTTTTGCAGTCTGGAAGCCAAGATCGTGTAATTTCTGAATAACACCTGATTGCGTTGTAATTCCTAATTGTTTTAAGACAACTTCATTAGGAATATAGTAGGCAATCATATCTAAATTACGTTTAGCACTAACTGATGAATCCAAATTTCTTAAAGATCCTGCGGCTGCATTTCTTGGATTAGCGAATTTTTTATCTTCATCAACAATTAAGTTATTAATCTTTTTAAATTCCTTAAACGATAAAAATACTTCACCACGGACTTCAAAACGAGGAAAGTCTACATTAATGGATAGTGGCACGGATTTAATGGTTCTAACATTATTGGTGACATCTTCACCAAATTCACCGTCGCCCCGTGTTAATGCTTGTTTTAACACACCATGAACATAGATCAAAGACATACTCAACCCATCAATCTTGGGCTCAACTGTATATTTAATACTATCAAGATGCGTTTCTTTTTTAATGTCATTATCAAATTTACACAAATCATCATTGTTGAACTGATTTGATAAAGATAACATTGGTAGGTCATGTTTGACTTTTTCAAAATGCGTAGCAACATGGCCACCAACTCTTTTCGTCGGCGAATCTTCTGTACTAAATTCTGGGAACCGAATCTCTAATTCTATTAATTCTTTTAGGGTTAAGTCATATTCAGCATCAGAAACCGTGGGCTTATCTAAGTCGTAATACTCATGGGCCCAGTTATTAAGTTTCTTTTTTAAAACTTCAATCCTACTTTGATTGTTGTTCATTTCACAACTCCTTTGGTTTTAGAGTAAAGACCTTACTCTTGCTTATATGATTATTAAATCATAACAATAAAGGCACTAATACTAGAAAGTTTATTAATCCGATATCAAATAAAGTAAAGTATCCATCAGAGTTGAGTTTAAAGAAAATATTTAACGATAAAGGGTTGACAAATAAAATAATCATAACCAAAATTAATATCAAATATGGTGACTGACTCAATTTTACTTTTTTGGTAGCTAGTAAAACAACACAAACTACCAGGATACAAAATATGACACCTCATGAAATCGTATTTAAATATAATGGGAAATTTGTATATTGTTGTGTGCTAATACCCCAAATGTGCTGATATAAGGCTTCTGGTCATAGTTGCCAACTAAACTTGTAATCAAAGACTGTAACAAGAAGAAATATTGAAAGCACATAAATGACAAGTGTAAATAATCCAATGATCGCAAATGGGTGTTTGCTCACAATACCATTAATCCGACTAATAGTAATTTTCATAAAACCCCTAGTGTATAGTAAGAACATTGCCAATGCCCCAACCAAACATATAGTTAACATTACAATATATGGAATGGATGAAGACATTGGAGCTCAAACAAATACTAAATACATTAACGGAAAGAATAAATAAATAATCTGCCCCACTGGATTCATATTTTTAAGTGATGCGTAGCAAAAGTTAAAAATTAATAATAGGATAGTTAACAACGTCAAGTTAATATCCAAAGCGCTTAAACCAATAACGATAAAAGCTAGGATATTAATTGAATAGTCAGCATCTACATGGACACGCTTGAACATTTGATAACAATATAAAATGATTGGTATAGAAATTCAACTATCACCAACAATCGGCGACTCATAAAACATAAATGACAACAATAGAAGCAATAAACTTATAGGTATCAAAGCGAAAACTAAACAAACATTGCTTCGATTGAAACGATTGTAAAAAAATCCAGTAGTTGCACATGCAAATATCACCGCAAATGTAATCACCTGTTGTCAAAATAAATATTCGTAAACATACTCATTAGGAATTTTGAATAATGGCATAAAAATGGCAGCAAATGCGGCAAATATGGAGAAGGATTGAAAACTAAAATTTCCGCTAAGGTCGCCAAATCAAACTATTGAATCATATTTATTAAATGCCCTACTAGTAAACGCATTAATCAAACGAAACATTTCATCACCAGGTTGACCAAATTCAACTGGTGAGACCGCTTCTGTATGATAAGCATAGAGAATAATAATGACTAAATAAACTATGGCTAATGCAAATATAAGTAAAAAATGTATTAATGGTTTCGCTTTGAGCTTTCACGAAATAAAAGCATAGCGATAATTTCAAATATAAATTCCAATTAAAGCTACTTGAATTGCTAAAAAGAAAGACAAATAAACTAAAATGGCTACTTTAGAAATATACAATAATGTGAAAAATAAAAACATCACACTAATAAAGATAAAAAAACCAATAACTGTAGCAATATATCCATTAACACTAATGTTCTTTCTACGAATTAATTTCCCAAGAAAATAACTATTAAAAATGATTATTAGTGGAACTAAAAATATACTTAAAATTAAACCTAACATTGCTTCTTATTATATAAACAAAAAACGATGGTTCTTTGAATGGAATCATCGTTTTTATTTGGAGCAGATGACGAGAATCGAACTCGCGTCTCGACCTTGGCAAGGTTGCGTTCTACCATTGAACTACATCTGCAAAAAGTAATATAAATATTACCATAACAAAATCAGTCTAAATTAATTTCTTTTGTTTTAAGAAATTTGACACAAGGTTGTTTACTTCAGTTAATGTGTCTAATTCTATTGCTTTACTAGCTAGTAACTTGCATTCTTCAAAGGAAAGGCTGTTCACAATCATCCTAGCTTTAGGGATAGATGTGGCGCTCATTGAAAACTCATCCAAACCTAGGCCCAATAATATAGGAATAGATAAAATGTCTCCAGCCATCTCGCCACACATTCCGATTCACCGTTTGTTGATGTGACCTCCATCAATTGTGAATTTTACTAATGTTAATAAAGATGGATTATTAGGTTGATATAAATAAGCTACCTTTTGTGACATTCGATCGCAAGCAAATGTATATTGATTTAAATCATTAGTACCAATAGAAAAGAAATCAGCATATTTACTAAATTGTTTTGCCAATACAGCCGATGATGGAATCTCTGTCATCATTCCTAATTGAATGTCATCAGCCACTTTTTGACCTTCTTTTCTTAATTCAGCAAAAGTAGTCTCAGCAAAAGCTTTAGCCTCCTTAAATTCATCAATTGTGGCAATCATAGGAAACATGATGCCTAATTTACCATAAATTGATGCTCGACCCAAAGCGCGTAATTGTGTTTTGAAAATTTCTTTATTGTCTAAACAAAAACGGATAGCACGATAACCCAAGAAAGGATTCGCTTCTTGGGGAAATTGGAAATAAGATAGTTTTTTGTCTCCACCAATATCCAATGTGCGAATGACAACCAAGGCATCATGCATTTTATCTAAGACCGCTTTATAGCCTTCAAATTGTTCTTCTTCAGTCGGTCAATGGTCATTATCCATATATAAGAATTCACTACGATATAAACCTATGCCTTCTGCCCCATTAGCAATAGCGGCATCTACATCACTTGGTTTACCAATATTAGAACTTAAATGTACTTTATGCCCGTCTATAGTAACACTTGGGACATGAATGTACTTTTTAAGTTCTTCTTTTTCTTTTTCAAATAAAACAATTTGTTTCTTCCATCCATCTGGATTAGTCGGTTCAATTTCAATTTCACCAGTAGAACCATTTAAAGCCACCATTTGATTAGATGTGACTAATGTTGAAATATTCTCTACACCTAAAACTGCTGGAATTTCCATCGTACGAGCCATAATAGCCGCATGGCTAGTTCTACCACCGATTTCAGTAATAAAACCTTTGACATACTTCTTGTCTAATAAAGCTGTTTCAGACGGTGTCAAATCTGGAGCAATAATAATTACTTCTTCATTAATGTCCACAATGTTAGGTAACGAAACACCTAACACATTACTTAATACACGTCTCTTAACATCTTTGACATCGGCTGCACGTTCTTTAAAATAAGCATCGGACATATTTTTGAATATTTCAAAATATTTATCAAAAACAAACCGAATCGCAAAAGCAGCATTAACTTTAGTTTCATTAATGGTTCGCTCAACTTCTCCAACAATCTCTGGATCATTAGCTATTTGAATATGAGCATCGAAAACTTCCGCTTTCTCTTCACCAATCTTTTTGGCTGCCGCTTCTTTTATTTTTAATAATTGCTCACCAGTTTTTTCTAATGCTATATGAAATTTCTTAACTTCATTAATGGTGTCAGTAATTTGTTTATCGTTAATATCAAATTTGGGTGTTACTAGTAAATAAGCCCTATTAATGGCGATACCATTACTAGCTCCAATCCCTTTAAGTAATTTGCCCATACTGAAAACACTACTTAAGTTCTACAATTTTTGTGCCTTTAGTGACTTGACCTTTTAAAATGTCTGTAAAGTTTTTGTTGGTACTAAATTCATTGTTCACAATAATGACTGGTGTAATAGTATCATATCCTGCTTTTTTAATCGCTTCTAAATCAGCAGTGATTACAGGAGCACCAACGCTTATTTTATCACCAGCTTTAGCATGTAGTGTAAATCCTTGTAGTGCTTTACCAGACTCACGATTTGCATTCATATTTACTGTATCAATACCAATGTGAACTAGTATTTCTACACCACTACTATGTTTTACCGAAAAGGCATGTCCCGTCTCAGCTACTAAAGTTAATTCACCATCAATTGGTGAACCAAATTCTCCAGATGTTGGTCTAACGGCAAAACCCTTACCGATCATATCTTGACTAAATGTTTCATCTTTCACTTCAGTAGTCGCTACAACTTCGCCATCTACAGGTGAACAAATATTGATAATTTGTTCGCCTCCAGTGTCTTTATTCTTTTTTCCAAATAATTTACTAAAAAAACCCATAATTCCTCTTTGATTTATATGCCGTTTATTATAAATGTTAATTAAGTAATTAGTTATAGAAGTAAAAAAGAATAATATGCCCCCTAATTAGAATGATAATTGTTTGTCCCTATAACCCCTTAATTTTATTGCATTCTAATTTAGTCGTAATTTTCGACTTTAGGGTTAATAATGTTTTTAGAAAAGTAAAACTAGCTACATACATTGCATAGGATACATTTTATGATAAAAGCATATTAATAGTAAACCATGTAAAATTTATATAGAGAGTATTATTAATTTAATTATCTGATGTAAAAAATCTAGACATTGATATCAATGTCTAGATTTGGAAGAAAGATAATTATGTTGTTGGATATACTGATCAATTGGTAAAATTGCTTTTTACTGCAGCAATTTGGTCCCTAATGGTTACAGCGCCAGCATGAGTTGCAGCAGCAATGGTGCCGGTTGGTTGGTCACAGCCGTTAAAGGCAGAAGTGCCGATGGAAGCAGTAGTAATTGAACCAAAACCAATATAGATTAAGTTCGCACAGCCGTAGAAGGCAAAGTTGCCGATGGATGTGCTACTAAGTGAAGTAAAAATAACTTTAGTTAAAGACGCACAGCCGCTGAAGGCCTCAGTGCCGATGGAAGTGGCGGTGTCTTGTAGGGGAATAGGAAATGCTATACTAGAAATATCGCCGACATATAGACAGCCGTCTGCGCAAGCAGTTGTACTGGCGGTTTTATAGATCGCAACACCGTTTGTGCTTGATACTTTTGTGTATGCTGGATTTAAATTTAAAGCTTTTACACCAGTCGTTGTTAAACTCGCACAGCCGCTGAAGGCATAAGAGCCGATGATGGCGAGCGTACCAAATGAAGAAGCATCCACATCTAAACTTGCACATCTATCGAAGGCGTAGTTGCCGATGGATATTGATTTGCTAGCGAAAGATTCTAGATTCACACAGTCGTGGAAGGCAGAAGTGCCGATGGAACCTGCTGATAAAGAAGCATCCACATCCACTAAATTTGCACAGCCGTCGAAGGCAGAAGTGCCGATGGATGTATTTGTTCCTGCAATTTGTATTTCAGAGATAGTACCTCCAGCGGCCATACTTACACTACTTTGTAAACCAGCAATGGATGTGACATCAGCAGGAAAAATAATTTTAGTATAACCTGCAGCTTTTACTTCAGCATCTTTACCAGCTTGTCAGCCAATGATCGCTGGGTATCCTGCAAATCAAGTAGCATCGGCTATCAAGAGGTCAGCATCAGTAATTGTCAATGTAATATTTAATGTTGCTGGAGTATAGTTAGTCGCTACAGACTGAATTGTAAAAGAATAAGTATTGGCGGGCGTCGCGTTAGTTCAAGCAAGCACGCCTGTATTTTCACCAATTGCAATGTTATTATCAGGAGCACTACCAACAAATGATCAAGTAGTAGTTCCAGCACTACTAGTATATGTTTCTGTACCACCAGTTCCAAATGTTGCTGAAGGTGAAAAATCTCCTCCAAGCTGTTGTTGGGTATTTTGAATATGAATTGTTAATGGATTGCTTACAGTATTTGTAGCCGTATCTGTGATAGTTATGGTGTAATCAGCGACTGCTAAAGTTTGGGACTTTCTAGTAAGCGTGAAAGCGGAACCTGTGATATCTAAATCAAACTTCGCGGCATCATTCCCTGTTAAAGTACAGGCACCTAATGTGAAATTAGTGGCTGTGATGGTACCAGAAATAGTGTTGGTAGTGTCATAAACCAAATTAGTATTAGTGCTTGAGATGGTCAAAGATTTTTCAATCGGATTGGTAACAATTATTGTTAAAACATTAGAAGTAACACCATTAGCAGTTAAAGTTACATTGTAATTGTCAGCTACCAAAGCAACATCTTTACGACTAATTTTGGTGGGATTGGTCGCACTATCTAATTCAAAATTAGTCGTATCAGAAATACTATAACTGGTTGGTGTAAAATTGGCAGCTGTTACGGAAATAGTCACATCACCAGCCACATCAACGGTTAAGTTGGGATTACTTGATGATAGTGTAAGTGATTTGGCAATTGGGTCCGCAACATGAATTGTTAATGGATTGCTTACAGTATTTGTAGCCGTATCTGTGATAGTTATGGTGTAATCAGCGGCTGCTAAAGTTTGGGACTTTCTAGTAAGCGTGAAAGCGGAACCTGTGATATCTAAATCAAACTTCGCGGCATCATTCCCTGTTAAAGTACAGGCACCTAATGTGAAATTAGTGGCCACAATTGAACCAGAGATTGTCGTAGCGGTATTATAAATTAGATCGGTTGACGCACTATAGATAGTAATCGCTTTATCACCGGTTGGATTGCCACAAGAAGTTAGCGTAGCTGCGGTCACGCCAGCACTGATAATACCTACAGCAGAAATTGATGCTAGTGTTTTAATTAATTTTGATTTTTTCATTTTATGTTTCTTTCTATTTTCATTTGGAAAATTATTTTTGTTAAATATGTTTTGACAAATAGACAAAATAAAAAACAAGAATTATCTTTTTGCTAGTTCTTGTTTATAAGAGAGAAGAAAAATTAAACCACTTGCGTGGCTCTCTCTCTCTCTCTCTCTCTATTGTGATCATGTTTACCTATTAATGATACACAAAAATCTTACAGAAAAAATTTATTTTATAACCCCCCCCAAAGGTATTTTTGTATATGAAAAATATGTGAAAAAATTTGATCTAAAAAGCATTAAAAATCTTTCGCACTTAGACAAGTGCTCAAGATTACCAAATTGGTGGGTTTTGCATTGCAAACAACGACAAAACATTCCTTTAACATAATTTGGATTGACAATGGGTGGTCGCCGGTTCCAACCGGCGATACCTGCGGTGCTAGAATAAAACATGGTACATCTTCCTGACATTTTGGTTGATTTACAAGTGAATTGCTGAAGGAAAAGCAAAACACTTAACCAAAAATTGGCTTGGATCCTATTTTTTACCTTAAAAACTAGTGGTGAACTTAATAATCCCCAAAAGAATTAATATGCCCTAATTGCCAATCATTCCTTCGCCAAAAAACAAAAATCACTTAAGTGATGATTTTTTGATTTGCTAACTATAAGTTATTTCAATGAAAAGAAATATATTAACATTAGGAATAAATAATTTTGACGTTTTACTAATCGTTTGATGTCTTCTTCGATTGCTTAGATTGCTTTTTTAGCAAGGCAAGTTGCGCATGCAATTGTTTTTTAGCATTACGCTTGTCTTGAAATAATTTAGATTTTAAAGGATCCAACATTAAAATGTAGTATTTATGTTGGAGTGCCTTTTTTTCTTTTTCAAATTTCGCCAATCTTGCCTTGCGATCAATAACTAATTTACTAGTAATCTTATTATCGCCATCATGTTTGGATTGTTTTATAGCTAATTTACTATTAACTTTATAAATTTTAATTTGATGTATTAGTAAATTTCACTCGTATTGAAATTTACGAAATAAAACATCGTCATGATCGGCATGATCTAAATTGATGGAATGATCTACTCCACTTATTATGAGTTTTCGTTCACGCAAAATACATTGACGATCATAACTATTAACAATCATTTCCAGCTTATTAAAATACAAACGAATGATTTTAGCTTTTTGATTGGTGTAGTTTATTCTAGAAGACATTCTATTTGCTTACGCCAACTTTAATAGAAGGACCCATTGTTGTGCAAAGGTAAATCTTCTGAACATAATCACCTTTAACAGTAGAAGGTCTTTTTGATAACAAGAACTCAAGTAAAGCATTGATATTAGCAATTACCTTTTCAGCAGCTGCAGATACTTTCCCAATGACCATATGAATGTTCCCATATGTGTCAGTACGATAATTCATCTTACCTTTTTTAAATTCCTTAGTTACTTTAAGCACATCAGGAGTTACTGTTCCTAATTTAGGGTTAGGCATTAATCCTTTTGGTCCTAAAATTTTACCAAGTTTAGATAATTCAGGCATGAACTTAGGGGTGGTAATAATTACATCAAAATCTAATCAACCACCCTTAATTTCATCAATTTTATCTTTGCCACCTAAATAATCTGCACCAGCTTCTTTAGCTTGGGTTGATGTAACATCATCACTTAAAACCAAAACTCTAGTTTGTTTACCAAAGTAATACGGTAAAGCGATTGTTCCTCTTAATTGTTGTTCAGCTTTAGTTGTATCAAGATTTAACTTAATTGCGATTTCAATTGAAGAATCAAATTTAGTAGTTGAAGTTTTTTTAGCTAAAGCTACAGCTTCCTCTATTGTATATAACTTCTTACTATCAACAAGAGCCTTAGCAGCAGTGTATTTCTTATTCTTTGCCATAATTATTTACCACCTTTCGCTGTTTTCTTTGGTGTTAAATCTACACCTTCAATGGTAATTCCCATTTGTTTGGCAGTACCAGCGATCATTCTTAATGCGGCTTCTTCATCATATGCATTAAGGTCTGGTAATTTATATTTAGCAATCTCAAGCGCTTGTGCTTTTGTAATAGTTGCAACATGATCAGTTAGTTGGTTTTTACCAGCCGTTTCTAATTTGGCCGCTTTCTTTAACATTACACTCGCTGGTGATGTTTTTGTGATAAATGTAAAAGACTTATCATTGAACGCAGTAATAATGCAAGGCACTACTTCTCCATTACGAGTTTTTGTCTTATCGTTGAATTGCTTAGTGAATTCTCCCATATTAATACCAATTGACGCTAATGCAGGTCCTGGTTTGGCTTGTCCACCAATAAGTTGTATTTTGGCAATACGAACTATTTCCTTTTTTGCAGCCACAAGTATACCTCCTATGTTTTTGTATCTCTACGTGGTCTAACGGATAAATCAGTTCCTTCCACATGCTACAGTAAATCAAATTCCCAATCAAGGGACCATAATTATATAGATAACCATTAAATTTACTAATTTAATTTGAAATCGTTAAAATTGACCATGTTAAATATCTCATTTTTAACCTATGTATTACATACATAGGTTATTTCGATTTATTGAAAATAATAATTAAAAAAAATATTTTCGGCATATTACTACTTGAAGGGATGGTAATATGCCATGAGTTATAATAAAGAAAAGAAAATGAAGATTACTTATATGGATACTGAAGTCGCAAAACAAGGCACCGAAATGCATTATGTTGATCTTAAACCTAATAGCAAAAAAAGAAAAATAGCAGGTATGCCTAAGTGATTTAAGGTATGATCTGAGACAGTTCTTGAATCTCGTTTCAATAAAATTGAAACTATTTTGGCAGACCACGGTAAACGTATATCTAACCTTGAAAACTCAAAATAATTTCTTAAAGTCAAATTATTAGTAAAAAACAGATACATATTAGCTTAATCACTAATTTGATTTTTCCGTTTATTATTTCAGCCTATTCTACTGGATCAAAATTAATTGCAACCCCAAAAGCCACAAGCATGAAAACAACGGCTACCACGGCTACTATGACAGTTACCATCATGGATATTAACATACGGTTTTTATACATCCATTTGAAGAATCAATTTTTTGTTTCGGCGATGTTAGGATCAGCTTTGTTCCGCATGCATCAGGCACACCAATATAAACAAAGACCAGTTAATAAGATAAAAACAATACCAACAACTAAAAAAACTATTGATTCTGTGCTACCGTCGAATCCTGACTTTAATACAGCGTTTAACATATCAATAGTTTTCTTAATCTTATATTAATTTATTGTCACGCATTACTTTTTCAATTGCGACAATGGCTTCAGCTTCGTCCAAACCTTTAGCTTGAACTTCAATCTTATTATTAGACTTTACACCTAGAGCCATTAAATTAATTAATGATTTTGCATTAGCTTCTCTACCATCTAGGACAATTTTAATGTCAGACTTGAATTTTGTTGCAGCGCCAGTAATTTTACTTGCTGGTCTGGCGTGTAATCCGATTGGATCAATTATTTTAACTTGAATAGATTTCATTTTATTTCCTCGCTATCAATTAGTTAATAATATCAAATTAACCATATTAAGTAAAAATTTTATTTCGGAAGTTTTATTAAATTTAATTTATAAACGCCAAGATAAACAGCAATATTGCAGATTGAAGCAATGAAAACAGTCATTGCTGTATCACTTAAATAGTGATAGCCAGATTGAATCCTAGCAAACATAGTTACCACAATAATCGTAGCTACAAAGATAATAGATATTATTTGAAGTGGTAATTTACGATTGAACATAAGTATGGTTATGATAATTATGGGAATCAATGTGGATGCTCAATTTGTATGACCACTTGGAAAAGAAGCATATGGAAAACCTGAACCAGCTGATTGATTTCAAATCAATGAATATCACGGTTTAAACATCCCTAGGTCTCCTCCTTGGTCAATAATAATTGATTCATATCTTTCACGAGATATGTTGGTTTTTAATAAAAAAATAATCAACCATTGAATAGCAATAATAATGAAGACGTATAAAGCTCATTTAAAACAAATCGCTTTATTTGTCCCCCCCCTAATCAAATATTGGACTAATAAACTTGAGACAACCATACCTACGATTGCACCAATGGCAGCATATAAAACTGCTCAAGTATGCAATCATTTTGTTTGTTCTGCAGAATTAGAATGCAAATTGAAAGAATATTCTAACTCTCTTACACAGCCGTCGTAAACACAAAACGTTACAGCAGCACTAACAAGTAAATAAGCAATGATTAAATAAATAATTTTTGTCCAACGAAGTTTAAACTTGTGTGGTTGCCCTAAAATTAAAAGCGACCCTACAAACATTATGAGAATAGCGCATAGCGTCCCAGGAATAAAACTAAACACATTACCAAACGACTGGGCTCATCTGCTTGCATCGTCTCCAGCAAGAGCGCTACTAATGTTTCAATCAAGAAAAGCACCAATGATTAAACAGACTACACCAAATACTAAAAATCCAATAAGTACATAAATGGGATTGATAGTCTTTTGTGTTTTACCTTGATGTGGGCGTTTAATGTTCGTTGTCATTTTCTTGGTAATCCTTTAAAGCAGTACCTTCTAATTCTAATTGACGCTTTGAATTTTCGGTTGCTTCCATATTCTTTTCAACTTCATCTAATAACGGTTGATTAGTATCTTCAATACGTTTAATACCTTTTAGTACTTGATTATTAGTATGGGTTAAAGATTTAGCTTTATTAATTAATGTAAGTAAAGTTTTAATATATTCATTCCAACCGTCTGCTGATTTTTGAAAATCTGCAAAAACTTTTGTTAATTGTTTTTTTAGAGTTTCCACATTCTTAGACATATTTTTATCTTTTTCGTTAGCAACAAATAGCTTTAGCAATACAGTGATGGTCGTTGGTGAAGATAAAAAAACATGATACTCGTTAGCTTCCAATAATAGTCTCTCCCCAAACCAACTCACGATGTCGTTAAAAATACCTTCTGACGGAATAAAAATAATAACATTTTCAATGTTGTCTTTGGGAGAAACATATTTTTCAACTTCTTTAAATTTAGCGACGATGTCGCGTCTAAATAGTTGTTTGGCCTTATCTTTTTCAATTTCTGACTTAGCTTCATTAATCTTTTTATAGTTATCTAATGGGAATTTCACATCAATTGGAACATTGTGTCCACCCATAGTTAACATGAAATCAACAACTCCGTCTTGAACTCGGTGTTGAATACTTACATAAGAACTATTAACGCCAAAAATGTCTTCAAGCAATGTTTTTAATTGAAATTCTCCAAAATTGCCACGATTTTTAGAATTAGTATAAATTTCTGTAATCCCTTTTAATTCAGCTGATATAGAGGGAATATTCTTAGTGGAGGTTTGCAAAGTATCCAAGTTAGTTTTAATTTCGCTATTGAAACGATTCAAATCTTTTTGAAACTTATCCATAGTTTCAATTTTTTCCGATAAGGTAGCTAATTTTTCAATTGATCCTTTACCAGTATCGCCAACATTTTTGCTTAAATCAGCGTATGTTTTTTGCATCGAATCAATTTGTGTCTGTAATTTTTCATTTTGCACCACAATATCTTGCAATTTTTGTGTAGTTTCGGGCGATGAACCAACAATTTTGGAAGATTTTTTCACAAAGAGAATTAAGACCACGATTAGTCCAATGGCCAAAACACTTGCAATGATTATTAATGAGATTTCAATTGGTGTCATTATCTTAACTCCTACATGGTACCGAAACTATTTCGTTATTCATTATAAGTATTAATACATATAATTATTTTCTAATTTTATGTGAAATCTCATTAAAAGTGTATTCCGTTCCCTTAAAAAAAATAAGGTTTCAATGATTGGGTTAACTTTCCTAGTTTTCTTATCCATGGGTGTTTTTACCATCCTAAACTCTACGGCTACCAATATTAAAAACGAATATAACCAAATTTCCACATCTGGTAACCTTCATGACTTCACTGTTTCTGAAAACTATAACATTGGTAACATTAATTGAACATATTATGAAGGTACTGACCACGATTATGATGGATGATCAAGTGATGCTGGGACTAATCCTAATATTCCATGACCAGCACAGACCTGGAATGGATCTGATTGAACAAGAACTTACCAAATGAAAGTCGATGTCCCCCCTAATGATACAAGCACATTGATTAATCAATTTTATCATGATCACGGTACTGATGAACATCAAGGCGATCAGTATTGAGATATGTTAAACCCAATTTACACAATAACAGGGGCGGGTGAACTAGGATATTTAACTGCGGGACCGGATGTGGCTGATCATAAGACCGACGAATCATTATCAGATGTATTAACTGAAGTCAAATTTTCTGGTGATTTAACACAATTATTTAAGCAAGAAACTATTACCGCGCAAACCATACTTAATGTTATTAGCCAGACCGATACACCTATCCAAGAATATCTAAGTGATCCGACAGCTGGTTTGGGTAACGATGTTACATTTCGTAACTTCAAATCATTGGGTATTAACAATTCACCAGATGATATTTTATATAAAGTTGTTCAATCTAATCCTGAAGATAAAATCGATAAAATTTATTCTTTAGATGAAAACAAACTAAATAACTTTAGTATTCATGATTTTAACCCATTACAGAACGAGGTGTGAAGTAGTCAAGATTGAAATTTTTATAATGATTTGTTCGTCAAACCTTATGGCAATACTAATAAACCTCGTTTCGCAGATATATCAGATTTAATACACTACAATTTGCCATACCCATATCCTACAACTGACCCTGAAGAAGAAGAAGCTGTACATGCTTTCTTTATTCTTTTAAGCAAGGGCAATTTATCTGATGAAGTCAAAAATTTAACCAAGGATATCACCAGTTTAAGTAGTCAAAATCCAGGTGATTGATCTTGAGCGAGTGCATACATAGACTATCACGATAATTTTCATTCCAATGGGCAACCCGTTATCACTGACCATCATTATAAATATTCTTTAAATTGAACAACTACAGCTGCATGAACATTGCAAGATTGAACTGCTGATTTTGTAGTCGCTGCTCCTGAATATCTTAACAAACATAATATCACCCCTTGAAACTTACAAGATGCTGATGGTACTAAACTATCACCGGCTGATTTTAAAAGTAAATTAAATAATATGAACGAAGTAGAGCGTAGCACTTATATTACAAAACTCGCTGTAGATAATCCAAATCACTCTTTACGTATTGGCGGTGAAGGCGCTATGCCATTTATAGTTATTGGTAGTGGTATTACTGCCGATTTTATTTATCCTATATTAGATATTCAACACGCTGTACCTAACCCAGATAAGGAATGTATCATTTTTGGCAATGATCATACTTACGATCGTGTATTTGATTCATATCGAGGTAATCCAACTGAAAATTATTTAGTTGGTAAATTCAACGATGGTGTTGATCCACAAAAAACCATTGATGCTATTAATGCCAAAGCTAAAGAAGAAATGAATTGGCCTAAAGGTATTAAAGCTGCATATTTGGCCAATGACACAACTGATTTTTTAAATGCTGGTGCTTTCCGAATTGCTTATATACCGCAATTGGTAAATCGTGTTCAATATATCTCATATGCACTAACTACCTTTATCGTAATCTTAAGTTTGTTCATATGTGGTATTGTGATTCGTCGTTTTGTTAGCAATAACCGTATGCAAATTGGCGTTATGCAAGCCAATGGTATTAAAAAAAGTCAAATTGCTTTTTCACTCACGCCATTTGCCTTAATACCCGCTATTATTGGTGGCATAGGTGGTTATATTGCTGGGCTATTACTACAGTCGTCTGCGATGGGATTATTTAGTAATTATTGGATGCTCCCCACTGCTTTCGCATCTTTCAATATTTTATCGTTTTTAGTGGCTTTGCTCATTCCATTTGCTATTTTCATGGTAGTTGCCATTATTTCTACATTGATAGTGTTGCGTGAAAAAACAGTGGATTTGATGAAACAAGGTAGCGAATATAAATCTAATGCTATTGCTCGTAACATTAAAAAACCTTTCGTTAATTTTGGTATTATGACAAAGTTTCGAGTCTCGCTAGCTTTTAACTCATTTTGAAAACTTATTGTTCTGTCTATTATGTCAGCGTTAGCGATGTCAACATTGGTATTTAGCATAACAATTGTTGGTAAATTTGACTATGTAAAGGATAAAACCTTTGCTAGTCGTAATTACACTTATGCTGTTGATTTAACTTCACCAACTAATCAAGGTGGTCAATATATCCCAGTGGATGCCGAACAATTTGGCGAATCTGGTTTTATCAATACATCTAATGGGTCTAACTGAGTGCCCAATAATTATTTTGATAAAGAGTTTACAGAAGGTGGTGCTTATCCAAGTTTGTTGCCTTTTGCAGACACCACATATAGTGATATTTTTAAAACCGAGACTTATGATGACTATTATGGTATACCTAAACTTTACCATTCTTTGACTTATGCTGCTTATGATCTTGCAGCGTTATTGCTGGGCGGAAAATCTGGTGATGTGGAAAGAAGTTTTTCAGTTACACCATCAACCCCGGGTAGTGATGATGGTCATGTATACGGAACTGCTTTTTACCCAATGCTTAGTGATTCAACGGGTGAGAGCATAGATCCTTTATTTATGAAAAATATGTCTATGGATCAATCTGCCATGAACTATACTGTTGGTATTGCTGGATTTATGGCAAGTAATCCTTGAGAATTAGCGGTTTCATTGATGCCAGAAAATAATAAAAATCTCTGTGATGGACGTACCATTCAATTAGTGCAACAATTGGGCGAAGCGGTTTGTGGTGGCAGCAATGCTGATAGAAATCCACATGGTTACTCAATAGATTGAAATACTAAATATGTAGACAAGGATTTTTTTGCCGAGAATGACACCTCGGCTAGTGGCGATAGTAGAATTGATCCAGATTGTGCATATAACTATTCATTCATAGAAGACAATTGTGTAATGCCATTAATTGGTGAATGTTTAAAACCAGAATTTATGTCATTTTTGAACGATGCTTACAATTCTTTTGAGATATACAATGGTGAAAAAGGTTTAACTAACAATGATTATGCTGTTGTTTACAACAAAGTACCACTCAATACAAACGATGAAACTTATACATATTTAAGTGTGACTGGTAGTAAACAAAATAAATCATATCCGTCTAATTTAGTTGCGCCATCTGGAACACGTGTTGTTGGTATAAAACCAGATACAAAATATGTTGAACTAGTTGATAATAACAACAAAGATTTAAAACCATTATTAGCAGATGATAAAGTTAATATTAATACAACTAATGAAACATTTCCAATTGTTGTTAATGAATTTGCTGCATATAAATACAACTTAAAAGTAGGCGATAAAATTTCTTTCAATATTGATAATAAAGCAAATTTATTAGACAATATTATTACCGATGAAAATTATTCACCTGAAAAAGATCCAAGTACATTAGGAACATTTAATGTTGTTGGCATTAACACTACATATGAGGGTGAAGAATATTTTACAAACCAACAACTAGCTAATTATTTATTAGGATTAAAAAGTAATTTTTCTAGTGGTACGATTCATAACTATTATTTTGATAGTACAGAATTGCCAATCATATCTGGTGATGGATCTCTATCCCCTCCAGGATCAAGTGGCAAAAGGTTAGATTATATCTACGATCTTAATAATGGTGGAGAATTTCCACTAACTGATAAAACCCAACTACGGACGCTCAGTTTATGAAACCCTGCTTATGACTACGTCCAAAACACAACACCACCAACTAATAACATCACTCCTTACGGATTCAACGGTGTATTTACCAATAAGAGTAATGGTAGTGCCATTTTAAATAGCGGCATGTACATTTACTCTAAATCTGGTCTCTATCCAGGTAATGATTCACTTAATTCTGATTTAGTAAAAAGTATGCTTAAAATTGGACCTAATTTACAAACTGCTAGTATTATTGCTGGTTTTTATAACCCAAAAACTGACGAAGGTACGGATTTAGGTAAACAAATTAACGGCTTATACAGCGAATGAATCAAGGCGCCTGTGGGGGAAGAACAATCTACTCATAATGCGATGGTAGAAGACACTATTATTAATGAGTTTATTGCAGCTACTCAAAAGACATTTGGACAAACGGTAGTAAATGCCTTAGTATCTGGAGCAATTGATAAAGACTCTACGGAAACTATCTTTACTAATTTATCCACTACCGTTGAACAAATTGAAGACGTCACCCTAGCAGTTATTTCATTGATGGTTACCATCATTGTTATATTAATTACCATTATGTTAATCAATGATGCAAAAAAATTAGCCTCCATTTTAAAAGCTTTAGGTTATAAAGATGGTGAAAATGCTACTTCATTCCTAGCCATTTACTTACCAGTTATCATTTTAGGATTATTAATAGCCATACCACTAAGCTTTGGTATAGTTATTGCATTTCAATCAATAATCTTTAGTGGTACAAACATTTTATTGACTGCCAACATCCACTGATGATCATTCTTGATAGGCGTTGGTGCAATTGCTTCGATCTTGGCAGTAAGTGGTATCGGTGGTTACCACTCGTTGAAAAAAGACCGTTTAACGGATATGATTAAGGAATAGGTTATGACACAGTCTAGAAAATTAATGATTGCTAAAATGCAAATCAAATTGCGAGAATATGATGAAATTATCAAACAAAACAATGAACAGATTGTCAATATTCAAAACCGTTTAAGTACATATTTGCCTTCCAACTACAAATCATTCCGACAATCTGTTAAATTCACTAAATCATTAATTAAATTTATGAATATTAATAGTGTGCTCTCTGCTAAGTCCACCACTTACCGATTTGCAGTGAAAAGAGCTCAACTATCAACTGCAAAAAATTTTAACGTCTTGACATTACAGCAATTATTTAAATACATTGAATACATTGAAGAACTAAGTAAAAATGAATTATTCCCTGTTGCCCCTAATACAGTGAACAGAATTCAAAGAGCTAATAGACATTTGTATTTATTAATGTTAAAAAGAACTCATTTAGTCAACATTGTTCTACCTAAGTCTACTAGACCTAAAAAAATTTATGTTAGATCTAGAATAAAACAAATTAGCAAAAATATTGAATATTACACAACCTATGTTAAAGATTTAAAAACCTTATTTGCAAGTAAGCATATTGCTAAATTAGTCTCTAAATTAGAAAAAGCAACAAAAGCCACTAAGTCAAAGCATATCGTTGATGATAAACATTTAATTAATTTACAAAATGTTGTGAAATATTACAATAACGGTACTTTGGCAATGAAGGTGCTAAGTAATGTTGACTTGAAAATTAAAGCTGGAGAATTTGTGGTTATTTTAGGCCCTAGTGGTAGTGGCAAGACAACACTACTAAACATTATTTCTGGAATGGATACAGCCACTTATGGACAAACTGTAGTCGCTAACCATAATTTAATAAAATATAACTCATCTCAATTGACCCAATTCCGTCGCGATAATATCGGTTACATCTTCCAACAATATGGATTGTTGCCGAATTTAACAGTTAAAGAAAATGTGGAAATTGGTAGTAACTTACAAAAAGATGAAAAGAAGCAAATCAACATCGACGAATTATTAAAAAATATTGGTATTTATGAACAACGTAATAAATTCCCTCGTGAATTATCTGGTGGACAACAACAGCGCGTGTCCATTGCTCGATCAATGGCAAAAAACCCGAGATTAATTTTCGGTGATGAACCTACTGGTGCAATTGATACAGAAATGTCTAAGCAAATTATGCAATTATTTGTTGATATCAATAAACGATATAAAACTACAGTCGTTATTGTAACTCATAACCCTATCATTGCTGATCTAGCTACAATGACTATAAAAGTAGCTAATGGTCATGTTGAAAATATTATCAAAACTAACGCGCCTAAGTCTGTTGATCAAATTAATTGAGGAAAAATTTAATAATTTTGTTTACACGATTTCAAGTTTTATAAGTTATCGTTTTCAAGTTTTTCAATGATACGATTTCAATAATAAAAACAACTTTTGTCATCTATGAAAGCTTTATTTTTGTAAAAAGGTTTGTTTATGTTTTGCAGCTTTAGCAAATCCCACTAAATAAATAATAAAACCACTCACACCAACAATCGCTGGAATGTATGCAGTGAATGACCGTCAAACAAAGATACCATTGTCAATGCCTGATGGTGGTCAATTGGTTGAGTCTTGATGCTCAAACATTAACATAATTTGCATTTGCATTTGGATCATACCTTCTCCCCCAGGGATTGGTAAATACCGATTAGCTGTTGTGACCACACTAACTGTTGCCATAACTTTTAGAAATTGTACAAAATCAAACATTTCATTGCTACCAGCATTCACCAATATAAGAGATGCATACATCATAAGAAATCACAACAATGTTGTAAATATGAAACATGCAGCAATGATAAGGTTCTCTTTATAATCTTTTAGCAAAATCTTAGCATTGTTAAACAACACTGCTTTACGAATATAAGTCTCGTATGTTTGATTCTTAGTATGATATTTCATGTGAAAAAGTTGCTTAGTACGATTGAATATTCTTGACAAGTAATAATGGACTTTCTTACTAAACCCTGAAAATATATAGAATGCAAACATTAATACATCAATGCCAACACCGACACATGCTAAAATCACAACCGTTGTACCTTCGGCAGGATATGTTTGAATAATACCACCAAATTGTGTTGTGAAATAGATAAAAGCAGGCAAAGTAATAAACATCAGGACCGTGTGATATAGGAACTCGTTAATTCACACTAACGCAGTCGCCTGAGCCGTTGTAATTCCACGAGTTCTTAATCAAAACATATTATATGGTTCGGTTAACAATACACCAGGCGAAATAGCCGTTAAGAATGCTGTGGTTAAATAATACAAAACAGCTTCTTTAAAAGGTGTTTTAATTCCCATTTTTTTAAGCCTAATCATATATGGCACAGATACTTGAAAAAATTTAATGAAAAAAAATAGCACTAAACAAATTACTAAAGCGATAACGATGATGCGCCCACGATCACCATTTCATCTAGTTTTAATACCGTCAAATAACGTTTGGAAACTAAAATCTTTTAAGACAAAAACGAATGTAATAGCAATTAAGCCAATTAATAACAATAACGCCAAAACAATAAACACTATTTTCTTAGCATCTAGGAATTTTGGTTCTTGTTTCTTTGCTTTCTCTTCAATTGTTACTGTTTTCATTCTACTGATTATATAAATATCTCTAAATAATAATATAATATCAAACCACTTTATGGCAAAAGCAAAAGGACTTTATCGAATAAACATCTTTGCACCGTATCGTCGTTTATTGAAGAAGGCACGTAAAATTGCCACTCAAACCGATTCATTAAAAGATAAATACCGCAAAATGTCTAACAAAGATTTGTCAAACATGACCAATGTTTTTGCTAGCGAACTAAAAAGCGGTAAATCTTTAGATGATATTGCTCCAGATGCACTTGCTGTGGCTCGTGAGGCTTGCTTTCGTGTTCACAAATTATTTGCCTATAAAGTACAAATTATCGGTGCTGCTATTGTTCATTTTGGTGACTTTGCCGAAATGTATACCGGTGAAGGTAAAACATTAGTATTGGTCATTGTTTCTTATTTAAACGCTTTATTAAGACAAGGTGTCCACATTGTTACCGTGAATGAATATTTAGTACAACGTGATGCGAAATTTTGTGCTCAAGCATTAAACCCTTTAGGTATTACAGTTGGATACAATGTTTCTAGTTTGTCACCAAAGCAAAAACGAGATATGTTCAATTGTGATATTACTTACACCACTAACTCTGAACTTGGATTTGATTACTTACGAGATAACATGGTCGGTAGATTCGAAGACAAAGTTGTACGAGAACTATCATTCGCTATTGTTGATGAAGGTGATTCAATCTTAATTGACGAAGCCCGCACACCATTAATTATTTCTGGCCAACCAAAGCGTGATGTTTCCATGTATGTGGAAGTTGACCAATTTGCAAAGACCCTAAAAAAAGAAGACTACAAAATTGATCGTGAGAGCAACTCCATCGTACTAACCGATGAAGGTGTTGTAAAAGCTGAAACTAGATATAAACTCAAAAATTTATATTCCATTGAAAACTCTGATTTGATTCACAAGATTAAAAATGCATTAATGGCTAACTTCGTATTTGAACTTGGCGTAGAATACATCGTGAAAGATGACAAAATTTTATTGGTCGACCAATTTACTGGACGTATCCTTGAAGGACGTAGCTACAACGCTGGGCTACATCAATCTATTCAAGCAAAAGAATATGTCAAGATTGAGCCTGAAAATGTGATTGTTGCAACCATTACTTATCAATCGTTCTTCCGTCTTTATAAAAAATTAGCTGGTGTTTCAGGAACTGCTATGACCGAAGCTGAAGAATTCTTAAAAATTTATAACATGGTAGTTGTCCCAGTTCCAACTAATAAACCCAATATTCGTAAAGATTACAATGATTATGTATTTGCTAACAAGATTAGTAAATGACATCACGTTGTTGCTGAAATTGAAAAAGTGCATCAAACAGGACAACCAATTCTAGTTGGTACAGCCTCTGTAGACGACTCAGAAGAACTTACTGGATTTTTAAGAAATAAAGGTTTAAAATTTGAATTATTAAATGCAAAAAACCATGCTCGTGAAGCGGAAATCGTTAGTATGGCTGGTCAAAAAGGTGCCATCACCATTTCAACTAACATGGCTGGTCGTGGTACAGATATTAAACTAGGAGCCGGTGTGTCAGCTTTAGGTGGTTTATATGTAATTGGCACCGAAAGATATGAATCACGTCGTGTTGATAATCAATTACGTGGCCGTGGTGGACGTCAAGGTGATAACGGTATGTCGCGTTTCTTTATTTCCATGCAAGATACATTATTTAAACGTTTTGCAGAAGATAAAATTGATAAATCAAATGCCAAAATTGATAATGACTACTTTGACTCATGGTTTTTTACAAGATTATTAAACTCCACGCAGAAAAAAGTTGAAGGTATGAACTTTGATGCTCGTAAAAATCTAATTGATTACGACAGTGTGTTAAGCAACCAACGTGAATTAGTTTATAAACAACGTGACCAAGTTTTAAAGAATACAGATAATGTACAAATTCTTAAGAACATGGCCAAGGTTGTTTCTGTCGATATTGTGAAATTATTTAAATCTACAAAGAACGAAATGTATGTAGATGCCGACAAACTAATCGGTGTAATAAATACAAAAATTTTAAATAGTAACTTAATTAGTCCAGACATTTTTGTAGATAAAACATTAGATGAAGCAACCCAACTATTAACTAAAATTTTACAACTTAGTGTTGAAACAAGAGTGAAAATGCTTGGCGAAAACGCAAGTAACATTACTAGAACATTAATGATTCAAAACTTGGACTATCAATGAACTAATCACTTAGACAAGATTACCAAAATTCGTGAAGGTGTTTCTTTGCGTTCTCTAGAGCAAAGATCACCACTAAATATTTATGTAGAAGAAGCTGATTGACATTTTGCAGAAATGAAAAAAAGCGTGGCACACCAATGTATCATTTCGTTACACCGTATCTACATTCCTAAAGTTAATGAAGAACTACATAATAACTTAGGCAAAGTATTACCACAAGTAAAAATTCGTGGCTTAGAGGAAACCAAATTGCCTAGCCAAACTGTTGCTAATGCTTTCAATGCTAAACCTAATCTATCAATTGATGTTGGACCAAAATCACCAAAAGACCGTCCTTATGTGCCTGATAGTCAAAAAGTAGACAGTGCTAAAGAAGAGCTTCTTGCAAAAATGAAAGAAGCTCAAAATAAAAATAAGTAATGCTCGATGTGGGTTAAAAATTAATTAAGTGGACTAATTCGAAAACCAACCGATAAATTAAAATTTCATACTTTAATTATGATTTACATGCCTAATGCATGTTAGAGAACTTTTCCCACTATGTTTATACTTTCAACACAACTTATGTGGCATTTAGTTAAGAAGAGGGGCGGGCACCGGAAAATCTACGTAATTGTGCGCCTTCTTCGCGCTGTTGTATATTTGCCACTTGCGTTGGCATATATACAGTTTTATACGATTCTGTTCAGCGTGCTGAAGCGAATTCTCCAAAAAATTTAGTATTTGTTGCTTTTGTGGCTTCGAATCATTGTTGCATGAGGCGCTTGCGTTGTGCACTCAGCTCACCACCAGCAGATAAGATTAGTCTGTCGCCGGCTGCTTGCCTCGCATAAAAGTTAAATTCATTTCAATTTAGCAGACGTATCGGTGGTAACCCAGCCACGCTTGGTCCATTCAATAAATTTGATAATTCAATTCTTCTTTGAATATTATAAGGCGTATGATTATCGGTGCTATTTTTAGCATAAAAATTAATTCTATCTACAATATGATTGTGTATATCATTATCTGTCAAATTCCTATGTCCAAATTGAGCAAACTTATCTGATTTTAGTCGCTCACATATAATTGCACGTTGTTCCTCACTTGTATTCTTATCAATAGATACATCAATCAATGTTCCGAATTGTCTTTGCATTTCTTTTTCATTAAATGTTACACCATAACGTGCTTTTGTTACTTTTCTTTTGTATGCAATTTTCTCACCATGTTTATTTAACAAAGTTCGTCTATAACCATCTCTATCGCCAGAAAGTATAGTCGTTATGCCTAAATGTGATGTATATGATACAGAGCCATCACGGCGTATATCAACACTATCTGGATATTTTTTTAATATTTTTTTTGTCTTTTTCCAAAATACATCATTTTCTATAATGTGCTTTTTTATTCACTTAGATTTACTAATTAAATCTCCTTTAAAACAGGGGGTGCTTAAATTTCCTTGCCAATCAAAGAGGTTATTTGCAAACGAACCTGGGCCTTTTACTACATCGCTTCCGGAAAAAGCAAGAAAATCGTTTGGAGCCACTCAAGCGGGGTTTGCACGAACTGGGGACAATCCAACGTCAACTGTTTCAACGCCGGCGTGTCTAAAGGCATTTCTAACCATTTGGGAGCAATATTCACTATCTTCGTCACCTACACCAAAGGGTCGAACGAAAGCCTCTAAGTTCGCACGCACACCCCCCGGCGACCTTCTAAGAGGTTTACCGATATTAGAACGCATATATGTTATTGCTGTTTCGATTTGTTGTTGAGATGCAGAAACGTTTCTAACGACCGCACCTGTAAACACACGTCGGAGGTTATCTTCCAGAAACGGAGTGTATTTGTTAAATATCATTTCCTTTAAAGCACCATAACCATCAAGATTTCGAACAAATGGAGTTTTTCCCGTTTTAAAACTTGTGCCTTCAAAACTTGTGGGGGTGCCCTCTAAAATAGATAGTTTAAAAGCCACTAGTCCTCGCGCCCCAATCTCATAAGAACAATCTCCAATCATACTGGCATGTTTTTTAGACGTTACAATATCTCCTGGTCGTAAAGACATAAGAAATTGACACAAAGGGTTAGAATTATGCAAAATAAAACCTGGTCTTCTAGGATTAGTTCTTTGCTTTTCAACTAGCTTGGCCGCAAATTCAAAGCATTCTCTTTTGCCGTAAGTATGAGTTCCGATGCGATAATTGCACTGATCATTATATTTCCCTACAGCCGACAAGATAAAATCTTCAATGTCCATTCCCCCCACAACTTTTGTCTGATCGTTTTCTATTGAAATATCAATAAATAAGTTATGTTGCATATCGCCATGATGTATAGCAAAAGAATCAACACCTACACGTTGTAAATTTTCTAGCCCAAAAACACGCTGTAAGTTTGTTCCACAAAAGCTTTGATTATCAACCACTTCCACTGCTCTTAGATCCAAACTCCCGTCAGGGTTGCCAAGGAAGTTTTGACATCCATTGAATGCTTGTTCGCCGATTCTTTTGATACGGTACGTAAAATCTATTGTTCGTAAATTTCTACAATGTTGGAATGCATGCTTCCCAATAATTTCAACATTACAAAACCCATTAATTTCGTGCAATCTATCGGCTACATCTCGACTTAAATGTAGAACCGCGTATGGAGCAATCTCCACGCATCGTTCATCTATCGCAAGGACCCCGTCCAGTGAAATATCTTCATTCTCTATTTTTTCAAGTACTAATGTACCATCATCTCTAACCGAATATTTCATATATATATATATATATATTAAAATAAGGTTTCGCATGTATTTTTTGATGATTTGTAATACATAATGTCATATAGATTTTCAACAATTTGTCCAGTTATCTTCGTTGTCATAAATAAAAAATACTCGTTAAGTTTATAAAAATGATCCAAGTTTAAACATGCATAATATTTAAGCTTGTTTTTAAACATATAATATTGAAACAATGTCATCGAGTTTTAAATTAACTACTCACATGTCCCCAAAAGGTGATCAAGTTTTATCTATTAGTAAGCTTACTACCAATATTAAAAATGGCATTAAATCGCAAGTGCTATTGGGTGCTACTGGTACCGGCAAAACATTCACTATTGCTAATGTAGTTAATAATATCCAACAAAATACTTTGGTAATTGTGCATAACAAAACTTTAGCGGCCCAGTTATATAGTGAATTTAAAGATTTATTTAAAAATAACCGTGTGGAATATTTTGTTTCCTATTTTGATTTTTATCAGCCTGAAGCATATATTCCAAGAAGTGATACATATATTGAAAAGAGTGCGATGGTAAATCAAGAGATTGAAATGCTCCGACTTTCCACCATTAACTCGTTGGCTAGTGGTGAGCCCACTATTGTTGTGGCTTCAGTTGCTGCTATTTATGCTTCGGTAGCTCCTAGTGATTTTGAAATGTATCGAATTGTCTTAAGCAAGGGAGTAGAACGTAACCTTAAACAACTACAATATGACTTAGTACGTTTACAATACCAACGTAATAACATTGATTTAAAACCTGGGACATTTAGATTAAAAGGTGATGTATTAGAAATAGCACCTGGTTATACCGATGCTTTTACCATTCGTGTTTCTTTCTTTGGTAATACCATTGAAGAAATTGTTTTAGTCAACACATTAACTGGAGAAGTTAAAGAACGTTGGGATACATATGTTATTGTCCCAGCTAGTGAATACATTATGAATAAGGATCGATGAAAAGAATCCATGGATCATATTAAAAGTGAAATGCAAGATCGTGTGAAATACTTTAAGAAAAATAAAAAACTATTAGAGGCTCAAAGAATTGAAGAAAGAACATTACACGATATTGAATCATTAGAAGAATTAGGATATTGTAATGGCATCGAAAATTATTCACGTCATTTAGAATTGCGTGGCGCTAATACAACCCCCTATACTTTGTTTGATTATTTCAAAAGTAATAATTGATTAATGGTTATAGATGAATCTCACATGACCGTTCCACAAGTTCGTGGTATGTACAATACCGATCGTTCTCGTAAGACTACTTTAGTAGACTACGGTTTTAGATTACCATCGGCATTAGACAATCGGCCACTAAACTTTGATGAATTCCAATCAAAGTTGGATAAAGTAATTTATGTATCAGCAACACCTAACCAGTGAGAAATAGAGCAATCTAAAAATGTGGTTATAGAACAAATCGTTCGTCCCACCGGTTTGGTTGATCCGATAATTGAAATTCATTCAGCCAAACACCAAATCGACGATCTTGTGATTGAATTACAAAAACAAGTTAATAAAAAAGAACGTAGTTTTGTAACTGTACTTACGATTAAGATGGCTGAAAACTTATCAGAATATCTAAAGAAGATGAAATTCAAAGTGATGTATATGCACAATGAACTTAAGACTTTAGACCGCGCTAGAATCATTAATGATTTAAGGCGTGGCAAGTATGATGTAATTGTCGGAATTAACTTATTACGTGAAGGACTAGATGTACCTGAGGTATCGTTAGTAGCGATCTTTGATGCAGATAAACCCGGATTCTTCCGAAGTGATAAAGCTTTAATCCAAACATTTGGTCGAGCCGCTAGAAATGTGAATGGTCGTGTAATCTTATATGCCGATAATCAGACAACTGCGATGGAAACGGCAATTAGTGAAACCAGTAGACGTCGTGAAATCCAATTAGCATATAACAAAACTCATCACATTAAACCTCAAACAATTGTGAAGCCGATTTTTGATGATATTTCATCTAAAGAAGATGCTAAGGTCGTTGAAGCATATTTCCATGGCAAAAATAAACTAGATTACAAGAAACAAACTAGAGCAGTCAGTATCCTCCGCAAAGAAATGCTACAAGCTGCCACTAATCAGGAATATGAAAGAGCTGCTTACCTACGAGATATAATTATTGAGTTAGAAGGCAATGCAAAAAATGAAGTTCAAAATTAACTTATATCTTTCTTTAATATCCATTGCCACCATTCCAATGATTTTTGTTTCATACGCGGAATCAAAAAATGTTACTGTTAATAGTGTAAGTGCAATTCCAACAGCTCAAGATTATTACAATTATATTTACAATCGTACTTTTTCAATAATGGCAATGAATGATATTAGTACCGTAAGAGGAACGGGATGACTATTCAAACATTTGGATGATTCACCTACTAGTTTCCATTACTTAATGTTCACAAATTGACATGTGCAAGTCGGAATGGAAGATAATCTATCCAATCCTAGTTTTTATTATCAACAAGTAGCACCTCAAGTCCCAGCGAATGATACTCCTGGAGCAGAAGCCCCCGCTATTCCGAGCGATGCTCGGCCTCAAAAAATATCGGTTGACACAACTAGTTACACATGATTCGGTTCTAATAATTTTAAATATACCGGTGTCGCTTCTTATTATAAAGACACTGACAACATCTTATATGGAGTAGATGCTGCAATAGCGGAAGTATCGTTTAACCCCGTAGCTGATACTCCTCTATATAAGCAACTACATGTATTAAATGAACAATCTTATTCTAACAATATGTTGGTTAATTTTCATAGCGGAACATTATCTCAAGGAAACACATTATATTATGCTGGGTACCCAGGTGCTGATTGAAGTGGTGCCGAATATCGAATGAATTTAGGAGGTGAATATGCAACCCAATGAGAAACAAGCAATAGCACAATTGATAGTTTTGAAAATTTATTTACCAAATCGCCACCACCTTTCTCGCAGGATGTTCACCCAGTAGATAAAGATGGAAAAAAAATCGCTATGGATGATGATTACATTTCCCAGCAATATGATTTAAATTCCGCAAGTCCTATGTATTATTTGGGTGGTGGTGCAAGTGGAAGTATGGGCCTGTATTGGAATGGTAGCCAATATGAAGTGGCTGGCTTATATTGAGGTGGTACATGGGATATGTCCACTTGATTCAAAACAGCTACTCTAATTTATAATCCAGGCAGTGATTACAATTTATATCAAGACTTTCTGGACGATAAATGAATCCCTATCCCGGGAGAGTTCGGTTTAATTGACATCATTATCATATCGTCAGTTGTTGGAGTGCTGGTTGTACCAGGAATAGTATTAGCAATTGTCCTACCAATTAAATTACGTAAGCGTAAAAATATTAAACAGCCAAGTTAAAGACATCGAGTGCATTTTGAAATAAACACTTAGCAATTGTTTCTTTATTCTTGCCCAATACTTTAGCAATTTCGTCCACTACATAAAGAATTTTTAATGGTGTATTAACTTTGCCACGCTCAGGCGCAGGAGATAACCACGGTGCGTCTGTTTCGCTTAAGAGACGATTCATGGGTATTTCTTTAATAGCTTCTCTTAAATCTATTGCACTATTAAATGTAATCACACCATTAATAGAAATGTAATAATCAAGTTCTACATAACGTTTTACTAAGGACGAATTACCAGTGAAACAATGAATAATAACTTTTAAACCTTTAGCGTGTGCTTTTAAAATTTTAATTGCATCTTCGTGTGCATCTCGAATGTGCACCATTAGTGGTAATTTATATTTCTTAGCCAATTCGATATGTTTGATAAAGACGGCTTCTTGAGCATCTTTATCAAAATTCTCGTAATGATAGTCTAACCCTGTTTCGCCAATCGCCACTATTTTTTTAGTACGATATTCTAATAGTAGTGATTCAATCTCATCCATTGCAATTGCTAAATCAATTTTCTCAATGTCGTTTGGATGTAAACCAACGCAAGCATAAACGTTAGGAAACTCTTGGGCGTGTTTAATTGCAATAGAACTAGTATCTACATTAGTACCAATATCTACATAGAAAATATTCTTCTCTGCACACTCAATTGAAATTTCTTTTGCTTGAGTATCTAGTGGACTATAGTTGGTGTGCGTGTGAACATCAAAATACTTCATTACTTACCTACACAAAACTTTCTAAATAATTCATCAATAAAATTATATTCTTTAGAATGACCAGTAATGCGATGAATACTATCAAGGGCTCCATGCAAGTGTTCCATAGATAAATCTATTGGTTGTTTATCTTTGAGTAATGACTTTACTATTTGTAGTTCTTCCACAACATTTTGCATTAGGCCTATTGAACGATTGGATTGAAGAATTACACTTTGATTAATATTTAATGTAGATTTTTGAAATCTTTGTTTGATTTGTTTAATTAAATTATTGATTTTAGATTCTTTGGCGCTAACTTTAACACCACTTAAGTTTGCTCTATAAGGTAAGTCTGATTTATTAATAATTACAATATGTGGTTTGTTTTGAATTAGTTTCAAAATGTCTTTATCTTCTTGTGTTAATGGTTTAGATCCATCAGCTACAAATAAAATTAAATCAACATGAGTAATTGCTTCCAACGTTTTATTCACACCTTGTTTTTCAATCGCATGCTTTGTTTGACGATAACCGGCCGTGTCTAAAAGGTTGATAGTAATACCTTCAAGATTAATTTTTTCACTAATCACATCTCGTGTTGTCCCTGGTGTTTTGGAAACAATAGCACGTTCATTTTTGACAAAAGCGTTTAGCAAGGACGATTTGCCAACATTGGGTTTCCCAATGATTGCTACATTCACTCCATCACGCAATGGTATTACTTGAGTAGAATCATTAATTATCTGAGTACATGTTTTAATAAGATCATCGATAAATTGGTTAAATTTTTTTAATGTAATTTGTGGCACATCATCAAATTCTGGATAATCAATGTTTACTTCCACCTGACCAATTAATTTAAATAATTGTTCTCTTACAATGTCTAATTTTTTAATAGTGGTAGCGTTCAATCCATTGTTCGCTAACTTAATAGCATTGTCGTTAGTCGCATTGATTAAATTATTAATGGCCTCTGCTTCATGGATGCTAAGCTTATTGTTCATATAAGCACGTTGTAGAAATTCACCAGGTTGTGCCATGATACAACCCTTGCTAATTAATAATTGAATAATCTTGCGTGCTAAATAAATACCACCATGACAATTAATTTCTACAACATCTTCACCAGTAAACGATTTTGGTTTCACAAAAGTATTAATTAATACATGATCAATAACAACTTTTTTATCAACGATATTGGTCTTTTGAATTTGATACCCTTTTCTTAATATCTTTGATGATGTAATTTTATTAATAATTAAAAAAGCATCATCACCAGATAGTCTAACGATGTGTATGGCTCCATTCATCGGAGGAGTAGATAAAGCAACTAAAGTTTTCATTATTTATCACCTTGTAAGATAGTCCATATATTGTTAAACAACAGCATTTTAATGGGATTCACTCTTACATTATCAACAAGTTTGAATAATTTTTCATTATTACTAACCAAAGCATTAAGCATTCTTAGGACTAACTCAATTTGCTTGTAATCAAATTTCGTAAATTGTTCTTGCAGTGCTTTAATGGTTGGCAAGTTGTCTAGATTGTGCACAAAAGTATTTGCAAAATCGTAGATAGTGTAGAAGACTTTAGAATCTAACTGATTGATAATGTCATCATAACTGTAATAAGTTTTTTTAATGACATCTTTTTGATGTACATCCAAATTATATTTATTTAGGATTTCATCAAAAACTTGGAAATTACTTTTAAAAGTAAACATTTGGCACCTACTTTTAATGGTGGGTAGTACTAGGTTAATTGCTCTTGTTGTTAGAATTGCATAAGTATCAGTGGGTGGTTCTTCTAAAAATTTTAATAATGAATTAATCGCTTGTTGGGTTGCATACTCTACACCTTTTATTACATAAAACTTCACGCCACGAGATTCTACTGAACTACTAGAAAAACGATTAGAAATATTAAGTATTTCTTCTTTTTTAATGGTTCCTGCATAGCCATCAACTCTAATGATGTCAAAATAGGAATCATTATCGATTTTCTTACATCATTCACAATCATCGCCCGTACAAACAATGGATTTTATATATTTTTTTATAAATGAATTTAAATCGCAGAGTTTTGATTCTACTAATAAGATGGCATGTGGCTTATTTTTAGACTTAATAACATTATTCACCATAATGTTCCTTAATCTTTTGGATTACAAGAGCATAAACAGATTTAAATACTGCGTCTATAGTTTTTGAAGCATCAATTTCAACAACCGTTTTATTACGATTTTCGTCAATAATCTTGCGATAACCTTCATACACTTTATGATGCATGCTCATAGTTTCTTGATCCAAACGGTTGACTTCTCTTAGCTCGTTGGCACGAATTCTTTCCATGCCTTGTTCGGGCGTAACCATAAGAATCATCGTAAGACTTGGTAATAAACCATTAATACCAAAATTATTAACATCCCAAACTTCTTTAATACCTAAATTACGGGCATACCCTTGATAAACTAATGATGAGTGAATATAACGATCACATAGCACAACTTTATCATTATCTAGATTAGGTTTAATAAAGTCTTGAACATGTTGTGCGCGACTAGCAGCAAATAATAAAGCTTCAGCGCGACCAGATATTTTGTATTCCATCTTGTTTAACAAAATATGTCTAATGTCTTCGGCGATTAAATTATTTTTACCACCAGGTTCTCGTGTTAATACCACTTTAGAAGCATAACCATCTTTTTTCAATTGATCGTAAACAAGACCGATGATCGTAGATTTGCCACTACCATCAGGTCCTTCAAAAGTAATAAATAAACCTTGTTTATTAATCATGCTTGACTCAAGTTGCTTGTTTTAAGCAAGCTGTAGGATGATCTAAACTAGCGTGTTTAGAAATACAATCACAGCACTTAGCGTGATTAACACATTGTTTGGTGCAAGGACATGGGTGTTGATTAGAACATGTCATTAAATAAACTCCTTACCATCAAAATACTTCTTTAATGCATCTGGTATTTTAATGGTTCCATTTTCTTGTTGGTAGTTTTCCACAACTGCGGCTCATAAACGATCAATGGCTAATCCCGAACCATTTAATGTATGTGGATAAATATTTTTACCAGTTTCCTCATCTTTGTATCTCATCATTAAATTGCGTGCTTGAAAATCCTCACAATTAGAACATGATGATATTTCTTTATAGGCACCATAAGATGGCAATCAAACTTCAATGTCATATGTTTTTGCCGCAGAGAAACCTTGATCCCCTGTGCATAATAAAATAGTACGGTAAGGCAAATTTAATTTTTGTAATATGCCTTCGGCATTGGTTACCATTTTTTCTAATGACGCATATGAATCTTTCGGTTTAGTAATCATTACCATTTCCGTTTTATAAAATTGGTGTTGACGAATAACACCTTTAGTGTCTTTGCCCGCACTACCGGCTTCACTTCTAAAACATGCTGTGTTAGCAGTTAATCATATTGGCAATGATTTCTCAGCCAAAATTTCGTTTCCATAAAAACTGGTTAACTGTACTTCCGCTGTGGGTGATAAATACTGATTTGTAGTTAATTTAAATAAATCTTCTTCAAACTTCGGTAATTGTCCTGTACCAATTAAAGTTGTTGCATTCAACACTACTGGTGGCAACATTTCAATAAACCCAGCTTCAATGTTTGTATCAAGAGTAAATGATTGCAAAGCTCTAATTAGTTTCGCACCATCTTTACGATAGATGGTAAATCTAGAACCAGATATTTTCACAGCGCGTTGAAAGTCAACAAAATCTCTTTTTTCAGCTATTTCTCAATGTGGTATTTGTTTAAACTTAGATTTAGTAATTTTTCCTCATGCGCGAATTTCTTTGTTATCTTTTTCGTCTTTACCTAATTGCACACTTTCATGAGGCACATTAGGAATAGAATGAAGTACTAAATCTAAATCTTGATCAAGCGTTTTAACTTGTGCTTCTAAAGCACTAATTTTTTCTTTGACACCTTGTACTTTGATTTTTATTTTATTAGCTTCATCTGCTTTTTTATCTTTCATGAATTTAGCAACTTGCTCAGTGTAAACATTGCGTTCTGTATTTAATGTTTGAATCTCTGTAGTAATTTTTCTTCATTGAGTGTCCAAACTTTTAAACTGATCTAAAGCGGGAAACTCTTTCCCTCTGGATTGAATGCGTTTTGTCACTGTATTAAAATCGTTTCTTAGCCTATTAATGTCCAACATATTTACTGCCTATCTTTAAGTCTCCATATTATATTAAGTATTTTAATATAATAAGTAAACCAAAAGGAGATGCATATGGAAAAGGTTAAATTGAATATTGAAATAGACAAAGATGTGTATGAAGCCATCAAACAACAATTTGAAGAAATGTCTAAAACCCTAGGCAGTAAGATGACCGTGAGAAATGTCGATGATTATATTCAAACCATATTGGTATCTTGTGTAAAAAGTGGTGAACAAATGAAAAAGCTTGGTTCTAAATTAAATGATGTATTTGAAAAGTTAGGTGGCATGGGCGACATTGATTTGGGTGATTTAGATATTGATGCCATACTCAATCCTAAAACTAAAAAAGTGGAAGAAAAGAAAGAGATTGTGCAAACTAAGCCAACAAATTTAAAAAACTAACATGAGTCTATCAATAATTTATCATATCTATAAAAATTCTAAAACACTTGAAGCTTCGCTTCAAAGTCTTTTAGATCAGACTGATAATAATTTTGAATTGGCATTAGTAAATGATGGTGCTATGCGTGGCGTTACACAAATACTCAAAAATATTAATATTCACAATTTTAAGCACCTTACTTATTGTAAATGAAACCAGAACGTTGGACACTCTATATCATTTAACACGATTATCCATGACACCAAATCTGAATACGTTCACTATAGTGGTTCAAATGCTATTTTTGATAAAGACTTTGTCAAAAAAATTAACTTACTTATATCTAAACACAAACCAGATGTCATTTCTTTTAACGAAGTGAATGCCGATGGCAGCATCCAAGAATTTAAAAAAAATAATACTAAAATGAATATGATGCTTCATTTATCAATGCGAGATAAAATATATCGAACACAATTATTGCGAGACAACAATATCTATTTAAATGAGAATGCATATTTCCCTTTGGTATTCGTGTATCAAATATTAATGGCATATAAGAAATGAATTATCGTAGATGATGTAAGTGCTACTTATCAGAAGAACACAACATTTACGTATAACTTGTATGATATCTTTGATCAAAATGATTACTTGCTAGAAAATTATAGAAATTCTACTTTTTGGAAATCTGTTTCGGATGTTATGGAATTCTTTATGATTTTGTATGTGATTAATGTTTTCCTACCAAGAATCTTTGACGCCTACCGTGACAAGCAAATTCGTAAACAAGCCATTGCTAAAGCCAACGAATGATTGAATCATAACATCCCCCAGTGACGTAAAAATAAAATATTAAATAGCAATAAAAATATCCAACCAGAACTAACTAATAAATTTGCTAAAATTAAATTTAGTTTGTACTATTTAGTGAAATTTTTTAAGCAGAATAATTTGTAATGAATAACACAACCTTACCGAGTATTAATCCTGTTGAAAATCCAAAAGCACGCTATGCATTAGCAAAAGCGTGAAACCGTATTTTTGCTAGAGCTATTGACACATTACTATTAACACTCGTCATTAGCGCCATTGCAATTTTAATTATTTACACAGATGCAGCTGGTCTATCTGGTGCATTTGATTTGACAGACAAATGACGCTACTTTCTTATTGGTTTGGAATCTTGTATGTTAATGTTTTTCTATTTTTTAATCATACCTTTATGAACTAAAGGTCGTACATTGGGTTTATTCATATTCAAATTGAAAATTTATAACCTTATACCTACTAGAAATTTTTTTATAAATTTAATTAAACGTGAATTCTTTTTATGAATCATTTTAGCCCTAACTAATTTAGCTTTAGGTATTACTTTATGAGTTATGAAAAATCCAACGGACTTTCTAAAAGCATTGTTGCTTCAAACTACTACGGATGATTCTAAAACAAAATTAAGTGCCGGTATTTTTCAAACATTATGAGGAATTAGTGGCGTATTTTTAGTTATTGTCATTATCCACATGTGTATATTTAATAAACGTCGTTGTTTTATTGATCACATTAGCGATACAGTAGTAATCAAACTTGTTGATATTTCATCCAATGATCCAAATGCATCCGCTAATGCCAAGATGGTAAAAAACAAACGTAACTATGGATTGCCAGGGGAAATCGTCGCTGGAGCAGAAGACGAAATTAATTCCTTATAATACCATCTCATAATGTTGGAATTAACGAAGTTAAATCATCATCAATTAGAAGCTGTCACAGCTCCCGAAGGTCCTATCTTAGTTGTTGCAGGAGCTGGGACAGGAAAGACTCGCGTTTTAACTACACGCATTGCTTACCTTATTGACCATATGGGGTATGATAATAATAAAATTTTAGCCATTACCTTTACTAATAAAGCTGCTAACGAAATGAGAACTAGGGTATTCAACATGGTTAATAATGTGTATGTCCCATGAATTGGTACGTACCACGCTACATGTTTAAAAATATTAAAAGAGGATATTCAATATATTGGTAGAAAAAATAATTTTTCTGTCATTGATGATGAAGATCAATTATCTATATTGAGAGATATATATAAGCGTGGTGGGCTTACTCAAAAAGATATGAAACCTAAAAAAGCTTTAGAAGTAATTGAAAAAGTGAAAATGAATGATATTCAATTGAATGCTATTAATTCACTTGATAAAGCAAAAGAACTTGGTATTTATAAATTTGATGAATTAAAAAATGTAAAGTATGTCAATCAAATGTATAACCAACGTTTACTTTCCGCTAATTTATTAGATTTCAACGATTTATTGTTACTTGCTTACAAATTGCTATCCGAACACGGTGAAGTGAGAAAAAAATGACAAACCATGTTTGACTATATTCTTGTAGATGAATTTCAAGACACCAACGAATTACAATTTAACATTCTTAACTTATTAATCAACCAAGAAAAGAAAAATGTATTTGTTGTTGGTGACCCAGACCAAACTATCTACACATGACGTGGGGCTTACCCCAATATTTTTAAAGACTACTTAGTAGAATATAAACAAACTAAAACTTATGTATTGGATTTAAACTATCGTTCTAGTCAAAATATTTTAAAAGTCGCTAATAGTTTAATTTCACACAATAGTGATCGAATTGATAAAGTATTAGTAACCGATAACGGCGAAGGTAACAATGTTGTGTTTTATAAAGGTGATTCAGATTATCATGAATCTAACTTTATTACCAAGCAAATTGTTAGTCTCACTAAAAATAAAAGCTATGACTACAAGGATATTGTTATTTTATATAGAGCTAAATATCTATCTAGATCAGTGGAACAAGAATTAATTAATAACAATATCCCATATTATGTATTTGGTGCTGTGAGATTCTACCAAAGACGCGAAATAAAAGACTTAGTTGCATATTTGAAGCTCTTAACCAACCCCACTGATGAATTATCGTTAAAACGTGTCTTAAATGTTCCCACGCGAGGAATTGGTAATACTACAATGGATAACATTACCAAATATGCCAATGACAACCATATTAGTTTTGCTGAAGCTTTTTATTTAACTAATAGATCTGACTTTGACCCGCCATGACAAAAACCGGCAATTATTCAATTTATCAAATTGATTGATTCATTAATTTCATTAACAAAGGATAAAACGATTGCAGAATCAGTTCAATTAATCATAAAGGCTATCAATTATGAAGATCATATTAAAAGTTTGGAATTAGCAGAAGAACGTTTGGAAAATATTGATGAATTTATTAAATCTATTACTGAATTTGAAACTAAACACAATACGCATAGTGTTGAAGAATTCTTGCACGAAATTAGTTTATATACAGATAGTGATGATAATACCATTAAAAATAAAGATGCTGTTTCATTAATGACAATTCACTATGCCAAAGGTACTGAAGCAAAAGTGGTATTTATCATAGGCATGAATGAAGGTATATTCCCATCTATCAAAATGAATCGTGAAAACGACATTGAAGAGGAGCGTAGGATTGCATATGTTGGTATTACACGATCAATGGAAAAACTTTACTTGACATGTAATGTGGGTTTTTCGCCAATTTCTACATCCACATTGACAGTTTCGCGTTTTATCAAAGATGTAGGACACAAAAACTTAAGGGAAGAAATATCAGAAATGATTCCAATAAGCGATGCGGACTTAAGCTGATACAGTTCTAAAGAAATTAAAACATTTGAGGATAACTATAACGAAACTGTGATTGAATTTAAAGTTGGCGACACAATTGCTCATACGATATTTGGTAGTGGTGTAGTCATAAGCATTAATGGCGACATGCTTGATGTTGCTTTTAAAGCACCATTTGGTGTGAAGTCTTTAATTAAAAATCACAAAGCAATTAAAAGATTAAAGAATTAAATGCGAACTTTATCTTTATATTTATTGTAAACACGATGCAAATCCACACCACGTTGGTGATTAAACTCAATTTTGACTTGCCCGTGTATTAATACGACAATATAGTCAGCATAATTTTGAATTTCATCTAGGTTGTGTGTAGAAATGAAAATACTTTTACCACACTTTTTAAGTTTGTTCATTAATTTATAAAACGTGTCCCTTGTATCTGGGTCCAAGTTTTCAGTTGGTTCATCCATAATGATTAATTCAGGGTCATGTATTAATGATTGAATAATCATAACTTTCTTCTTTTGACCACTAGACATACTATTTAAATTAATATGTAAACGATTTTTAATATCAAACACTCGCTCGTAGTATTTAATTTCAGTTTTGATATCTCTGCGTTTCATACCAGATAACGAAGCCATCATCCTAATAAAAGATCGAGCTTTTACTTTAGGAAAGTTTTCTTTTTCTGGGACATAGCCGATGAATTTATGTGATGCAATTTTCTTGGTGTTAAGACCATTTACAGTGATTTCACCACTATTGTATCTAAATAGGCCCATGATTGATTTAATGGTAGTAGTTTTACCAGCACCATTGGGTCCAATAAAAGCACATATCTTACCTTTGGGTACAGAGAAAGAAACATTGCGCAGAATTTTATCTTTACCAATGGCTTTATTTAACTTATGAACAACTAATATATTTTCCATAGTTAAGCCCCAATATTTACTTTTGAATTTAGAATAAATCCTAAAGTTAATACGCCGGCCGATAACGGTAAGAATATATACAACGGCACTTTAAAATATTGCCATTCATTATTAGCTTGCATTACTGGCGGTTGCTCAGTGGCATTCGCCATAACAAAACCAACTACATAACTCAATGAAACAACTAATATCACAACACTGATTAGCATTTCCCTTAGATAAAAACGCATAGTTACACCACAACTTGCACCCAAAATAGCTAAAGTAAACATTGTTATGCAAAGTTTCCAAGGTACAACATACATCCCTGGATCTTCAACACTTAGTCTTTCATCTAATCGCCAGTAAAAAATACTGTTGGCGCCAGCTAAAATACCAGCAATTAAAAGAGCTAATAATACTTTTGCCAATAAATAACTACTTCGTCTTACCACCCTAGTTAAAATAAAAATACGGTCACTAGGGTTGGCTACAATCTCACCGAGAACTGAGCAAAAGAATCCAATAGACACTATACCAATCATGTGAGACATCATCTCTAATGTTCATGCTGGCATATCATTTAATGATAGTGGCACAATCATAATGAAAGTAGCGTTCATTAAAATACAACCAGCCATAATAATCCAAGTTGCTGTTCTACTAAAAACAGCCATAGTGGCCTGCCCAAATACTTTAAAGAATATTTTCATTACTAAAATTATAATTTAAGAATGGATAAAAATAGAATCATAAGATTAAGCATATTAAAAAAACGGTGAGCCCTATCTCCGTCTGCTAAAACACAATTGGATCATATTATTTATCTACATGCATTACAATCGATAAAATTAAAAAATCCAAAGAAATATATTGCACTATATTGACCCATTGAAAATGAAGTAGATACAATTGCTTTAATACATGAACTGTTACAACAGCATCACAAGGTATGTATCCCATATATCAAGCATGATAAAATGGTATTCAAACCAATTACATCTATTCATTTTGAATATGAATATTGAAAAAGTATGAGACAGCCTAGAATTAGATCAATTGTCCGCCCAGACGATATTGAATTAATGGTTTTACCCACTATTGGTTTTAACAAATCTAACCAGCGCATGGGATATGGTTTCCATTATTACAATAACTATTTGCACACAACTAAAAACATTTACACTATTGGTTTATCTTATGACTTTCAACGGAATGATGAGTTTATTACCACCAGTTATGATAAAATGTTAGACAAGGTTGTGACTAACTAATAATGAACATTTTATTTATCGGTGATATATTCGGAAAATCTGGCCGCAGAGCAATTAAAAATGAGTTGCCTAAACTCATTAAGCAAAATAACATTGATTGTGTGATTGCTAATGCTGAAAACACTACTCATGGCCGTTCTTTATCTATCAAGCATTACAACGAATTAAAAAGTGCTGGTGTAGAATATTTTACCTTCGGTAACCACACTTGGCATTTAGAAGAAGTATTAGATATTTTGAAAAACCCAAATGTTGTAAGACCATTAAATCTTGATCCTAATATTAAAGAATCAAAATATGGGAATGGTTCTATTACATTTAAAGTAAAAAATAAAACAATTAGGTTAACTAACTTGTTGGGTAACACTGTTGAATGTCATAAAATGCAAACTAACCCATTCCCGTTGTTCGCACAATTTTTAAAGGTAAACAAACCAACTGACATCCACATTGTTGATTTGCATACCGAAACAACTAGTGAAAAAAATGCTTTCTTTCTAACATTTGCATCAAAAGTAAACGCAATCCTTGGTACCCATACCCATGTGCAATCTGCTGATGAAAAAATTTATAAGGATACTGCTTATATTACAGATGTCGGTATGACTGGTGGGTCATTAGGGGTAATTGGTGCTGAACCAGAAACAATCTTGGATATGTTTATGGGCAAGGCTGAACGATTCCGCTTAGCACCATCAAAATCTAAGTACCAATTCAATGCAGTATTATTGCAGTTTGATGATAAAACTAATAAACCACTTGCGATTAAACGCATCTATATTTACGAATTACAATAATGTCAAATAAACAACAAATAAATCATATCAGCAAGTTTTATATGTGAATAGCCATTTGCTCTGTTGCATTAGCCATTATCCTAATAGTTGTGTCTAGTTTTTATGATTGAAATATTTCTGAAGCTTTAGCACTACCATATTTAGATATTACACATCAAATGACAACTAACATATATGGTTTGATTATGTTCATAATCGGTGACGTATTTTTAGGTTTAATTCCAGGCGTGTTAGCGATTATTGTTGTATTCTTTACAGCTTATCGAATACAACATCGAGTTAGAAAAATAGTCTGTAAAGTAATTTTAATAATCATATTGGTGGCATTAATTTTTGGTCAATTTTATGGAGCATTAATAAACCTATTTGATGTTTTAAAAGCATTTTATCATCCTGGTGATCAAATGATGTTAATTATTGAAATTGTTGTCCCGTTGATTTTAGGGCTAGGTATCGCTCCATTACTTTTATGGTTATTTAGTAAAATCCAAATTGGGTATATTCAAAATATGTGAAAATGAGCAGTGGCAGCAATCATCATTTTAATAATTAATATGCTAATAATTCAAGTACTAAAAACATCGTTACCGCGTGAGCGCTTTTATTCAAATGTTTTTAATACCAATGGTGGCGATGAGCAATTGTTTGTGCCATGATATTTATTGGGACAACATACTAATGCGTCAGGTAAATCATTCCCTAGCGGCCACACACAACAAGCCTGTTCGTTATTATGCATAGTGTCCATTCCACTATTCATCAAATGCAATAAAAAACGCTTATGTTTACTAACAATCATTCCTTTTTTATTAATATTTGCAGTGATGATTGGCAGAATAGTGGCAGGAGCCCATTATTTAAGTGATGTGTCATATGCATTTTTGATTTGTAGCATAATAACTATCTCAACATATTATGCAACTATAAAATTGAAAAGAAAAATGAACAAATAAAAAATTATTTTGTCCAAAGAATAGTTACAATAGAATAGTTATAATTTATTACATAGGGATATAGTTCAAGGGTAGAATAATGGTCTCCAAAACCACTGATCTGGGTTCGATTCCTAGTATCCCTGCCATTATCAATGAATTTGATTAATCGTCAATTTATTGGCCGAATAAGAGATCTTCCGACACCCGTTGGATGATTTTTTTATATTGTTTTTCGATTGGAACAAAATTGTTAACATTCATAAATTCATTTTAAATTTATTATTTAACTTTTTTGATAAAGAAAGTTAAGCCACCACCACCAATTAAAATAACTATGACTGCGATGAATAGGGCTGTGTAATTATTGGGGCCACCAATCATTAAAAATAATGGAGCAATTGCAGGCCCAATAGATTGCGGCAATGTAGATGAAATATTTGATATGCCCATTCATTTGCCAGCTTCTTGTTGGTTAGGCATAACTAAAGTAACTACCACTTGTGAGACTGTATTGACGATCCCATTCACAAAACCGAGTACCACAGCCACTACATACATTACTCATTGTTGAGTTACAAAAGCAATTAGCAATAGAGCCCCTATAAAAAAAGCAGCTGAAATGATAATAAATAATTTGCGCCCTCCAAACATATCTGTGAGTTTACCAGACACAACACTACCAACAACAGCACAAGCCGCAGCAATTATGTTCACAATAAGCAAAACCTCTTGTGGTTTGGTATCGTGGTCTGGAGGATTGGGATAAATTTTATCTTGCAAATAAAATAAGAGGTAAGCGGTAACGCAAGAAATTCCCATGAAAAGCAAAAATCTGCATATTAGTATTTTAGTGAAGTCTGAATTCTTAATTGGATTAAATGTGAAACTAGTGATTAAATTTTTTCAAAAACGCATTTTGCCTTGAGGTTTTTGAATAGGAGTATCTTTTAAGAATATGATAAAAATTGCAATTAGAATTGCTCCAAATATTCCTGGTGCGATAAACAATAAATATTGTCCAATAGTTTGATAATCAACCATTGTTGTAAATAACGTAGCAATGCCAGCACCCGACAACATTCCCACTGTTCCACCTAAACCAGATGCCGCAGAAATAGTCCCACGATATTTAGGACTAGATTTATCTACCATAATTGCATTTAGTGCGGCAATAGCTAAGTTAAATGCTATTTGAGTTAAACATCAAACTAATATAAGGCTTCATAATTGATTGCAAAATGTCAAGGTACATAAAAATATAGTCCCGCCTACCAAACCACTAATTAAAAATGGTTTACGTCTTCCCATTTTAGAATAACAACCATCAGATAGTTTCCCAAAAATGGGGTTAGATATCAATGCACACACTGCACCTACCGCTAAAATAATGGATAAATATGTAGTTTTTTTATCATCTCCAAATAAATCACCAACTTTATAGGCTAAGCTTATAGTGGTAGGGGCTAACAATGCACATCATGCTCCAAAAAAAGCAAGAGCATACAAAACTAGAAATTTGAATGGTGGTTTACCAGTGACATAATTTTTAGTTTGCATACTTATTTAGGCTCATCCCTTCTTTGTTTTAGTTGTTCTGCATACCACTTGGCAGAAGGTCTAATAGTTCGTTTCAATGTTTTTGGTTCAATTGCAATTAAACCAAAACGAGGTCAAAATCCTTTATCTCATTCGAAATTATCAAATGCCGATCAATGCAAGTAACCAAGCATTTGAACACCGTTATTTTGTGCTACTTCAATTGCCTTCATTGTTTCCTCTATCCATCATTTACGTCTTGTATCAGCAGCATCCGCTAAACCATTTTCAGTAATCAGGATTGGTAGATGATATTTTTTGTAAAGTTGTTCAATGATGATATGAATATCATATGGTCTAGCATCTCAACCCAGATCGTTCATAATAGCGCAGGGATTTTTGACTTTGCCGTTAATAAAGGTGTCATGGTTGTATCAATTGATGCCTAAAAAATCCATATATTTATATGTACTTTTTAAAAAGTGAGTGTCTCTTCGATATACGCTGAAGGCTCTTGCTAATTTAGTTTTGATTTTCTTATCGCCTAATTCAGTTGTACCTGTATTATGAGCAATGGAAATTTGAAATGATGGGTTGATTGATTTGGCTGTTTTATAAACTTGGTTGTGAGCATAAATTAAATGCCTTGAAATGCCTAAACATTTCGTAAAAGATTTCTTTTGTGGTGGTCATTCACCAAATAGATAGCTTATTCCGGTGTAGATCATAGGTTCGTTTAATGTTAAGATGTAAACAATATCATCTTTAAGAGCATTTAATACATATTCACAATACCTAACAAAAAGTTTAACATTTGATTTATTTTCAAACCCGCCCCTGTTCGTAAATCATGTTGGCATTGTTCAATGTCACAAAGAAACAACCGGAGTAATGTTATGTTTCTTTAGCTCAAGAAGATATCGCTTGATAAATTTAATTTCTTCTTCACTAAATTTACCTTCTTCTGGTTCAACCCTACCTCATTCAATGCTGAAACGAAAAGCATTAATGTTCAAAGATTTTAATAATTTAAAATCTTCTACATAGTGTTTACGATGTTGTATGCCCAAACCACAAATATAGTTGTTTGGATCTTCGCCTTCTAACAAGAAATCTTTGTAGTTAGGCACAAAAGAAAACTTTTTTTCGTATTCGGATGCTAATCTCTTAGCGTTTGTTTTTTCCCATTCTGCTCATTGGGTTCCAGGACAACCATCTGTTTGATAGGTGGCAATGGAAGCACCTCATAAAAATTTATCATTCATATACAAATTTTACAACTTAGTTTGGTAAATGATTACCAAATTATTCTTATTAAATCAATTGAATTTCTGCTATTTGTCAAGCAGATGCTGCGGATGTAATTATGATTTTGTAATAAGCATAAGTGGTACTATTAGATAAGTTAAATATTCTAGTGTCGTAAGGATTTTTAATGCTTTGGTTATCCATATTATAGATGGGCGTTCAAGAGATGTTGTTATCGCTACCTAGCACTTTAATATTCGATAATTGCAATGGCGTTGCTCCGGATGTCAAACCTAATGTTTCAATCCTAATAGATGTAGTGGGCTGTCACATTAATTCAACCCGATTGTTTGTAAAATTTGAAAATTCAGAAATTGTTGTTGCGTCGCCATCCGTTAAATTAGCAATATTGGTAATTGCACCGCCAGTCGGAGTTGTAACATCACTTAATGTAGAACCAATACATTTGTCTGCAACCAAGTTCCTTGTTACACCCGTAATAGTTCTTTCGCCCCAAGTGGTTGGTGTTTTACTCATTTTATATTCAATGGTGTGATTGCCTTTTAATAATGACGAAGCTTGTACATGCACATCATTTAAAGTAATACCGTCTATTTTGGCAGACTTAATGTAGACATTGTCACCGGTTTTATCATCTGTTTTTACAGTTATCTTATTACCGTTATCTCGATTAATAGTGATATTGTCAAATAATGGTGATGTAACAACATATTGATCTTTCCCCAAAGCTAAATCATATAAACCAATCATGGACAATATATACCAAGAAGACATTTCTCCGTTGTCTTCGTCGCCAACATAACCTTGGCCAATATCACTACCAGTAAACATACGATGCAAAATTTCTCTTGTTAGTTGCTGTGTCTTAGCTGGTCTTCCCGCTTCTGCATACATAAATGGAATATGATGTGATGGTTGATTGCTCATAACAAGCTGACCAAATCTAGCGTCCCTTGTTTCTCTAGTAAAAGAATAAATCCCCCACTCCGAAGGAATGTTCCCCATATGCTGACCAGTTTCTGGTATTGAGAAGAATGTATCTAGTTTGCTAATCAATTTATCTTGCCCACCATATGCACCAATTAATCCATTGACGTCATAAACAGGGGTAAATGCAAAGTTTCAACCGTTTCCTTCCACATACTCATATCCTCATTGTCTTGCGTCATAGTGGTTGTCCCCGTGTTCTGTAGAATCATGATCAAACCATGAACTATCTGTATTCTTTGATCTAAAGAATTGATTTTGGTTGGGATCAGTTTCATCATTTATGGTTGGGTCAAATAAGTTCCCATAGTTTTGCGAACGCTTAACGAGATACTCACCCGTTTCTCGAATCTGTTGCTTAGATTGACCAATTCTAGATTGTGCTAATGATTCAGTTAAATTACTATCATTAGATAATTTAATAGCTAATTGTCCTAAAGCATAATCATTTATTCAACTTTGAAAATCTCAATCAATCATATTTTCACCATTTGCTATATCTGTTGATGCGGTCCATCCACGATACATGGATTTATCTAAACCTTTTCGCCCCATATTTGTATCGGATGAATATTGAAATGAATCTGCAAGACCAGAGTTATAAATATTAATCACGGTATTTATATCTGTAACCGTACCATTCACATAGGCATTGGCAAAGGCACAGTCACTTGATGTGCCGGTCATGCAATCTGTGTATCCTGGAGCGGATCATCTTGAAACATAACCGCCTTCTAAGTATTGATATAAAAAACCATCAATTAAATCTTTAGCTAAATCAGGATACAAGATGGAATATAGTGGTCAAACAGTACGATATGTATCTCAAAAACCATTATTTACATATGTCTTTCCTGAAAAGATTTGTCCATTGGTTTCTGTATCAGTGGCATCACCTATGGTTGGTAACACAGTACTTACATGCATATAACTAGGTGATTGTTTTGTATTAACATTTTCAAAAGATTCATTTGGGTATAAATTAATACGATAGAGATTTGAATAAACAGTTTTCTTTTGCTCATCAGTCGCATTAGCTTTCACTAAATCAATAGCTTGCAATTGTTTATTTCACACATTAGTGGCATGTTGACGTACTGAATTGAAAGTTAAATTTTCATCTTTAATCTCTAAATCCAAGTTGTGCTTGGCTTGATTTAAACTAATATATGAAGTTGCAAATTTCATTTCTACCGTTTTATTACCATCTAAAGTGAATTGACAATATTGTCTATCTGGTTTTCCTGCTTGATCACCAGTTGCATGACCAACAGTAAAATTGGATGATGAAAATTCCCCATATATAAACATACGAGTTTGTCCACCGCGATAGTCACCACTACCCCATGCACCATTTTCTACTCATCCATGAAATACGTTTGCAGCATAACCTCCGGCGGTATCATTGAATACAAAACTATCATTACTATTAGCATCTCTAGAAGGATCTTGCGTGTCTAATAACGAATCAAAGATAATCCTACCAGTACTAACATCTTTTGGAAAAGTGAATTTAAAAATAGCACTATGATCATTGGGGGCAATTTCACCAATAATGCCATTATTAAATTTAACTGAATAATAATCCGGTTGAGCAACTTCGTTGTCGTGACTATAAGCTAAACTTCTCTCGTCAGCTTTGACATTGACTATGGAACCAATTTGTGGCATAACACAAAATTGATCGTAATCGTGCATCCATGGTGCCGGTTCATGACTAACGCCGAAACCATTTAATGTTGGTAGATTATCACTATTATTAAATTTTTTATAGTCATATAGCCAGTCTGCCCCCTCACCCAATTGTTTTGCGTGTTGGATAGGCGTATAAAAATTAAATCCATGAGGTAATGCAGTAGCCGGAAAGGTGGAACCCCTAGACCAATCCATGTGACCATCAGTGCCTCTTCTAGTGTCTACATAATTAGTTAATGAGGAATTGTCGATTTTAGTTTTATCACCAATAAATATGTCATCAATGAATCCATTAATAATCTTATTGGTAGCAGCCTGTTCAGGGTTGGCTAATTTATCGCCATAATATTCTTGATTTAAATCTGGACTAACCATATCATAACTAATAACAATCGCATGAATATGTTTACCAGCTAGTTGATGTAAGTCTACCTTAACAAGATTTCATTGATAAGAATATAAACATTTGGCGTCACCTTGTTCTCTTGCACTTAAACCATTACCATTAATATCTTTAAGCCCAGAGTTAGATAGTAATTTCAAATTGCCAAATGATCCATTGTCATTGTATAACAAGTCCACCGTGACATAAGTGGATAAAAAATTTAAGTTATGTTGCAAATCTAAATCTGTGTTATCGGCAAAATTGGGAAAAATTTTGTAAGAAAATTCAGTATCTTTGCCGATAACAATATTTAAATCTTTATAAATGTAACTACTAAAAGTTGTCCTAGTTAAATCAGTGCTATATGTTGCTTTATATTCAAATGATTTCTTACCAGTATATCCAGTCCCATCCTCGTTAGTAGTGTTTGTACCGTAACCATGCGTTGGACCAGTAGTTAATTGAGTTTCAATATCAGTAATATTGACAGGCGAAACATTGGTGGTGTTTTCTAATGGCACAGGATCAGAAGTTTCAAAAGAAGAGGAAAATGGATTAATCGTACCCGGTCCATTGGAACATGATGTGCCCAATATAACTGCACTAGATACCAAACCGCAAGCTCCTATTGAAAATAGAGAAATCATTTTATTCTTAGACAATTTTTGCATATTCAATGTTGAGATATATTATACGAATTATGCTTGACAAATTTGGGAAATGTACTGTAATTTTGCTGCGATTATGTCCTAATTGTCTATATCCCAAAAGGTGTTAAAAGTGGAAAAAAATAGGAGTTAATGTTGATAAGCAAAAAACACTAATAGCAAGTGTAATAAAATTGACATTGATGTGTAATTTGTTACATTAGAGAATTTATGAAAACTACATGCCTTAAAATTTAATTTTCAATTTGTTGGATTGATTAATGAACAATAAAATTCATTCATAATTAATGTTTATATGTCTAAGTGTAGGCGACAACATTAATATCTTTAATATAAGATAAACTTTTTATTAAAAATTAAGCAAACACCGACTTTCATTGTTTTTTGTAAAAGTCGGCGTTTAGTCAATTCTATTAACAAGATTTTTGTCTGGTTTAGGAGTTAATAATCACTTACTCCAAACATAATTTTATTGTTTTACAACTTTAATAAAATCGTCTATTTTTTGTAAATACAAATCATTATCAATTCTTAGCTTAGTGTTCTTATGGGATGCTTCAATTCATTGAATAACTAGTTGAATCTTATCTCTATTAATTGTATTGACATCACAATTTTTTAGCATTATATAAACGACATAATATTTGTGCTTAGACAACATATCTTTAAAAACCGTGGTGTCATAGCTCAAATATTTTCAAAGGTTGAATTCATTGTGAATGGTGCGACGCTCTTTGCGATGCTCTTTATTAAAGCATTGTACTCGTTGAAATTCAGTTTCTTTAGCGCTTGAAGATAATAGAGATAGTGCTTTTCTAACTCTATTGCGTTCGTATAAATCAGAATCATTAGTTTCATCAACACCAAAAATAACGTGTTTCTTATTGCAATAAGTAATGAGTTCATCTTTTCATTTATTTAATAATGGACGATAAACATTAAGCGATTGATAGGTATTCTTATTGTGAATGCCCAAAAATAGTGTGGCTGACCCTCTTTTTTTTTGCATCATGGCTGTTTCTAAAAAATCATCTTTCGTATGAGCCACTAAAACATTATCAATTTGTAATTTCTTAGCGCATTTTAAAAAGAAGTCATACCGGATTAACCTTGCTACGGCTTGAAAATTATTATTTTGCTTTTCATAATTTTCATACATTGTTTTAGTCACATTTAAAACTTCCAATTTTAAATGATGATGTTTGCAATAATTTTCTACAATGTTAGTATCCCGTTGTGCTGTAACTCTTTTGTTGTAATTCACATGACAAACTGAAACTATATGTTTTTTAAACATATCTAACATGGCCATAGAATCTGGGCCACCGGATATTGCTGCAATATATTTGGCCATAATTACATTTTACAAGCAGCTGGTACTTTCGGTAATCCAGGCATTCTAAAGATGTCACCAGCCATGACAATAATGAAATTTACACCATTAGCTAAAATAATATCTTTTACATGAATTTGGAAAGGACCATTAATAATGATTTGTTTTGGATCATCACTAAATGTTAATGGGGTTTTTGCCATACAAACTCATGCTGATGAATTAGTGAGCCGATTTATTTTATCAATAGCGTTCTTACTATAAACAACACCACTAGCACCATAACAACGTTTGACAATTTTATCGATTTTAGTTTTAAGACTATCTTGCATTGAATAAGCTGGAATTATTTTAGATGGTTGTTGAGCTAATTTTATTACTTTATTAGCTAAATCAATAGTTCCTTGGGAACCATTGATAAATAATGTTGTAAGTGAATATTCCACTTGTTCAGTCTGAAAGAAATGTTCCAATACTACCAATTCTTTTTTTGTGTCAGTATTAAATTGATTGATAGCTACAACAATTGGCATACCAAATGATTTAATGTTAGAGATGTGTTGTCGCAAATTATCTAGCCCAATAGTTAATGATTTAATATCTTCATTGCCTAATTTTTTTGCGTCAGCTCCACCGTGCATCTTTAATGATCTCACACTAGCCACCAACACAACGGCATTTGGCTTAATTTTCCCATTATGACAAACTATATCCATAAATTTCTCTGCGCCTAAATCGCTACCAAATCCCGCTTCAGTAATGGCATATTCGCCAATATTCATTGCTGTTTTAGTAGCAAATAAACTATTGCATCCGTGAGCAATATTAGCAAATGGTCCACCATGAATTAATGCAAGATTACCTTCTAACGATTGCACTGCATTTGGTCATAAAGCATTTTGTAATATTTTCATCAAAGCACCTGTAATACAAAAGTCTTTAACATAAATTGGTTTTTTGGCCAATGAATAAGCCACAATAATGTTATCAATGCGATGAGTCATTTCCTTCACATCATTAGATAAACAAAAAATAGCCATTAATTCACTAGCAACAGTAATATCAAATCCTGTTTTGTATTTAATGTGTCTCTTCGCATTAATCACAACTTCAATATCTCTCAATGCACGATCGTTCACATCAAGCACACGTCTTCAAATAATATTTTTAACATCAATATTGAATTCATTACCTCAATAGATGTGATTGTCAATGCAAGCTGATATTAAATTATTAGCGGCTGTAATTGCGTGGAAATCCCCTGTTAAATGTAAATCAATATCATCTTTGGGAACAACTTGTGCTTTACCGCCACCATTGGCTCCACCTTTAACACCGAATACTGGTCCCATTGAAGGTTCTCTCAAAGCAACGATCGATTTCTTGCCCAATTTATTTAATGCATCGTTTAAGCCAATAGAGACAGTAGTTTTTCCTTCACCAGCTGGTGTTGGTGAAATGGCCGTCACTAAGATTAATTTCTTATTGTTATTTGGTTGTTTTAATAATGGTTTCACTTTAGCCAAATACTCACCATAGAAAATGGTGTCTTTTGCGCTAATGTGATACTTCTTTAAAATGTTACTAATTAGTTTCATATTACTATTAATTATAGAGACGAAATAAAATAAAAAACCAACACAAAGTGTTGGTTAATTAATAAATCTAATAAATCTTTATTTCTGAGCTAGTTTAGCACTAGCAAATATAGATGTCCCCGCTTGAGCAACACAAGCTAAACAACTCAAACTTAAAACTACATATCCAGTTGTTGTAAATGGCAAGTTCATAGATGTGCTTGGATCAAAACCGCCTTCAAACTTTAATATATCCAAAATAGGATCATTAGTTCCCGAAGTTGGTAAGTAAGTCAACCCCCCCATTATATTAAGAGCAACTATAAAAATAATTCCTAATACAAATGAAATTAATAAATATTTTTGTGCTTTTAATTGGTGTTTATTAATTATTAAACCAGTTATTGCAGCAATTAAACCTAATCCACTAAACGTGAATGCCACAATGCCTAGTGGAGAAGCGGTTTCTGTTATAACAGACGATAAATCCGCTGTGTTTTGTCAATATCCAACATCAAAATACATCCCACCCGCTACAAATCCAAAATCTAGTTTTTGATCGCATAATGTAGCAACACTTATAACAACGGCCGCTAAAATAAATAACAATAACAATGTGTTAGCAAACAAAAACTTTGATGATTTTTTATTTTTTTGTACTTTTGTACTCATATATTATCTTTCTCCTTTAAATAATAACGATGATTATAATACTACAAATATGAAAAACCATGAGTTTTTAAGTTTGTTAGATGACATTGCCAAGCGTAAACAATCTTTGTTTATTACAGGCCCAGCGGGTGTTGGTAAAACACATTTATTACTTGCTATATACAATTCTTTAAAAGCGGAAGGCGACAAAATTGTATTAACTTCCACCACGGGAATCAATGCCTTAAATTTAGGTGGTATTACCATTCATAAACTTATGGGTCTACAAAATAGAAGCGATATGGGTTATATTGGTTTTATGAAATCTTCTTTTTTATTCCGAGGCATCGCTCAACGAATGACTAAGGTAGATTACATTATTATTGACGAAGTGTCTATGCTCCGTGCCGACACTTTTGAACTAATTAACGAAATCTTAAAACAAGCTACTAAATGTGATGAACCATTTGGTGGCAAGGTAATGATTTTTACAGGTGACTTCTATCAAATACCACCCGTTGTAAAAAGCTGAGAGAAACAACAAAACCAATGGTTGTTTAATTCACCATCATGAAAAGCAGCTAACATTCGTACAATTCATTTGCAAGACGTATATCGCCAAGAAGATGAAGAGTTTGTTCAATTTCTTAATGATGTACGAACTGGCAAATGAAACCCAAAAACAGCTTCTATTTTAGAAAAGTGTGTTGATCGTAAAATGCCCGCTGATACAACTGTCTTCTTTTCAACAAATGAAGAATGCGACAATTTTAATGTTAAGCGTTTGAATGATATCCCTGGCAAAATGTATACATTTGAAGCAGAAGTCAAAGGCAAACGAAATCATAAATTTAAACACGATAAAGAGGCTATTGTGCGTGATTGTATTGCCAAACCCATACTTCAATTAAAAGTAAACGCTAGAGTTATTGCTATTAGCAACGATACAAAGGGTAGATATATGAATGGTTCTATCGGTTATGTTATATCTTGCGATGAGAAAAATTATATTGTGTCAGTCAAATTTGAGGGTAGCAATGAAATAATTAAACTCCGTCGTTATACTTGAGCAAGGTTGGGATTTGATGGTAGACCTAAGGCTAGGTTTAAACAAGTGCCATTATTACCAGCATATGCTTTAACAATTCACAAGAGTCAAGGTATGACGTTAGATGCCGCTATTGTAGATTGTAAGAATATTTTTGCCTGTGGACAATTATATGTGGCATTATCTAGAGTGCGTAAATTGGAAAATTTAAAAGTCATCAATTTTGATAAAAGTCAAATCATTGTTTCTAAAGAAGTGAAACAATTTTATGGGGAATTAAACAAACACAATTTAAGCTAGCTCTGTTTTTGGTGTAACTTTAATTTTGGTATTAATTCATTCTTTTAAATTAGTTAATGCTTCTGGTGTTTTAGCAGCAGATGCTTGGCACGCTCAACCTGAAATTGTGATAATGCCCTTCTTCTTAGACAAGAAAGCGTTAAATCTACTTTGTGCCCCTGCAGCTTTGGGTGAACCTTGTGTTGAGAAAATAAAAGCATCTGGCTTGCATGTATTTTCGCTAGTTCATTTAATATTATTAATTCATTTCTTAAGTGTTCTACCAAATGATCCTGCATAGATACCACTACCAAAACCTACAACATTGTATTGTTCTAAGTTAACAATTGGATCGGTCTTAACATCTATTGCTGTACATCCTAATTCTTTAGCAATATTCTCTGCAATACCTTTAGTGTTGCCGTGTTTACCTGATTGATAAATAATAATTATTTTGTTTTCCATAAAATACCTTTTTATTAATTTTAATCTAATGTTGTTATTTTCGCCAATTAATAACACCGTAGACTGCTGCTACTAACATTGACAATGATGATACCATCATAATTCAACCAGATGGTTCTCCAGCTCGTCCCACACCAATGGCAATAATTATTCAAAATGCTGTTTGCAGCGAGTCAATCACTATTGACAATACCCAGCGTTCTCTGAATCTGAGCCAAGCAAATATTGTCATTGTTAACGACATCATAAGAATAGCGGAATCTAATGCCCGATGGTATGATTCATATTTTTGATCGCCACAATATCAAAATTTATCAAACCCTGGAATATCTTCAATAAAATAGAAACCGACAATGCATGCCGTGGTTGCTGCAATAGCAATTAGAATGTATCATCATTTCATCCCTCGTGGTTTGATTTCTATTTTATCAGCTGAACTACGATATCAAAGCACTCAAGCGACAATTTGAGCAGGAATATAAAATCCTCAATACAAAATAGTGTTACCAAAAGCCTTACTATTTCATGCAATGGCTCCGAATAATATGACGGCCACAATACCCCAAGCAAAGCATGACACTCTTTTTTTAGTAGCTAAAATCACACTAATAATATTTGTAATGCTACCCATAAATGAAATCCAAATAGTCCAATCTTTAGGACCATCATTCCCTTGGACGCAAGAATAAATTAGTATCGCTAATGTAGCTGCGAAGTTTAAACTTAATAATAATTTCTCAAAAATATTTCAATCTCAAAAAAAGATGACTATTTTGTATCAGGGTTTATGTACATTAATATTATTTTTGGACATTTTTATTATGACTAGCTAAATATCACACAATTAAACCATAGATTGCATTAATTAAAGCAGCAATTGACATAATGAGTATTTGAATATTAAAATTAATTGATCACAAAACAATGCAGCATACATCGAGTAAAAATCATAATATCCATTGCTCACGATAACGTAATGTCATCATTGTCATCGCTACAATACCCAATACTAAAACACCAGCATCCGAAATATAAATTGCAATAGGATATTTATCCGGAGGGACATAATCTTTCCCATATCATGCCTGTTGAAACTGTGGTAACGAATCTACTCAAGAAAATAATGATATGAATCCAGCAATACATATAGCCACAATTAAAAAATGTCATCATTTCATACTTTTAGGAGCAATATCAACTTTATTAGTAGAATGCTTTCTTCAATTATAAATGCCAACCAATTGTAACGGCATTTGGACTACTCAATAAAGTATCCACGAACCAGTGGCACCTTGCAAAAAGGATGTTACTCCTAATGTGGCACAAGCTATCAAACCCCAAGTAAATGTGGATATTTTCTTCTTAGCTCCTAGAATAATAGAAAATATGTTTGTAACATTAGCCACAAGCGATATGCAGTTAATTGCATATGCTTTGGTTTGATCATCTTTAAAAATAGAATCTAAATCAAAAAACCCATATATAAAAAAACCAATAGCAAGTGCTAAGTTAATTAAAAATAGAACTTGCTCAAAAATAGTCCAATCATAAATTATGTAAATATATTGTCACCATTTCCTTTTAGGCTTCAATTGTTGATTTGTTTCCACAGATTTGATAGTATCAACCATAAAACAAAAAGAAGATTATTTCTTCTCTTCTTTTTTCTTTGGATCTTCTTTCACTACTTTATCAGCAAGTTTCTGTTCATGTTTTTCGGTGGCTAATTTTTCGTTTTGAATTTTTTTATCCAAAGCTTCTTTTGGTAATTTTAAATTCTTGTGGATGTAATCAATTTGATTTTTCACAATTGTTTCTAATAAAATTAACGCTTCCACAATTAAATCTAATTCCTTACGGTTCTTTTCAATAATAGTCTTAGCGCGTTTATATTGTGTTTCAATCATTACATTAATTTCAGCATCAATTTTTTGCGCAGTACTTTCTGAATACATTTTGGCAGCGTATGGATTAACTTGTCCTTCACTTGGAATGTATTGTGTCATACCAAGATCAGTCATACCTAATTGGGTAACCATAGAACGTACAATGTTGGTAACTTTGAATAAGTCATTAGCAGCACCAGTAGAAATCTCTGACTTACCATAGATAACTTCTTCAGATGCACGACCGCCAAGGATGGCACTAATAATTGATAATAGATCTGATTTCTTCTGGATTGTTATCTCTTGTTTTTCAGGAGTAGACAATGTATATCCCGCGGCTTGACCACGAGGGATGATGGTAATTTTTTCCACTACATCAGCACCTGGAGTGTGCAAACCAACTAATGCATGACCAGCTTCGTGGTAAGCAATTTGTTTTCTTTCAGAATCGGTGATCACACGCATCTTCTTTGCAGGGCCTGCAATCACACGATCAATTGCCTCATCAATTTCTTCCATACCAATGGCAGTTTTACCAAATCGAACAGTTAATAATGTTGCTTCATTTAATACATTTTCAAGTTGTGCACCTGAGAAACCCGGTGTTCGTCTTGCAATATCTTCTAAATGAACTTTCGCAGATAAGTTTTTATTACGAGCGTGGATTCTTAAAATAGCTTCACGTTCTCTAATGTCTGGTAAGTTAACTTGAATGTGTCTGTCGAAGCGACCAGGACGAAGGATAGCATCATCTAATACGTCTAATCTATTAGTTGCAGCCATAACCACAACACCAGTCTTAGTACTAAATCCATCCATTTCAGCTAGTAATTGGTTAATGGTTTGATCAGCAAGACCGCTACCACCACCAGACATATCAAACTTGCCACGCTTAGAAGCAACAGAATCTAATTCATCAATAAAGATAATAGATGGAGCAGCTTTTTTAGCTTTAGTAAATAAATCACGAACACGTTTAGCACCAACACCAACTAACATATCTTCAAAAGCCGAACCAGAAACTTGGAAGAATGGAACTTGTGCTTCACCAGCAACAGCTTTCGCTAATAATGTTTTACCTGTGCCTGGGGGACCATACAAGATTACTCCGCGTGGTGTTCTGGCACCCATGGCAGCATATTTATCAGGACTCTTTAAGTAGTCCACAATCTCAATTAGTTCGGCTTTTTCTTCTTCAATGCCGGCTACATCACTAAATTTTACATTAGATTGAGCAAGTTTAGCTTGAGATTTGCCCATACCAAAGATTGAACCTTCATCTCCTTGACCGCCACCTTGCATTCGCATTGCACGATTCATAAATCAGAACATTACGCCTAACAATAATAAAGTAGGCACCAAGTTTAAGAAAAAAGATAATCATGGGGATTCTTGCGCAATAGACATGTTATTGTGAATTGTGTAGTGAATTCAACTGTATAAATTTGTATAATTTCAATCTCAATCTTCACCATCATAAGTACCCAATCCTCTATCTGTAATAGTTAAATTACCAATGTTATATCATTCAGCATTATCTTTACTTGGATCAGTGTCTCCGCCCCTAATATCTGCATAGAATGCTATGGTTCCTTGAGCGGTTTTAGCATACACTACATACGTACCGTATTGCCCACCAATATTAGAAATGTATGGATTAGATCACATTTGATTTGAGTTTGGCTCACCTTGAATATCTTTTACTTGATATGTCGTTGACCCTTCCACAATGTTAAGACTATTAGTATCAGTAGTAAAACCCGATGGACTAACCTTCTTAGAATTGCCAGCAAAACAACTGAAATAAATTAATACAGCTAGTGCAGCCAATATTAAAACCAATACCACTCATTTAATAATGGTGTTGCGTTTTTTGGCTTTATCTTCTGCATCCACCACTTCTTCTTTGTGTGGACGTTTATTTTCTACACCTTTAGGTTGTGTGTTGTCGTTTTTTGCTTCATCAGCAAAATAATTTATATTCTTAGGTGTTTTCATTACTTATCCATTTTAGCATATATACTCTTCTTTAAAACACCAACATAAGGTAAATAACGATATCCTTCATTGTAGTCAAGTCCAAATCCCACTACAAATTTGTGTGGGATTTCAAAACAAGCATAACCTATTTTGACTTCAATGGCACGAGCGTGTGGCTTGTCCACCAAACAAACAATCTCAATTGATGCAGGCTTACGAGTGCTTAATATTTCAATTAATTTATGTAATGTTTTTCCTGTGTCAATAATATCTTCCACAATGATGATGTGGCGGCCTTGGATGTTTTGTCTCAAATCAGCCACAATTTTAATATTAGAAGAATGTACTCCAGAATAACTAGACACAATCATAAAGTCCATAATAGGATCGCATGTTAATCTAGAAAATACCTCATTATAAAATGGGATACACCCCTTAAGAATACCCAATACAATGGGGTGCTTGTTCTTATATTTCTTGTTTAAGTAATTAGCTACCTTTTGAGATGAATTTTCAATTTGCTCTTTTGTAATTAATATACTCTCAATGTCTTTGTGTAATTTCATATGGTTTTGGGCGTATATTATACCTAATTAATAAATATTTATAGAACCCCTTGAGTTTGTGGGAAAAACACTTCATATTCACATTGTGTTGATTTAATTAGTGCAAAATATTGATTTCGTTTTAATGCATTAATTAGACAAAATAATTTATTTTTTACTTATTCCTAATTTTGTTTCTTTACTCTCTTATAGAGAGTAAAAGTTCTGAAATTGTTGCTAATTTAGAAAATAATTTGAAAGTTTTTTTATAAAAAAATTATTTTCGGTGTATTAATAAGGGGAGGATGAAACATATGAAAATCATCAAATTAGACAAATCATTATTAAAAGAAGAAATAGAAAGCATAAATAATATTCTTATAGAATATGGGGCAAAAATTGAAAAAGATTATTGAACTATGGATGATAGATCTTATAATAAAGCGTTCATAGAAATCGGCTCAAAGTATCCAAATATCAGCCAAATTTCTACAACAAAATTAGAGGAAATTCTATTAGGAAAGGTTGTTATGAGCAAAATTGAAAAAACTAAATATGTAACACATAAACAACTTAAAGTGGCTCTACAACCTATGGTGACATATAAACAATTAGATATCATTCTAGATAAAGCATTACAACCTATGGTCACTAAAGACGAACTTAAAGAAGCCCTAAAACCGTTTGTTACAAAAGTAGAATTTAAATTGGAACTTAACCAAATTCGTAAAGATATGGTCACCAAAGCTGAACTAATACCAATCAATGAAAGTTTATTAGCGATTAATGCAACATTAATTAAAATGAATGAGAGAATGGATAAGCATTGAGGTCCAGAAAACTAATTTCTAATTAAGATTACTGCGTCACATTTAATTAAATTAGATGGGTGTTCAAATCTGGTTGCTTTTACATTAACTAATGTTGTTTCTAGTATTTTGCATAGAGATTGTTTAATCAATTCCTTATGTTTACCTAAAATAATATTTTCACAGGTCACGGTTAAATCTACATTGACTAGCTTAAATTTAGATTTCTTTAATTTATCCACTGCAAACTTTACAATCTTTATAGAACACATATTTTTTGTTTTTTGTTCGGTATCTTTAAAATACATGCCAATATCGCCTAATTGTAGTGCCCCCAAAATAGCATTTGCAATAGCATGTAAAATGATGTCCCCATCCGAGTGCGAAATAATGCGACAATTTGTTTTTAGTTTATAACCGCCCAAAATAATTGTTGCATCACGCATGTCGGTCAACTCATGAGTATCATTGCCTTGGCCTATTAAGTACATTGTGTTTTTCATACCACTATTATAATTTGCAAAATATATATCATTGAAATTTACCATCTAATCCAACACAAGTTTAGAAAATGATCGCCTTACTCGTTTTAGGCATCTTACATAATTTATCTACAAAATATACACAATTGATAGTTGTATAATAAAAAGAATTAACTATGTCTATTCCTGTTGTAATTTGCCTAGCTATCCTTGCTGTATTCCTAGTTGTTTATCCTTTTGTCCATCCTAAAATCGCTAGATTCCTAAGCAAATGGTATTTCTGAACTATTTTTTCCATTATTATGTTTGCTTATGTGTTGACAATCTACATTGAATATGTGTGAGTGCATGGTATTTTATATGATAAAGGCCCAGATAATGTAATTGTACCTACGGATCCCCAAAGTAAATCTAGCTATTATAATATTTTTGGCGATGCTACTTTTACTGCATTCTGTGGTATGATTTGTTTCTTCTTACCACTATTCCTTATTTTTAACCCCACCAGAAAAATTGCCAAGCATTTGGCACCCGTTGGCATAGTTGGTGGCTTATTGGTGTTGTGCTTATATATTACGAATAAGTCTTTTAGCACTTTTCCGTCTATCTTCTATGAATATTACGGTTCTGTTTTTCGACACTTTATTTTGGTAATGCTATGTTACATGATTTTGTTTAACACCCCCCCCTACTCATTTAAAATAAAACCAGCACCCAAACATTCATTTATACATACTGATGCATTTTTCACCATTATGGTTTGAACAATTTATTTAGTATACATATTATTCATTTCTAATTTACTACGCATCTGATTACCTGAAGACCGCCTTTATTACAATTGCGGGGGTGTGTATCAACAAGACTATTGGCCAAGCGGACAATATGCTTCGTTTGGTGCGCTTGCTGCAACCTATCCATTCCCTCCAATATTGTTATGAGCTTTAATATATGGGGGCACTATGCTATTTGGTTTTATTTGAAATTGTATTAAGAAACGTCCAAAATACGAACACATTGACCCAACTCGTTATTATTTGGTTCGCAATCCAGCGGTATATCATAAATGATGACAATGATAGTAATTAACTATCTATAATAATTACTAATTTATGACAATTATTGATGGCAAAAAAGTTTCTGAAGAGATTAGTCAGAAATTAAAATTAGAAATCGCTAATTTAAAACAACGCAATATTACACCAAGGCTCGTAATCATCCAAGTAGGCAATGTTGCTGCTAGCAATATTTATGTGCGCAACAAATTAAGACTTAGCGAAAAATTAGGTGTTGTTACAGAAATTAAAAAATATCCAGAATCGTTGCCTAACGACGAACTAATAAAAATTATTCATAAATTAAATAACGATTCTTTAGTAAATGGCATCCTAGTTCAAATGCCTTTACCAAAACATATTGATGAATCTCATATTATTGCTAACATTAGTCCAAGTAAAGATGTTGACTGCTTTCACTTGATTAACATTGGCAAACTTTGAACGGCAAGAAAATCTGAAGTACATTTGAAGCCTTGCACACCAGCTGGTATTATTGAATTACTCAAATATTACAATGTTCCTATCGCTGAAAAAAAGGCGGTAGTAGTTGGACGAAGTAATATCGTTGGCAAACCTATGGCTTCTTTGTTGCTATTAGATGATGCCACAGTGACATTGTGCCATTCTAAAACACAAAGATTACATGAAGTGTGCAAGGATGCAGACATTTTAATTTTAGCTGTTGGTAAAGCCAAAATAATTGACGCATCGTATGTTAAACAAGGTGCCGCCGTCATTGATGTCGGCATGGATCACGATGCAAATGGTCAATTATGTGGTGATGTAGATTTTGAATCTGTTAGCAAGATTGCCGGCTACTTGACCCCTGTTCCTGGCGGCGTGGGCCCAATGACAGTAACTATGCTTATGAAAAATTTAGTAGAACTCACAAAGTTACAGAATAAACAATAATTATGAACTACGGTATTATTTTAGCGGCTGGCAATGGTGTAAGATTAGGTATTAAAGACCCCATCAAACCTTTAGTCTTAGTAAAAAATAAACCAATCTTTTTACATTCGCTAATAGTTTTTACTCAGAATAAAAATATTGACGAAATAGTTTTAGTTGTGAATAAAAAATATCACAATCAATATTTAAAATATTTAACTAAATTTGTAAAACCCATTCACGTTGTCGATGGGAGCAATGTTGCTAGGCATTTGTCTTTATCGTTGGCCGTACAGTTTTTCCAAAATGAAAAACATTTACAAAGCAATGATGTAATCGTAACCCATGACGCGGCCCGAATAAACGTCTCCAACGAATTAATTAATTTGTCTATACAAGTGGCCAAGAAGTATGGCTGTGCTTCTACTGTATTACCTTTATATGACTCGTTATGTGAAATTAATAATAAATCAGTTTATCTTGATCGTGCGAATAAATATCTTGTGCAAACACCACAAACATTTCAATTTAAATATTGAAAAAATGTATCTTCATCACGAACTACCACAGATTTATTTACTTATCTAAATTTGCAAGTAACAAAACGAAATCTTGTCATTGGTTCTTGAAATAATTTTAAAATTACTAATAAAAAAGATTTAGAAAATCTTTAGTTTTTAACAAAATCCAAAATTTCTTTGATAAATAATGCTGGTTCTTCTTCAAAAATTAAATGACCAGACTTTTCAAATACAACTGTTTTTAGAGATTTGTGCTTGAAATAGCGTTTGAATCCATTTAATGTATGCTTCCAAGGAATACAACCATCAAATTTACCAACCATCAATAACGTAGGAACCTTAATTTGCTTTTGTATTTTGCGAATTTTCATTAAAGAATTGGACATACGTTTAAATAAAATATGCATATTATCTCAATTTTCTATTTGAAATTTTAACTGCTCTTCATTCATTTTGGTTCAGTGAGGATCTTTAGAAAATTTAGCATAGTTGTCTGGGGCATATAGAATTTGTAATAGATTATTTTTCTCTTCCATATTATGAGGATAAAAAATGTAAAATGATTTGAACCCTGCAAAAGCACCACCAAAATTAAAAGGACACAATAAAATTAATTTCCTAATTTTATCACTAATTTGATTTTCTACCATGGATACTAATCCGCCGCCCATAGAGTGACCCATTAAATAAAAATTATTTAATTTCTTATATTCAACATAAGACACAATGTAATCTGCAAGTTTTTGTAAATGCATATCGTCTTGAGTTGCACCTTCCGTGTTGGCACCATGCCCTGGCAAATCAATCATATAAATATTAAAATATTTAGATAGTTCTTTAGCCGCCGTGAAGTAAGAATGATCAACACAAAAGCCGTGGATGAATAATAAATCTCCTAGACATTTATCGTGATTTTGACAAGAAATATTAAATTCTTTAAATGTTGTAGTGATCATTTTATTTTTCCATTTTGGCTTGTGATTCAACTAATTCTTTTAGCTCTTGAGCACTAGTTCCACTATTACTTGTTACGGCTATTAAAGTTCCTTCTAAAAATGCACAACTTGCTACTTTAACTCTAGCTTGAACATCTGGAGTCAACATACTAAAGGCCATTTCTGTATTCATTTTTGAGGATCCTAAATCATAAATAATTAAAAGTTCCGATTGGATTGTGAGTTGTTCTATTTTATTTTTAATTACTTGGGGGTCTGAACCAAAATGTGCTCCACTATCAATACCTGCAATATATTCGAGGGCAAAATCACCATTTTTCATTTCACTAACAAATGCAATTGTCGCCTTAGCTAACGGTTCACTATGCGAAACAATTAAAATATTCACTTCTTTTGTTATAGGCTGAATATCGTGATGCATTGTTTGTATAGATTCTTGTGCTTGGGTGTGTTGAGTTGTCTCCACTTGTACATTATCTACATTACTTAATGCGTCAAAGATTAATGCAATAGAGCAAGCTCCAGGGTCCATGTGTCCGATTGAACGTTCACCCAAATAAGAAGCCCTACCTTTAGTTGCTAGCATTGGTATGGTGCTTTCTGCACCTTTCAATGCCACTTCGGCCGCTAATTTAAAATTAATATCACCGTTGCTATTTTTCATAGCATCTACCGCTGGTTTTAAAGCATCCAACATTGTCTTTTCACCTGTGGTAGATTTACCCAATTGACTAACCCGATCAAATGCTGCTTTCAATCCATTACCAATATCTTGGTTGTTGAAAGTGGTGTGCCCTTTTAATGTGATGGCTAATGCCATAAAGGCTGAACCTAATAAAGGCCCGGAGCTCCCACCAATTTTGGACATTAATTGTTGAGCACACACCATTAAATCTTTTTCAATTAAGCTATCATCGGTAAATTGACCGTTCTGTTCTAAAATAGCTTTAAATCCTCTCGCAACATTAGACCCATGGTCTCCATCACCAATGGCAGCATCTAAATCATTTAAATGCGCTTCATTTGCTTGTAAAACATTTACGATGTTTTGGATATATTTAGTAATTTTCATATGTGCTTAATAATATAACAATAAATTGATTACAAACATGCAAAAATGACGAATGATTTGTAAAGTACGATGATAAATATTGTGTTTATAATCAATGCATGAAAAAGAAACTTCCCAGAAATTTGTGGAAAGGCACCATATTGTTGACTGTAAGTGCAGGATTTTTTGTAACTGGAACCATAGTCCCTATTATGATGACTGGAGCACAGCATTTGGAAGATGATTACAAATTTGACAATACTACCACATTTATCTCAACCCCTTGTTTACCGAATGGTTCGTACGAAAAATCTGATATATATAGCGTAATGTTGTCATGAGACCAAAGTCAATGACAAACTGAAATTGCTTTTGGTTTTTCGTCACAATTAAAATTAATGATAGCAGAATACCCAACCTATATGCTACCTGAATGAACTGCACGATTAAGCAAGGTATCGTGTCAATCTGACGACGTTGACTTATCTATTCAATTTGATATCATAGTTGATTTTGAGTTTATAACTCATCCAACCCTCCCAACAAAAGATCATGAAATATCTCACTATTATTTTGCGCTAAACCGTTGGCAGTGCATTGATATTGCTTCACTAATACCAGGAAGTCAAGCGGATACAAAAATTGAGTTTGTTTACACCCCCCCCATTTCTGACGATTTCTCTAAAAACACTAATTTTTCGATTTGAAAAAGAATAACTGGTCATTGAATGGGGAAAAATGATGATTTCGCAAATAACCCTACGCTTGGTGGATGACCATCTCTATTGTTTGATAATATTACTTTAGAATCTTAAATCTACACTACGCGCTTTGAAGAAAACTTGCTTAGTTTAAAGATGGCAGTCCCACCAGCAATTAATGCTACGAATGCTCATGGCATAATTAAATCTAAATATTTATCGGCAACACTCCCCACCATAAAGAAGTTTCGTTGAAACGCCGAATCTACTCTGAGTGGTGATGATAAATAAGGCTTAATTAAATCAAATATTGATGATTGCAAATAGTTGAAATCGGCATTGGTTAAGAAAGATTCATTAAAAAGAGTACTAGTGTACCGGTACGGTCAAATGTAAGACATTAATATGAATGGATTGTATGATGAATCATTAACCATTAAAATTGTTTGCATCGAAAATATCATAAATCCAAAGAACAAGGAGAACAAAAATAAAAACATTCCAATAACTTGTGCAGATAATACTGAATTGCATAAATATCCTATATAGAACCCAATCGCTAAAGACATTGCAATTGTTACCATTAAGGAATATATTACACCGTATCAATCTGCGTGTAATCAAAGTTGGTGCACGGTTGGAACATTAGACAACATTAATGTAGAAATACTCAAACATAAAAAATAGGACACAAACATTACCACGGCAAAACATGCAATATTTCCCAAATAAAAATTCAATGTATCTTTCTTTGATACTTTAATACGACGAATCACTTGTGTCAAACGATATTGCACCATTGTATTTGGCAATAGAAATCCACCTATTAAAATTATTGAGACACAAGCGATGTTAGGCAAAATTACGGTGGGTTCAAATGCTCCCATCAGATTTCACCCTAGCGACACTAAGATAGTCATTAGGATTGGCAAAATCAATAGAATAAATACATTTAAGGGTCGCTTAAATACATTTTTAAATACAAACTTGATGATTAATTTCATTCTATGCCAGTTCACCCAAGAGATGATAAATATCTTTATATTGCTTGACCACCTTTTCGTAGGTATCAAATTGCTGAATACTACCCGTGTGTAAAATCATTATTTTGTTAGCCAATTCGCTAACTTCTACAGGGTCATGACTAACGAAAATTAAAGTAATATTTTTAGCTAAAACATAGTTATATATAAATTTAATCAGTCGTTTTTTAGTTACTTGATCCAAATTATTTGTAAATTCGTCAATGACAAGTATGTCGGGTTCACAGAGAAATGATAAAAATAGGTTTAACCTTTGTTTCTCGCCACCAGATAAGTTATCGGGCCGCATATTAATATATTTATCTAGTTTTAACACAACCATCAAGAGAGCTACATTTTCTACAGAAATATGGCTATCGTATATTTTCAAAATAAAATCAATGTAATCTCAAACGGTAAAGGTTGGCATAAAAGTGTTAGACTGAAACATGATACCCATTTTTTCTGTGGGTTTATCCGTATAACTATATAAATATTTGATCTCCCCATCCGTTTGCTTGAGCAGACCACACAAACAATGAATTAAAGTACTTTTACCAGCACCGTTATTGCCTAGAAGAGAAATTCTATCACCACGATGAATGTCAAAATTTATATTATTTAATACCAATTTTTCATGTTTCTTAGCATAAAAACTTTTAAACAATTGACGCACGGTGATGATTGAACTGGTCTTTTTAGGAATAGCCGTTCTTTTACATTCTTGTAGAAATTTCTCAACATGTTTGTCAACCACTTTTTCGCTAGCCAACAATGCCAAAATGGCTCTTTTTAAATGTCGTTTTTTAATAGTTACTTTTTTTACTTTTTGTTTTTTTATTTTGCTATGCATAAATAACTCCTTTTCTAAATTTAAAGTGTGCAATCATAATGCCACCCCACCCAATAATTATCATGACCCATGGTAAAATTAAATCTAATATCTTATCTATTGGTGTTGCCATCGTAAATCTGGGAATAGAGCTTACATCTACTGGCAATAAAGCTTGAACTGCTGGTGGAATATTTATATTCATCCAAAATGCGCTTCAAAGAGCTACGCTCGTATCATATGCGTGATCTCCGATACAATTTTGCAAATATCATGTGTCTAAGTGGTCAGCGCCAAAGGTATCGTTGAATCTCGTGATGGGGATTGCATCAGTAATAAAACTATGATGAATATCAAAGATAGATGAGTACCCTAGTTTCATTGCCAAATCATAGTCTACATTTTTAGACAAACTAGCAAATAAGAGAGAGTTCCAATCGTAAATGCCAGCATTGACTATAGGCCCTTGAGTCCATGCTTCCATTAATTGCATAGCGGGATAGCGAAATAAAGATGCATAAGTGAGACTTGCAAAATCAAATCCTTTAGGGTTTTGGCTTGTGATCATCTCCACAAATTGTATTGGCAATATACCTCCACCAATAAATAGTTGAAGTATTAACAATACAAGTGACAACATTAAAATAGAAATAAATGTTTTACAAATGGCAACGATCACAAACCCTACAGTAAGTCCTAATAATATATAAATTATTAAACTAAATACAACTTCTCCGTAGTTAGCATTAATAAACATATAAATAACACTATCAATAAAACTAGGTTCTCCAGTACAATAAATAATCAAACACCCTAAAGAAAAATCAAAGAAGTAAGATATTACGCTCACTATTGCACAATATATTGCTATACCAACACATAATCTTATTGGTTCCTCTTTAGCCGTGCTCAAACGATTAAAGATATCCGTCCTGCGAGCTTCATACACCATTGTCGGCATTAAAAAAATACAAACGCATAAAATGGACATAGTAGACATTGCAGGAAGAATGTTTTGTGGCCCTAAAATTCCAACAGTAAATTTAGAGCCATCCGCTACGCTTACGTTAGAATGGATGCTTCAAATAACGACACCCAAAACAGAAAGCACAGTCGGTAAAATCAATCCAGTGAGAATGTTGAACTTGGATTTAAAGAAAAATTTATTAGCAATTTTAATATTATTTCACATATTGGCTACTTAATTTTCTGGAAATACCCAATTTGGACAAATTTTTTGTAATTGTCATTGAGCAATTGACCCCCATAACAAATCATCCATTAAACCGACCGCCACTCAATCATCGGGGAACGTGCATTCTCAATAAGTATCGTATCCCACATCAGCAAATAATCTAGTAATAATAGGCCAATCAATATCTTTAAAAGGTTCAAATGGAATGTCGTCAATATTAATTACTTCAAAAAAAGCGGTTGAATCTCATGTTGGGTGTGTTGGGTTGTGAACATATCGTATTTCAAATGTATCAGATGTGTCGATATTTGTTCAAGACATCACAGCCGCCACTACAGGAGTTGTTTTTTGTACATCCTTATGAACATCTATTTTTAAATTTCTCACACCGTCTATTGGATCGGTCACTTCGCCGAAGGTAATTTCATCAATAAATTCTTGAATCCCTATAAGCATTTGGATGGATGAACACAAATATGCTGTCATGTCCCCAGCAGTAATGTTTTCATACATATATCTTCCTATCGTCGCTTTGGAATCATTTGAAAAATCACGTGCGGCTTTTTTAGAAATAAGGTTGTCATATTTATCGGAGGCAATGAATTTTATAAAATCTTCGTAATTGTTGAAAGATAAATGCACTTCTTTAGTGTTATCTACAATTGCACAACTAGTAGTATTAAAAATTAAAGTGCTTGCAGAAAGGCAAGCACCGACGCCTAATAGGATAGCAGAAACTTGGATTTTGGATTTCTTTTTTAGCACTATGCCCCCCCCATGCAATTTTCATATTTTTCAATTATATTATGCTTAACGCATATAATTTGTTTAATTATGATTACAGCAACAGCAACAAAAAAAATTAAAAAACCAGTAACTGCAAAAGGCCTAAACATTATTTTATCTGTCACCACTGGTATAACAATATTGATGTTGTTGTTTCTTATTTTGGCGGCCGTATTTGCTGGCAAAGAAGAGGGTGATGCAACCGGCGGAGGTGAAGGCGATCCTAAAACTGTTGGCACAGAAACTGTTGTATTCGCATTATTAGCAATCTTAATGCTATTCGCCTATTTTATTTTACTCATCGTTTCTTTTATAAAATCTTTACGTTTTCGTAAGTTGGGCGGGGGCAAAGCAATAACATCTCTTTGTACCGTCGCTTTCTCTTTTGGTATTTTAGGCATTATTATCGCTATGGTAGGTTTAGTCTGAGCAACGCTCGCAATCTTTTTTATGGTGATAACTGTCGCCACCGTAGTAACTCCTGATGATCTTGCAAACGCGTTAAAATATTGTGTCATATTTATTTTTATTGCGATTGGTTTGTTTGGTGTGGGCTTCTTAAGTACTTTTGCGGCAATGTTAACTGGTTGAATTGGTTTAAGAAAGCATAAAATCGCTTCTGTACAACCGACCGCGAAATAAATTAAATGTTACTTAAAACAGCTTGAACAAATGCTTGAGCTGTTTTTTTAGTTTGTTCTAATTGTTCAGTTGATGGAGCAAAACGAATGTGAATACCTTTTTCATAAGGTTTAAGTTGCAGTACCATCGCTGTTTGCAACAAGATATTTTGTGCTTCACCGCTTCAACCAAAAGATCCAAATATTAAAACATGTTTGTCTTTTGTATTGATAGTATCAATGTTCATTAAAAGGTTGGAAATAGACGGCACGGCATTCTTATTTAATGTGGGACTACCAATACAAAAAGCCGTAGATGAATTAATTATTTGCAACAATTCATCTTGGCTAAAGTTATTCGCATCGTATAGATTACATTGAATATCTGGATCTATAGATTTGATGCCATCACAAATGGCTTGCGCAACCATACTTGTATACCCGTAAGAAGATGCAAAAACAATAGGAATACTTTTTTGTGTCGGTTGTATTTGGCTTCATTCACGATAATGGTTTAACACCATTTTATATAACCCTTGTTTAGTAAGAATTGGTCCGTGACTGGTGCACACCGTTTCACAATCTAGTTGACCTAATTTGTCTAACCCACTATTTACATATGATTTAAATGGAGAAAAAATTACATCATAATAAAGTTTTAGTGACGATTTATATTTCTCTGGATAAGGAATCTTGGTGTCAATCATTGTGGGTTCACAATAATGAGATCCTAAAAAATCACATGTGAAAACCGTTTTATTTTCTTTTGCATATGTAAACATTGAATCTGGTCAATGAAGAAATGGAGCGATAATAAATTCTAAGGTTTTACCACCTAAATCTAATAACTCATGGTCTTTAACTACATGTATATTCAAGGCCATATTGGTAATTTCAGTTAAAAACAATTTGCTAGCTGGTGTACAATAAATTTGAATATTAGGTATTCTCTTTAATAATTGTCTCAACGCTCCTGTGTGGTCTGGTTCACAATGATTCACAATGAGGTAATCAATTTTATTTAATGGTGTAACTTTTTCAATATTAGTTATGTATTGATCCACGAATTTTTCATGACACCCGTCTATTAGAGCGATCTTTTCGCCTTTGACTATAAATGAGTTGTAAGAGGTGCCGTATTCAGTCCTCATCACAATATCAAAAATCCGCATGTTGGGGTTCAATATCCCAACAGAATAAATACCTTTAGATACTTCCATCATATTTAAATTTTTTTAAATTGAGTTTTATCTACACCACAAGTTGGGCATGTTCAATCATTTGGTACATCTGCAAATGGTTTACCTTCTCGTGCTTCGTCATATGTATAACCACATACTTCACATTTAAATTTATTCATATTGTTTTACTCCTATTTAATTATTTTTAATTATCTAATATATTTATTACTTATAGCGAAATTTGCAAAATTGCTATGCAATTATTAATTGTTTGGTTGGATGTCTATTTGTATCTGTGGTTCCTCAATAAAAACCCCAGGTTTATTACGAGACTTAAAACCATAGACTAATAAACCAGCAATGTAACCGCCCGCCGTTAAACCACCCAATACATAAGCAACGATTCAGCCAATTCATTGATCGACTTCTGGCACAAATGCATTAATACCTTGCTTGTTAGAACCAACAATAAAACATACGGATACAAAGGCGTAGAACGCTCCAGGGATTAGTGCAATGTAAAAGAATTCTCGTTTCCGCATCATATAGATAATGATGAATGCGAAGGTCAGGGCGACGGTTGTCTGATCCGTCCAAGCAAAGTACCGCCACAGATAATTAAATCCGCTAGGGAAAAACAAACCAAAAAACATTAATCCCCCCGTGATAACGAATATTGGTACCGCTACTATTAATCTTTTTTTCATCAGTTTTTGTTCAACTTTAAAATGCTCTGCACAAATGAGCCGGCATGACCGCAACGATGTATCCCCGACCGTTATGGCTTCCATACAAACAACTAAAATGATAAATATCGCTAACCAGTCTTGCCCTCATAACAAAGTGTGTGCAGCAGAACCAATCATTAAAGTCGGATCGCTCGTTCATGCGGCATAATTAGTTTCGGTTGCGTTATATGATTCGCTGCCATAACCATTAAACATTGTTAGTGCAATGAAAGCCCAAATCATGGTTATAACACCTTCAATAATCATGGGATAACTAAATGCTAGCTTGGAGTCCTTTTCATTTTTAACAGCTCTACCAACGATTGTAGATTGTGTGGAATGAAAACCAGATACCATTCCACAAGTAATAGTTACAAAGATTAATGGCACATAGTGACCAGCTCCTGGATTAATAAGCCCAATACCACCTTGAGCTAAAGAAGTGTAATCCACATCTCAAATATTTGGCATATATTTTGTTTGGTGTGTACATGCTCCCACAAAAAGAATAATGGTCCCAGATAACAAGATTACAGATAAAGTTGGATACACTTTACCAATAATTTTATGAATTGGGAACACTGTCGCAACAACATAATAAGCAAAAATCAATATGATAACGACTCACAATACTCAATTGCTAGCCATACTAATATCAGTTGGGGCGTGTTCAATTTGCCCAATAATTAATTTAGCTGGCATTGTAATAAACACTGCCCCAACCAACAAGGAGAGTACAACAATTAACACAAATAAAATAATGTATGTAACTTTACCTAAGAAACGTCGAATCATTTCTGGGACTTGAGCACCACCATTACGCATAGAAATTAAACCACTATATGTGTCGTGAACAAGACCACCCAATATATTGCCAATTGGAATAGTTAAAAATACTATCGGTCCAAAAATAATACCTTGAATAGGCCCTAATATTGGCCCAGTGGCCGCAATGGATTTAAACTGGACAAAAGCGTTACGTCATTTTCCCATTGGTGCATAATCCACATTGTCTCGCTTAGCAAAAGCAATGGTTTTATTCTTACCATTTGTTTTAAATATTTTTTGTAAAACATTGGCATATAGAAAACCACCAACTAAAAGAACTGCTAAACCAATTAAAAATGTATACATTTTTTATGTCCTGAATGTCGATGTTCCATAAGGAACTTTTATTAATTGTTCTAGTTCGCTGTCTAATTTCATTAACGAAATAGCCATACCCGACGGCCTGTTACTCATGATTTTAACGGCTGTATCGATAAATACTATTTGAATATTCTTAGATTTTAAAATTTTGCTTACTTCGCGATGAATGACAATATCTCCATACGTTGGTTTTTTGCCCATGCCCATTATCAAAACCGCTACTTTATCGCCTGATTGTAGTCGTAATTCATGGATAATGCCATTTAATGTTTCGACCACAAATTCATTAACATTTGCGGACACGCCCGTTTTGCCAAGCGTGCAAACATTGGCATTCGCTTTTTTTCGCAACATTTTTACTTCTTGCAATGATGCTCCGGTTTTTGCTTTGGCTTGCTCTACTAGTTCTTCTAAGAAACCAACTTTTCTTTTTTCAATATTTTTCATTAGATATACCTATGCAAGTTTAGATCAATTAACATTATAGATTATAAAAATATTTGCTAAATGAATAAATTAGCTAATTCAATAATATTGATTCCATCAGATCTCGTATAACTGCCCGTGTTGGTTGTAACGACATTCAATGATTTCAGTAGTTTCATTTTCTTTTCGTCAACTTTATTTTTTAGATTTTTGAGTGTAGCGGCCCCTTGCTCAATACCCTCGGTTGAGCCTAATTTAATTTCAAAAGCCGACCACGAACCGTCCGGTAGTTCAATAATGGCATCTACATCAAACCCATTTGAATCTTTAAAGAAATACACCACCCCATCAATAGCATCAGCATAAATTCTTAAATCACGAATTGCTAATGATTCAAAAATAAATCCAAAATAATTTTTATCATTCATTAATTTTTCGTAACTCATATCAAGTATTGCTGTAGCAATGGAGGGATCAATAAAATATCATTTAGACTTTTCCAGCAGTCTTACACTCGATCTCGCATGTGTTTTCCATGCTTGTAGTTCTTCTAATACATATACTTGTGAAAGCTGATCAAGATATTTTCTAGTAGTTTTATCTCCATATTCATTATTTTTTTTGTCTATAGACCCGGTTTCGGCTTCCCTACTTAACGTTTTAATGGCTGCTTGTGTTGCAACATTTCTCGCCAATGCTTTTGTGAGTTCATACATTCTCATAGAATCGGGTGGAGACTTTAATTTACGCATGTCAATATCCACTATATTTTCTACATATTTTCTAATTACACTTTTAACTTTTTGACCTTTTAGATTAATATATCTCGGCCACCCACCGCGCAAAATCTTATCAACATAAAATTCAAGATTACATTTTTGGGTACCGGAGATTTTACATTTAGATTTAAACAAGCTAACAAAATTTACCTCATTTGATGAGTTACCCGATTCGAATAGAGACATCGGCCTCAAAAATATTTTTGAAATTCGCCCCGCACCAGAATGCATTGTTATGTCGTCGTCTGGTGCCGAAGAACCAGAAAGAATAAATTGACCAAATTGTCTTCTGCTGTCAATTTCTTGCTTAATGTCGTTAAAAAGCGATGGCAAAAACTGTCATTCATCAATTAAATGTGGTGTCTTACCTTTTAACGCTTCTTCCGTGTTTAACTTAACCTTGTCTAGTTCCTTGGTGTTGCCAAGCAATATGCAACTATTTGAGAAATGTATACCGGTTTCTGTTTTGCCAACATCTCTAGGGCCGGCTATTAATATTCCTCCGGAAATAGTTAACATTTCTTTAATTTTTTTATCAACTACTCTAGGCAAATAATTGTGTTCCATGCTTACAATTATATTGTTTTATGCTATTTTTATAAAAATAATACTCTTTTTTCATAACTTTCACTACTCTTTTTTCATAAAATGTGTCTATTAAACAATTGTTCAAGTACATGAATGTATCTATTTATGTGTCGGTTTGAAAATTAATCTTTCAATTGTTCTTCGTTTTCAACCATGTCTGTATCAATTGATGGTGTTGCTAAATCATCTGCGCTATTTTCAGCAGTAAACATTGTAATGGATTGAACTTTTTCACCTTCATCCACATTCATTAATTTAACACCAGATGTGCTTCTGCCGATTTGACTAACGCTAGATAAAGAAAATCTAATCACTTTGCCGGTAGATGTAATCATTAAAGCGTCTTCATCACCCTTGACTGCGCCAACATAAATTAATTTCCCGGTCTTTGGAGTGACTTTTAATGTTCTAACCCCTTTGGCATTACGTTTAGTCATGCGATATTCTTCTACTGGCGTCAATTTACCAACACCCTTAGCGCCAACCGAAAGAATGAGTGGCCCATCCGCTGAATTGGATAGCCCTACGATAAGATCTTTTTCTCCTAAATTCATTCCGTGAACTCCAGCAGCAGTTCTACCCATAGTTCGTACTTGGTTTTCTGTAAATCTAACCATGTTACCATTTGAAGCACCCATATAGATTTCTTGGTCAGCGTGCACTTTAATAACTTTAAATAACTTGTCGCCTTCTTTTAAAGTAATAGCAATTTTTCCTGATTTATTAATGCGTTCAAATTCTGTTAAATTAGTTTTCTTACTAATACCGTGAATGGTTGTGAAAAATAAATCAGCATTTTGATAATCATCTACAGGTAAAATTGACAAGATCTTTTCGCCTTTTTCAATGTTAATAACATTGATAGCGGGAATACCTTTTGCTTGTCTACTGCCTAACGGCACTTGGTGGCCGCGAATCCGATATACCTTACCTTGATCGGTAAAGAACAATAAGTCTGTATGAGTAGATGCAGCAATAATCTTTTCCACATCATCATCTTCGTGTGTTTGTAATCCGATCACACCAACGCCGCCACGTCTTTGCACACGGTATGTATCAATTGGTAAACGTTTTAAATAACCACGAGAAGACATGGTAATAATAACGTCTTCTACTGGTATTAAATCTTCATCATCAATATCGGCAGTAGCTGATACATCGATGGTAGTTCTTCTTTCATCGCCAAATTTACGTACTAATGCGCTTAATTCTTCTTCAATAATTTTGACTTGACGGTCATAGTTCTTCAGAATTTCATTTAAATCAATAATAGATGCTTTGAGTTGCAATAACTCTTCTTCAATCTTTTTTCTCTCTAATCCACTTAAAGATTTTAAACGCATTTCTAAAATAGCTTTAGCTTGTATTTCAGTTAATTTAAAGTTATTCATTAACTTCTTGCATGCATCGTCGTTGTCATCTGCTTTGCGAATGATTTCAATAACTTTATCAATGCTGCCTGTAGCAATGTGAAGACCTTCTAGAATGTGTTCTCTTTCTTTGGCTTTCTTTAAATCAAACTTTACTCTTCGAATTAATACTTGAATCTGATGATTAATATAAATTTGAATTGCTTCTTTAATATTTAAAATTTTTGGTTCGCCATTAACTAAAGCCAACATATTAACACTAAAGTTAGTTTGTAACTGTGTGGCTTTAAATAATTGATTCATCAAAACTTCAGGAATCACACCTTTCTTAGTTTCAATAATAAATCTTAATCCATCTCTAGTTGGTCCTCCGCCTAAGTTGGCAATGCCATCCACCGAACCAGCTGTAACTAGATCGGTAATTTTATTTTCTAATGCAGTGGTAGTCACCATGTAAGGGATTTCAGTAATGGTGATTAAATGTTTTCCGTTGGGTAATTCCTTATATGAGTATTTAGCCCTTAACGTTACTGAACCTCTACCAGTGTTAAAATAACCATCAATGCCTGAACTACCAACAATTTCTGCTCCCGTTGGAAAATCGGGTCCGTGTAATACCATTTTAATATCATCAATGGTACACTCAGGATTGCGTGCCACTATTTTAATAGCCTCCACCAACTCATTTAAGTTGTGTGGTGGAATATTTGTAGCCATACCAACCGCAATACCGCTAGAACCGTTGCCTAACATATTAGGAAAAGACGCTGGAAGAACTACTGGTTCTATTTCGCTACCGTCATAGTTATCTACAAAATCCACTGAATCCTTTTCAAGATTCACCATCATTGTGTCTGCTAATTTCGATAAACGAGCTTCCGTATAACGCATCGCCGCAGGGCTATCACCACCAATAGATCCAAAGTTACCATGCCCATCAATTAACGGATATCGCATTGAAAATGGTTGTGCCAAACGCGCCATAGTATCATAAGCTGCTGTGTCACCATGTGGGTGATATTTACCAATGACTTCACCGACAATACGTGCTGATTTCTTGTGTGGTTTGTCTGAACTCATTCCAAGAGCATACGCTGCATATAAAACACGACGGTGCACTGGTTTAAATCCATCCCTTGCATCTGGTAATGCACGAGCCACAATAACCGACATTGCATATTCTAGGAAAGATGTCTCTAGTTCTTTAACGATGGCTCGATCATTTAATTTTGTTTTTGATAGTTGTGAGCGTATTTCTTCAATTGTAATTGTTTTAGTTCCCATAAAAATCTCCTAATTAAATATCCAAATTCTTCACATATTTAGCGTTTTGTGCAATAAAGTCTTTCCTTGGTTGCACATCATCACCCATTAAAAAAGAAAAAGTTTGATCGGCTTTAATCGCATCATCAATCGTAACTTTATTTAAAATACGGTTTTCTGGATCCATTGTGGTTTCCCAAAGTTGTTGAGCATCCATTTCACCAAGACCTTTATATCTTTGAATTGTAAATTTGCTAGTTCCAACTTGTTGTTTTAAATCTTCTAGCTCTTGATCACTGTATGCATACTTAGTAACCTTGCCACTAATGAATTTGTATAAAGGTGGTTGTGCCGCATACACATGCCCTTGTTCGATAATGGGTGCCATATAACGGAAAAAGAAAGTTAATAATAAGATTCGAATGTGTGCCCCATCAACATCGGCATCGGTCATAATAATGATCTTGTCGTAACGAATTTTGTTTACATCAACTTCTGGCATCACACCTACACCAATTGCTGTAATAAGCGCCATGATTTCTTCATTTTCAAAGATTTTGTTTGTTTTTGCTTTTTCTACGTTGAGAATTTTTCCTCTTAATGGGAGAATAGCTTGAAATTCATGAGCACGACCTTGTTTGGCACTACCACCCGCTGAATCACCTTCGACAATGTATAGTTCGGTTACTGTATTATCTCTAAATTCGCAGTCTGTAAGTTTGCCAGGTAAAGATCCAGAATCAAAAGGGGATTTACGTCGTGTGGCCTCTCTTGCTTCTTGAGATTTACGTCTAGCTTCTTGTGCTAATAAAACTTTTTTTACAATAAGCGTAGCTTCATCAGGATTTTCTAACATATATTTTTCAAATATGTCAGATGTGATTTCATTCACAAGAGGACGTACTTCTGTGTTCCCTAATTCACCTTTAGTTTGCCCTTTATATTGTGGGTTAGGGTGCTTAATAGAAACGATTGCAGTCAACCCCTCTAATACATCGTCTTTAGTAATTTTTTCATCTGTATCTTTTAAAAATTTCTTTTCAACGGCAAATCGATTCACGATTTTAGTAATTGCTAATTTAAATCCCTCTTCGTGTGTACCACCTTCTGTGGTGTTGATGTTATTACAGAATGAATAAGTTGAAGGTATATAAGTTTTATTGTATTGAAAAGCAACTTCTACTTTAATACTATAAATTGTTTCTTTCCCTTCGGCTGGTGCTTTCACCGATTTTTCTTGTTCACCATAAACTATTGCGGGTACCATTACTTCTTTATCTCTATTTAAATCGGCAATATATTGTTTTAAACCACCTTCGTAGTTTCATTCATCTTTAGTCCCTTGCAGTTTATCATCAAAAATAATACGAACACCTTTATTTAAGTAAGCTAATTGTTGCAAACGATCTGCAATGGTTTGGTGATCAAATGGGAATTTTTCCATAATCGAGAAGTCTGGATAAAATTCAATTGTTGTCCCAGTTTTCTTGTCAGTAATATCACCAATTATTTTTAAAGGTTTAATGTTGTGACCATTTTTAGTGTCGTGATATTTGTCTTTATTATCAAATTCAATAAAATGAATTTTACCTTCACGACAAACTCAAACTTTCATCCACAAACTTAAAGCATTAACAACAGATGCACCAACACCGTGCAACCCACCAGATACTTTATATGTTTCATTATCAAATTTACCGCCAGCGTGCAATTCACACAAAGCAGTTTCTACTCCTGATAACCCATTATCTTGAAGCCCAACTGGAATTCCACGACCGTCATCGTCCACAATAATTGTGCCTTCTCTTGTGAGAGTTACAATTACTCTAGAAGCAAAACCTGCCATTGCTTCGTCGATAGAGTTATCAACAATTTCTCACACCATGTGGTGCAAACCTTTAGAATTTGTATCACCAATATACATGCCTGGTCGAATACGAACTGGCTCCAATCCTTTTAGGATGGTAATTTTTGCATAACTATCTTTTTTTTGTTTTACTTCTTCTGACATATTATTCCTTTATTGTCTTAACCACAAATTCTTGTTCATTAATTTTTATAGTATCTTCGCTACGCAATTTTTTTCCGCGTCTTTTTTCTAAATTTTCATTTACTAAAACATTAGTATTTAATAAAAAATAGCGAGCTTCACCACCATTATTGATAATTTTAGTTAACTTTAAGAATTGCCCTAAAGTTATGAAATCATTTTTAATAGTAATAAAAGTCGCCATTGGATCCAATAAAAATTATGCACATATTATATCAATAATATGTACGCATACATTTTTTTCATTGAATTTAAGACATTTTTAAGAAAAATGAATAAAAAGTATGTATTTATGTTAAAAGCGACAAACAAAGGGGTTTTTATCGTCACCAGAGGCATTATATTTATATATTACCTATAGGTACGGTCTATTTTTGTATTAAATAATGCGAATTGGAAGTATTAAAGATGTGTAATTTGGATTTTTAGCATCTTTTATAAAAAATGGTTTGTTGCTTTCGGTAAATTCAAATAAAACATCTGAATCATCAATATTTTTGATTAAATCCATTAAATATTTCACATTAAATGAAACGTTAATTGGAGATCCTGTGTAGTTCGTAATTGGTATTTCTTCATAAGAACTACCATATTCAATACTTCGACAACTAATTTTGATTAAATTATTTGTTATATTACAAAGAATTGATGGTTTCTTTTCTGCACTAGCTAAAACTATACCTCGTTCAATTGCATTTAACAATTCTTGTTTATTGATTGAAAACTGAAATTGTTGAGGTGCTTCAATTGCTTTAATTGCTGATGGGTAGTCCCCTTCAATCAAACGACAGTTAAATAATGTTTGTTGGATTTGAATAATAAGCTGTTTGTTTTGTAAATAAAATATTACTTCTTGATCTTTATTAATTAATTCTGTGATGTTTCTTAAATTTTCTACACTAACAATTATTTTAAATTTTTCTCCAATAAAAGAAGTTTTTAAATAAGACAAGTGGTGTCCGTCTGTCCCAACACACTCTACAAAGCCTTCTAACCTAGTAGAATCAAACAAAATACCATTTAGTGGGGTAGATCTATCTAAAAGTAAATTCGTGGTGTTAATAAGCTTATTAGTGATATTTTTTAAAAACGAACTATCAATATTAATTTTTGTTCAATTGTCATAATTAAAATTAATTGATGGATAACCAACATCATCCAACAAGTTAATATCAGAAGAAAATTTATTGGTAGATATTCTTATGATGGAATTATCAATTACTTCAAAACTAACATTAGATTCTTTTAATTTACTAACGATGTTGAATAATAATTTTCCTCTAATTAAAATTTTACCTTCTTTAAGAATATCAGCATCTTCACATTGTGCATGTATGGAAAGATTATTATTAGAACTAATAACAGTAAGTTTTTTGTTTTTGCACTCAATTAGAATGCCGGTTAAAACAGGATTGATATTTGAATTATCAACGATGTTAGTTGGTAGTTTTAACAAGTTTAAGAATTTTGTTTTATCGATTGTGAATTTCATAGTGTGTTTTATTGTATATTTAATTTAATTTATTTTAACTTTATTATTATAGGAGTTGTGGGTTTAGTGGGTTTAGTTGTTTTACTCTCTTATTTTTCCCCACAACGATTCCCACAGAAAACCCACACTACATCTTTTTATATAAGTTAGTGATGTAGGACTGTAAATTTTCATCTTTTTTTAATGCTTTTTCAATTTTTTCCACAGCCTCAATGACGGTTGTGTGGTGTCTGCCAAAGAATGTGCCGATCTGCTCAAATGGCATATTAAATTTATGTCTTAATGCATGCATGCAAATACTCCTTACTTGCGTGATTTGTTTGTTTCTTACTTTAGATTTTACTAAATCTACATTCACATTGTAAGCACGACTAATTTGTTCAATCACTAGATTAGGATCTATATCAAATCCTTTTTGGATTCAATTTTCTTCCTGTTCTTTTTCAATATACTTCTGGATGATTTCAGGGGTAATGATAGCATTGGGCGGCAAATTATTAAGTGCATAAAACAAAATACGGTGCAAATAACCTTCCAATTGTCTGACATCTCTTGGGTTTCTGTGAACAATATATTGGATAGAATCCTTGCTAAAAATAAAACCACCGCTGACATCCTTTATTTTTTGTTCCAAAATATTGGTCATAGCTGTCAAATCAGGATTGCTAATTTTAATAGTTAATCCAGAAACAAACCGCGATTTGATTCTTTCTTCAAAACGTTCCAAATACACCGGGGGTTTATCACTAGTCATAATAATGATTTTACCCTCCGAGACATTTGAATTGAAAATGTTAAAAAATATCTCATTCATTTTCTCTTTTTTGGCTAAAAATTGTATATCATCCATCAACAAAAGATCATAAGATTGATATTTAGATTTTATATCTTCTATCGCACTTCCACCCTTAGAAAATGCGTTGTATACTTCCCTAATAAATTCATCTGTTGTTATATAACGCACATTTTTTTCTGGGTGTAGTTTTAAAAATTCATTACCAATAGAATAAAGTAAGTGAGTTTTACCCAACCCCACACCACCGCTAATAAAAATAGGGTTTCAATATACTTGTTTGAAAATTGATTGAGCAGCGTTATAGGCAGATTTGTTAAATTCACTTACGATAAAATTATCAAAAGTGTAGTTTTTATTAACGCTAGTGTGGGTGTTGAGCAAAGTTGGAGCGGTAGCAATCTTTGTAATTGGTAAAACTTCATCTTTTACTTTGAAAATAATTTCAAAATTGCCTTTTGATGATTCGTTTAATGCTTGTGACACTGGCTTTAAAAAATCATTAGTCAATACTTGTTTGGCAAATACATTTTTAACATTTAAAATAACTTGATTACCAATTACTTTATCAAATTCTAAAGTATTAATAAATTCATTTCAAAATGCATCGTTGTTTACAATGGACTTTAGGGCAACCTTAGTCTTTATTAAAGATTGGTTAATTAATTTATTCTCAATTTGTTCGGCCATAATGGGGATATATTTATAAAATAAAAAACTATTATTTGTGATGAAATTAATATCTATATAATTAGGGGCTATGAAAAGAACATATCAACCCAACAAAGCACGAAGAGCTAAAAAGCATGGTTTTTTGTCTAGATCTGCAACAAGAAAAGGCAAGAAAACATTGGCTAGGAGACGTTTAAAAGGTCGTCATAAACTCTCAGTGTCCGATGAAAAATAAAGACATTGCTGTTTTAAAAAAATCTGCCGATTTTGCTAAAATTGTGGAAAAGCACTCCGTTTTTAATAACGTTATTTTTAAAATCAAAGCTACACCCAATAATTTAAATAAATTACGTTTTGGGTTGGCTGTTAATAAAAAGAATTTCCCCACAGCAGTTGCTAGGAATTTAATTAAAAGACAAATGAGACAATTCATTCAACAAATTTCAAACATTAAACATGTAGATATGATTGTTGTGGTTAAAAGCAACTACCTTAATAACAAGTATGAAACTAATAAAAAATTCTTTAATGAAGTATATAATTTAGTCCACTTTAAATAATAATCATGAGTACCAAACCAGCATTTTCTTTTTCAACCAGTGCTAACGGTAATGTAACCGCTAGTCCTTTTTGAGTTAAACCCGCCGGTAAATCTGGCACTGCTAAAAAAGTGTGAAAGCAAATTTGAAAATGGTCTAAATTGGCTTTATTTGCTTTCTTTATGGTGATGGGTCTATGAGGTTGCTTTCAAACCATGTGAGATGGCTCTGTAGCTACTAATGCGGGTATTGGCGCCGGATTAGAATTTGGGTTTCCGTTCGGTCAAACAGGTGATTGAAGGTATGATGTAGCCGGAGCGGCTGGGCAACAATATCATACTTTTAGTGAATGAACCATGGCTTACGGACCGTTCTATGGGTTGTTTGTGTATCCTGGGGCAACATTAGTATTGAATTTTATGTATGCTACTAGAGAATGGATTGGTGGGTTGAATGCGTTACTTTCTATTTTTATCTTGTTATTAATTATTAGAGCACTCTCAATCGCCGTTACTTTAAGGTCTACTTTACAAAGCGAAAGAATGTCTGAAGTGCAAGGAAAAATTTCGGAAATTAATGCCAAATATAAAGATTTAAAAGATATGGCGTCCAAGCAAAAGAAGCAACAAGAAACTATGGAAATCTATAAAAAATATAAGATTAAACCATTTGCTGCTTTTGAGCAAATGTTTATTACATTGCCAATTTTCTTAATCGTATATCGTGTTGTAACTATTGTTCGCCCATTAAAAGCCACTAGCTTATTTGGTATTTGAGGATTTGGTATGACACCGCTAAGCCAAATATTTAGTAGCGAATTTACACATATGGGTTGGACATTTATATTCTTCTTATTATTAGTAATTCCTGCGCAGTTCTTGTCAATGAAATTACCACAACGTTGAGCAAGACAGCGTAATAAAAATGCTGTAGCAACAAGCGACAAAGGGAACAAACAACAAAAACGTATGCGTATGTTTCAAACAGTGTTTGCTGGTGTTATGGGCGTGATTGTGGCGTTTACTGCTGTTGGCGTCGGTGTGTATTGGTTTATGAATGCACTATTCTCATTAGGACAATCTTATTTAATGCATCGCATTATTTTAAGAAATAGACGCAAAGGTGGCAAGCTAGAATCACGGCTTGCGGCCCTTGGTCTAGACTAAATGGGTAAACAAAGCACATATTTTGCTATTAAGAATTTTTTCCCTTCTAAAAAAATGGGACAAAATTTTTTAATAGATGAAAATATTGCTCAAAAGATTGCAAAATTAGTTGACAAAGATTGTTTTGATGCCATTATAGAAGTTGGACCCGGCGGTGGTATCTTAACAAAATTTCTAGTACTTTATAACAAACCATTAATCGCAATTGAATTAGACAAACGGTTGGCAAGCACATTACACAACCAATTTAGAAAATATCAAAATCTAGAAATTGTAAATGATGATGTACTCAAAATTGATTTGATAAAACTTGCACACCATTATGTCAACCCCGTATTATTATCCAATTTACCATATTCTATTAGCTCCCCCATGATTTTAAAATTTCTTAAACAAGATAAAATTAAGACTTTTTATTGCATGTTGCAAAAAGAAATGGTAGATCGTATTATTGCCAAACCCGGTAGTAAGGGCTATAATGCTTTTACGGTTTTAGTGAGTTGACATGCAACAGTGGTTTCATTGATGAATGTATCACCACAAGCGTTTGCCCCGCCACCAAAAGTTTATTCAAATGTTGTAGAAATTTGTAGGAATAATATACCATACGACGAACGGTTTGGCAGGTTTTTAAAATTGTGCTTTTCCTTCAAACGCAAGACATTGGTAAATAATTTAAAACACCATTTTACTATTGAACGAATTATTGACGTGTTGAACACTTTAAATAAAAGTGCTAATATAAGAGCCGAAGCGTTAATACCACAAGAGTTATTTAAACTATATGAAAGCCTACAGTAAAGTTAATTTAATTTTAATTGTGTATCCAAAAACACAATTCAATCTTAAGCACAAGATTCATAGTTTGTTTTGTTTATATAAACCTTTGTATGATGAAATTACGATTGAGGTTGCACAAAATACTACCATTACATGTGAATTTAATCATCACGAATGTGCGATTGATACAACTTCGACGTTGCAAGCCTTGAAATTTTTATCTAACAAGATTCATAAGCCCATTTATTTATCCATTCATATTAAAAAACATATCCCCATTATGTCGGGGCTCGGTGGTAGTTCCACCGATGTGGCCGCTATTATGAAATGAATCATTAATAGATGGGATATTCAGTTAGACGCCAAAGATTATAAAGATATCGCTACAACCATCGGTAGTGATATTCCGTTTTTCTTGTCCGGAATTAGCAAAGCAGAAGTTAGTGGTTTTGGTGAAAAAGTAAAAGTGTTTAAAAAAAATACACCTAAGTTTTTACCCATTATTACTAACATTTCTATTAGTACTAAAGATGTTTATAAAGCATTTGATCAACAAAAAAAACATCCGCGCTTAAATTTTCCCAATCAATATAAACAATTGTTAAAAGGTAATGTAAGTAATGTAAATTCGTTGCAACCAACGGCTATTAAACTTAAACCAATTTTAAAATGATGGTTTAGCAAATCTAATAAAAGATTTTTATCTGGTACAGGTGGCTCAATTATTGAGATAATTAACTAATTATGAAAGTTCGAACTAGATATGCACCCTCACCGACAGGTTTCTTCCACATAGGAGGAGCACGCACGGCTTTGTTTAATTATTTATTTACTAAGCACAACAATGGTACATTCATTTGTCGCATTGAAGATACGGATATAGAAAGAAATGTTGAAGGTGGTATTGAGTCACAACTTAATAATTTAGATTGATTAAAAATTACTCCAGATGAATCCGTGAGAACCCCAGGCGAATTTCCACCATATGTACAAACCCAAAAATTAAAAAGGTATCAAGATTTGGCAAACCAACTATTAAAAGAAGGTAAAGCTTATTATTGTTTTTGTACTAAAGAAGAATTACAAACACAACGAGAAGAAGCTTTAAAACAAGGGAATACACCTAAATACAATCGTAAATGTTTACATTTATCTAAAGTAGAAATTGAGCAAAAATTAAAAGACAAAGTACCAGCAGTAATACGTTTAAAGATGACTGACAATGTAGATATTAAATGGAAAGATTTAATTCGAGGTTTAATGGTTGTGCCAACTTCTGCTTTAACAGATCCAGTAATCTTAAAATCCAATGGTATTCCAATGTATAACTTTGCTGTTGTGGTGGATGATTTTGATATGCAAATTACTCACGTATTACGTGGTGAAGAACATATCTCTAATACACCCTACCAAATTGCTATTAAAGAAGCGTTGGGATTTGACAAACAATTAATTGAATATGGACATTTATCCATCATTGTTGATGAAAGTGGCAAAAAATTGTCGAAACGCAATAGTGAATTAAAGCAATTTATTGAAGACTACAAACAAATGGGTTTTATTCCAGAAGCAATTACCAATTTCTTATCTTTATTAGGTTGAAGTCCTAAAAACACCACTGAAATTATGCCTACCGCTGAAATTGTAAAACAATTTGATATCGATCGTGTGTCTAAAGCACCAGCATTTTTTGACTTTAAAAAAATGCTATGGATTGGGAACGAGTATGTGAAAGCACTGTCTGATGAGCAATACTTAAAATGAGTTAGTCCATTTATTAAATTTGACAGAGCAAGTTTTATCAACGAACAAATTCTCAACATCGCATTACTAATTTTCAAACCACAAATATCTTATGCATCACAAATTAATGAGCTTGTAACTAGCACATTTTTAAGTGTTAATTTTCACAACCTACCAAAAGAGATGCAAAACATTGTTGCAAGCGATAATTTTCAAAAATGTATTAAAACATTAGCGATAGTTTTAAGTTCTTTTAATGAAATTACTTTAGAAAATGGTAATGAGGTTGTTAATAAAGTAAAAGATGCAACAGGACTAAAAGGAAAAGATTTATATTTTCCCATCCGTTTTGTGGCCATAGCTAGAGAACACGGGCCAGAAATGAATAAAATTTTAACTATCGTTGGTAAAACACAAATTTTAAAGAATATTAAATTATTGGAGAAATAAAAATGAAAGTATTGTTAATAAATGGTAGTCCGCAAAAGAACGGTAATACCAAAGCTGCATTAAAAATTATGCAAGAAGTGTTCGAACAAAATAAAGTGGATGTAGAAATTTTGCAACTTGGCGGTATTAATATACACGGCTGTAGTGGTTGTAGGACTTGTTGAAAAACTAAAAATAAAAAATGTGTGTTAAATGACGATCTTACACCAATTATGGACAAGTGTTTTCAAAACGATGTTGGGGCAATAGTGATTGGCTCCCCAACATACTTTGCTAATGTTACTACCGAAGTCAAAGCTTTCATTGATCGAGTTGGATTTGTAGCAAAAGCTAACGATGGCATTTTAAAAGATAAAATTGGAGCACCCGTTGTAATCCACCGCCGCGCAGGGGCGACTTTCGCGTACAGCGCAATCAATTATTTTTTTGGCATTAACGAAATGCCCATTGCAACATCCATATATTGAAATCTTGGTGTGGCTAGAAAACCTGGCGATTTGGGAAGGGATGAAGAGGGTGTTCAAACATTCCAAAAATTGACACAAAACATTATTGGACTTCTAAATAAAATCAAGATTTAAGACTTGATTTTCGGTGCAAAAATAGTTGACCATTTCCTCATGGGGGGGGGTTATAATTGTTCATACAAATTTCTAGGAGAGATATGAGAAACGACTCACAAAGAATAGATGGTAACAAAAGTGCCCCAGATAATAATGTTTTAACTCATGAACAAAAAGCAGTGTGATTGCGAAGAAAATCAGCAAAAATTAGTTATGCTTGTTTGGGTGCTATTTTAGGGGCGGGAGTGGCGTGTGCAATTGTTTTACCCCTTACACTAAACCAATGCAGTACTAACACAATTACATTTGATCAAAATACTGTTTTGGAAAAACAAAGTTTTTATAAACAAATAAACATTCCTGACTTTAAAGAAACATACAACCCATTATCAGTTGCAAAGTTATATGAAGATTCTGCTAATGAAAAAAAATATATATTGACGGATGCTTTGCATGCGGTACAAAATAACATTGATATGTTTTTTCATAGAGGTAATGTTGCTATCGAGGCGTTAGAACAAGTGGATCATGTTGGTAGTACTAGTGCTGAATTAAACGAAATTTTATACGGTACGCCAAGCAAATATAATGGGACAATAAAATTAGAATTCAATGCAAAAACTCATGTTTTTAGTTTATACATCCAAGAATGAATTACAAGTTTATGGCAGGATGAAGTTGTACCATTTAGTGATAAAGTGGAGGTTCCTACAAAACTATATTTAAGCTATGATTTGCATAATTACCAGGTGGGGTGGATAGGAGGCTTAAGAACATCGGACATAGTATTTAGCTATGGTAAAGAGTCTGGCGTAAGGCGTATATATTCTACTTTTACTCCCGCGAGCAATGACCCAAATATATCTTATGTTGAGGCGCAAGGGAACGGGGAGATTAATGGAACAGCGCAACTCGTGAATAGTATCAATATTGGGCCAGAATATCTAGAGTCTGTAGCGTGTATGAAATTTTTATCAGCAAATTTCCAAGATGCACAGGTTGTCAATCCCACCACATTCGGTGTGAACGAATCGACGCCCATAACAATAACTAATGATTTTGGGTGTTCAGATTTTGATAGTTGAGCTACTTTGCTAAATAATGACAATGCATTTTATTTATCTACTGATTTTGAATCTATATACGATTCTGTGCTTTTAGGTTCTTCTCAGTGGAATGTAGGAGAACAAACAGCACCTTATATTTCCAATATCTATATAGACTATTATTGAGATGAGGATTTACAAGAAGACATTTGATGCTGCCAATTAAGCTTATTACCAGGGTTTGTCTTCTCGGGTGATCAAGGGAGTGATTTGTATCAAAATTTAGCTTGACCCACTGCAACGCTTTAGCATTTCTTACTATAAAAATATCGTTTAAAAATTCACAAAGTGTTTGTGAATTTTTAAATAGTTTGCATACTTTGTTAGATATATTTATAATTACACAAGTTTAAATAAAGGAACTACTATGGCTAGACAACAATTTATTGACAAGATGTATCACATTGTCAAAGATGAATTAGAAAATAAATCTTTTACTTTTCACGATATTTGAAAAAAAATCGTAAAAGAAGATAAGTTATCTAAAGAAGAACAAAAAACAAATATTGGTGTAGTGTACACTGATCTATTACAAGATGCACGTTTTGTATATATGGGTAATAAGAAATGAATGCTTCGAGAATATGCTACTCAAGAAGAAATTGTGCAATATCAAAATGCACTTTACGACTTTGCTCCAGAAGTTGTTGAAGAGGGTTATGTAGTTCCTGAACCAGTTGTTGATGCAACTGAAGAGGAAATTAAAGCACCAGCTGATGAATCAGAAGAAGCTGAAGAAGATCTAGATGTGAAAACTAGTCTTGAAAAAACAAAAATTGATGAAGATGAGGAATAAAACATGGCTAGTAAATTAGTTAACATGAATGAAATGTTAAAACAAGCACACGATGGTCATTACGCTGTTGCTCATATCAATATTAACAATCTAGAATGAATCAAAGGTGTTTTAAGTGCTGCTCAAGAAACTAATTCACCAGTGATTCTTGGTGTGTCCGAAGGTGCTGGTAAATATATGTGCGGTTTCAAAAATGTTGTTGATATGGTTAATAACGTTCTTAACACAATGAATATTTCCCAACCAGTTGCTTTGCACTTAGACCACGGTTCATTTGAAGGAGCCAAGGCCGCTTTAGCTGCTGGCTTTAGTTCTGTTATGTACGATGGTTCTCATTTACCATTTGATCAAAACATCACAGAGACTAAAGAAGTTTTAGCAATTGCTCAAAAACAAAATGCATCAGTAGAAGCTGAAGTTGGAGCAATTGGTGGTGAAGAAGACGGTAAAAAATCAGGTGGTGAGTTAGCTGACATTAGTCAATGTAGTAAAATTGCTCAACTTCCCATTTCTTGTTTAGCTGCTGGCATTGGTAACATTCATGGTATTTATCCAAGCGACTGAAAGGGTTTAAATTTAGAACAATTAAAGCAAATTCACGATGCAACTAATGGTAAACCTTTAGTGTTACATGGTGGTACAGGAATTCCTGACGCGATGGTACAAGATGCTATTAAATTGGGCATTTGTAAAGTTAATGTAAATACAGAACTTCAATTAGTTTTTGCTGAAGCAACTAGAAAATACATTGAGGCTGGCAAAGACCAAGATACTAAAGCTAAAGGATTCGACCCTCGTAAATTATTAAAGCCCGGTGTTGAAGCTATAAAAGAAAAATGTATTGAAAAATTTAAAGTCTTTGGCAGCTACGGTAAAGCCAATTAAATTTTTATGGGTTTATCAGCAGGCATAGTCGGATTACCAAATGTTGGTAAATCAACATTATTTAACACTATTACTAATTCATCAGTAGAAGCCGCTAATTATCCATTTGCAACAATTGAGCCCAATGTAGGCGTAGTTAAAGTACCAGATCATCGTTTATTTGATTTGGCAAATTTAATTACTCCTGATAAAATTACACCTGCCATTTGTACATTTGTAGATATTGCTGGGTTGGTTAAAGGTGCTAGCAAAGGTGAAGGTTTAGGCAATAAATTTTTAGCCAACATTCGTGAGGTAGATGCGATTTGTCATGTAGTGCGTTGCTTTGATGATAAGCAAATTACTCATGTGTACGATCAAGTAGACCCGGTAAGAGATGCTGAAGTAATTAATTATGAATTAATACTTGCTGACTGAGAAAGCATTGAAAAGCGATTTTCAAGAGTAGTAGCAAAATCTAAATCTGGTGATAAACATGCGACCATTGAAGAAAAAATATGTCGTAATATTATGGCTGCTTTGAAAGCCAACCAATTTGCTAGAACAGTGAGCATGACTGAGGAAGAATTATTGTTAGTCAAAAATTACAATCTATTAACAATGAAACCAGTTTTATATATTGCTAATGTTAATGAGGATGATGTAGCTAATCCAGAGAGCAATGTACACTATCAAAAATTGAAACAATTTGTATTGTCTAATGGTGACGATCAAATTGTAGCCATTTCTGCCAATATTGAAAATGATATTTCTAAACTAAGCAATATAGATAAGCAAACATTTATGAACGATCTAGGTATTAAAGAACCAGGACTAGATCGTCTCATTAAGATGACTTACAAATTATTGAATTTATGTACATACTTTACTTTTGGTAAATCCGAGACTAAAGCATGAACATTTAAAAAAGGTATGACAGCGCCGCAATGTGCAGGGATTATTCACACCGATTTTGAAAAGGGTTTTATTCGTGTTGAAGTAATTGACTGAAGGGATTTATTACAATACAAAACTGAAGCACAAGTTAAAGAAAATGGTAAACTAAGAATTGAAGGGAAAGAATACATTATGCAAGATGGTGATGTTTGCCATTTTAGGTTTAATGTGTAAACTAAAATATGAAAACTTTAGACATGATGACCATCGCAGAACTACAACAAAATCTTGAGACTATTGAGATTCAATTAAAATTGTTATTTTCTACTTATAAAGATTTTATCAGCCGCTTTTTAACTTGAGAAGTTGATGATCCAAAAAAACAAGATAAAAAAATGTATCAGCAGCTTACACACGATTTTAAATTAATTATGCAAACCATGGAGCATTATTCTAATGATATTTCTAAATTGGTATCAGCCGTTGATAAATTAGTGGCTAAAGTAGAAGATACAAAATCTCCATCTATGATGAAATCTATGGAGCATAATTTATACAAGCTAGATGAAGTATTATTGCGTTGTAATACTCATATATATTTGATTGATGAGTCTAGTGGTCATGTAAGTAAAGTATTAGATCAACCAACGCAACAAAAGAAATTATTAAATTAAAAGAGGACAAACTATGAAAAAACAACAATGCATGCTAATAATCGGATCACAATATGGTGACGAAGGTAAGGGTAAATTTACCGATATTCTTGCTGATGAATATGATTACATCGTAAGATTTCAGGGTGGAGATAATGCCGGTCACTCTATTGTTATTGATGGTGTGAAATACAAGTTACGTTTAATCCCATCTGGTATTTTCAAACATGACAAACGAGTGGTAATCGGGCACGGCGTAGTAATTAACCCAAAAACTTTGATTAATGAAATTGAATATTTAAAAAATAATAAGTTTGATGTTAAAGGACGCTTGTTTGTATCCAACCGCGCTCACATCATTACGGATTACCATATTGCTATTGATAAATATTATGAAGATTTAAAAGGTGATAGTAAAGTCGGCACCACATTATGTGGTATTGGTCCATGTTATTCTGACAAGATCCAAAGAGTGGGGGTTCGTGTCGCTGACTTGCTAGATAAAAATGAATTGAAAGCGAAAATCACACTTTCATTACAAACAAAAAAAGACATTGCTGACAAAATTGGGTTTGGGATGAAAGACATTGATCGTCTAGTTGATGAGTACTATGCACTTGGTCAAAAAATCAAACCTTATATTAGCAATACTATTGATCTTTTAAATGATGCTCATAAACAAGGTAAAAAAATCTTATTTGAAGGAGCTCAAGGCACATTCTTAGACATTGATATGGGTACATATCCATATGTAACTTCATCTTCAACAGTGGCTGGTGTTTCTAGCGGTAGTGGTATTAGCATCACCAAGATTAATTCGGTATTGAGTATTGTGAAAGCATACACATCTCGTGTTGGTGAAGGACCATTTGTTGCAGAAATTTTTGGACAAGATGCTGACTATATTCGCGAACGAGGTGGGGAGTATGGCACCGTTACAAAAAGACCACGCCGCATTGGATGATTAGACTTAGTGATGCTCAAATATGCAGTTAATGTTGTTGGCACTACAGAAATTGCTTTAACTTTGTTAGACGTACTAAGTGGTTTGAGAGAAATTAAAGTTTGTGTGGCTTACAAGTACAACGGCAAAACTATTAGTGAAATTTTGCCTAGCAACAAAGAATACGCAAAGTGTAAACCAATTTATAAAACATTTAAAGGATGAAAAGAAGACATCACTCAAGTTACATCTTTTAAGAACTTACCAACTACTGCTCAAACATATATTAACTACCTTTCCAAAGAGTTAGATGTACCAATTACTTACATTTCAGTTGGAAATGACAGAATCAAAACTATTAAGCGATAGAAAATAATTCTCAAAATTAACCTATGTATTACATACATAGGTTATTTCGATTTATTGAAAATAAAAAGTATAAAAAAATTATTTTCGGCATATTACTACTTGAAGGGATGGTAATATGCCATGAGTTATAATAAGAAGGATAAAATGATTAAAATCGAACAATACGAACAGGATCCCAAAAGAGAAGGACATGAAATAAAAGTTTCTGTTCTGACTAAGAAAAGTCCTAAACCGCCAATTCCACCAAATCCAAAACCAAAATCTAAAACAACCAAAGAACTTCTTTTGGAGTTTATG
>JAITNN010000018.1 GCA_031290395.1 Mycoplasmataceae bacterium
TTTCAGTTTGTGTTCCCTTAATTGATTTCTTAGCCATAAATTGCTCCAATGTAATATGTAACATTATAAATCGTTAATAATGTCGGTTGTTAATAAATGACCACACAAATGCAAATAAAAAAAACGCCTCATTGAAGCGTTTGATAAAATTTCGTTAATTTATTTAGCAGTAGATGGCTTTAATAAATTTTTAAGACTAACAAGTAGTGTTATTGAAGTGCATGCAATTAATAATGGTCTAAGCCCATTTTGTATTGATTCAAGGTTTGCTCAAGCAGTGCTTGTCAAAAGAGTGTTGCTACTATAATCGTGGCAACTAATAGTCAATCATATAACGCAATCTATGAAAATCAAAATAATAACTACAAGCATCAAAATACAAGTAGGACATTTAGTTTTCGCCACCTTGATAATTTGTAACACTAGTAATGTTGTGGCAAATACCACTGCCACAACATCTACAACAAGTCATAGTAATATTGTGTCGACATCTGGTGAGGCTTTTACACCCACTGTGCCAATAATACTGATAGTAAAAAGTCCAATCGCTAATATTAGCTTTAAGACGCTTAGGGTAGATCAGCAACCCATTTTATTTTTGTTCATATTTCTCCTCTATATTTTATAATAAATTATAAAACATATAATTAGTTTAACCAACGAAAGGTTGAAGTATGAAAATCAAAAGTTCTATTACAACGATACTTGCTACTAGCACTAGTTTAATTGTTATACCATTTGTTACATCATGTACTTCTACTCTTCATTATTATTTCAATGGATATCAAATTACGAATTCAAAAAATCCTGAAATATATAAGCCTTTTATGCACGAAATGCCAAGGCGAACGCAATATGCTGATGTAAGTTCTGAAGACTCAAATATGCTAAATGATATAAGCAAAAATATTAATATAGGCCAAATTGTCTATAGCATTTTAAGGACTCAATTAATCCTTAACCCCTCTGAACAAGGATGGACACACGAGTGGTTGAAATTTTAATGTGGCGTGAGATCATCATCAAATTTCACTACATTGATTGCTAAAATACACACAAATAGACTATGAAGGGAATATTGATGAATATCTTGCTGAGGTTAATTCTATTCGACCAGCACCGATAGCACAAGCGTACAATGAAAATGGCAACATTCATTTTATTATTGGCACATTGGATATGGATGGTCCATCATATTTTACATATACAGATACTAATTTGACCACTGGCGTAGTTGAAATAGATTCGCATCCAATCCAAATGCATTTATTTATGTTGCCAATTGATTGAGTCAATTTTGTGTTGCCTACTATTTCGTGATAGCGTGATGAAATAATCTTTGGTATACCCCAAAACAGTCCATAAATAATGTGTATAATAAAGAGGAAAGATAGATATGCCACAAATTACATTAAAAATAGAAAATAACGAGAAAACTTTCAAAGACTTTTATGAATTAGAAGAATTTGTTAGTTTAGTAAAAAGTGTATTGCCTAACAAAGTTAGCAATGTTGAACTCTTAAATTTCCTTGATAAAAAATATTCTAAAATGCCAAAAAAAACTTATAAACATTTAGATGATTTCTTTAACGACGCTGGTGTTTAATGTTAATCGAAATATCTAAGGCATATAGAGAATCATTTGATGCTCTACCCCGCACTTATTCTAAAAGTCAATTGGAAATAATTAGAAAGGTCATGAAGCTTATATCTGATAAAAAAATCCAGATCGGTGATTATGACAATCATCACCTAGGAAAATTAAAGGTAGCCAAGATAGATGCGTTTGATTGTCATCCACTGTATTATGATAATCATAAAATTGATCTAATTATTCTATACGGATATGGTCGAAAACAAAAACGTGTAATTTTTTATGATATCGGCACTCATAAACAAGTATTGGCTAAATATTAAATAAATGTTCGATAAGATAGTAAGCCGCCACCACATAGCAAACAATAATAGTAAAGTTTAAAATAGAAACGAACCCTACGCAAGATCATTTCCTAGTTTTTCATATCTATTTAAATTATGATTTTGGATAATGATAATGCTAATACTATGTGAAATTAATTTTGAAGGAATTATGAGTGCATATAGATATCATTCTTGCACGCAAGAACCGTTTTCATAAGTTTGACTCGTATAGTTAGTCAACTTTTATATATCCACATTACTATTTCATTTGCTTCTAATATAATTACCGAATGCGAAAATTTGAAACCGATGTACAGAAATTAAAATACGACATCCTTGTTGAAGTAATTAAGGCTTATGATAACAATAAGATGAATTCTATCTATACTGAGATTCCTAAAAAAATGTCACCAGGTCCAGCCCCAACCATGCGTTGTTGCATTTTTAAAGAACGTGCCATTGTTCAAGAACGAATTAAAATGATCATGGGTGGCAATGCTGAAGAAAATCATGTCATTCAAATGATTGACATTGCTTGTGACGAATGTCCTGTTGGTGGGATTTTTGTAACCCCATCTTGTCGAGGCTGTCTAAGTCATAAATGTCGTGACGCTTGCCCAAGAAACGCTATTTCTATTGTAGAACGAAGGGCTGTTATTGATAAAACAAAATGTATTGAATGTGGGCTTTGTGTTAAAGCTTGTCCATATCACGCCATTATTGATCAAGTGAGACCTTGTGTGGAATCATGTGGTGCTAAAGCTATTAAAATGACTGGACTACGTAAAGCAACAATTGATCCAAACAAATGTATTGCTTGTGGTAATTGTGTTTATCACTGTCCATTTGGTGCTTGTGTAGATCGATCATTTATTATGGACGCTTTAAATATTTTGAAAGACAAGACCCATAATGTTTATGCAATTGTTGCTCCATCTATTGTTGGACAATTTGATTATGTAGACGTTGAGCAATTAATTACTGGTATTAAACAACTCGGATTTAACCGTGTAGTTGAAGCCGCTTTAGGTGCTGATGCCATTTTGCAAGAAGAAGCTAACGAATGACTAAAAGCTGGAATTTTGACTTCTTCATGTTGTCCTTCGTTTAAGTTCTTTGTCCGTATTAAGTTTCCAGAATTAGTGAAATACATTTCTACTAGTGATTCACCTATGGTAGCAACTGGAAAGATTATTAAGAAGAATGACCCTAATGCTAAAGTAATCTTTTTTGGCCCCTGTGCTTCTAAGAAAACCGAATTCCAATTACCGCATGCTAAACCATATATTGATTGTGTTTTGTCGTTTGAAGAATTACAAGCATTATTTGATGCGAGAAACATTCACTTGCACGATATTGCCACTACGAAATTAAATGACGCATCTTTTTATGGACGGATTTTTGCCAAAAGTGGTGGTATCACTACGGGTGTGAAAAATCTTGTGGAAAAAGCTGGTATAAAAAACTTTAATCCAGTGGCCATGAACGGTATTAAAGATTGTGAAAAATGATTAAACATCCTTAAGAATAACAAAGAAGTAAAGAATTTCTTTGAAGGTATGGCGTGTCAAGGTGGTTGTTTAAACGGACCACTTGGTTTAAAACACAATTTAACAGTTTTGGCAAACATTGATAAATTTGGTGAACGCTCTACTAGTAGAGATCCAAATGCATCAGTCCAAGCTTTTGAAGAAAGTGTTAAAAAGTAAATGAAAAAGAAATACATTGCACTTGTTGGCTGTTCCATTGTTGCTACATTTGCAGGAACACTAATCCCTTTAATTGTTAGTAGTGTATTGCATGAGTCACACGCATTCATTATTGCGCATAGAGGTTATTCTAGCAAATACTACGAGAACACAAAACAAGCATTTGAAGAGGCGGGAAAGAATTCTGCATATTGAGGAATTGAAACTGACTTATACAAAACTAAAGAAGGACGATATGTTTGTTCACACGATATTGATCCATTTGGAAAAGATCAGCCTAGAATCATTGACTTAACTTATGCTGAATTACAAAATTACACAATTGACTATTCGCACAATTTATATGGTTTGAAACCAGAAGAATCTGAATTAAAAGGTCTAGCTACTTTTGAAGAGTATTTAAATATTTGCAACCAATATAACAAAGTACCAATTGTTGAAATCAAACAAGAAAATTTTGATCAAGCTGACTTAAACACTATTTTGAATGAAATCCACGATACAACAAAGTATCCAACATTCATGGGCAATAACCACCCATGAATTATTTCATTTAATATTCATGTTTTAAGTTTTGTGAATATCTATTATGAAATTAACACCCCCCCCTACTCAATAAATCAAGAGGATCGTTGTGGTATTCAACTATTAGATGCTTATGATAGAACATTAGCAAATTACTTTGAAGATAATGTTAAGATCTTATTTCCAAATATACATGATGTCGCAATTAGTTTATGATATCCTCTAATAGATTTTAAGAGTATCCAAAGTCACCATTTTAGTGAGCATTATGTTGGCCTTTTCTTTATGAACGATGCAATTCCAGCGGACGACAACATTATTACAGCAATGACATATGCAGAGAAAGGCGTTAATTTTATTACTAGTGATTTCCCTTACATCTTGGAGAACTATGGTCAATAAATCATCCAAGATAAAAGATTCAATAAGTCACATTGATACTGTGAGATTTTTCTCAGTAGCTTTAATTTTTTGTGGCATTGCTTGATTTCTAGTCATTGCATTATTAATTCTCAGTTCATTTGATGTTGCTGTGCCTATACTAATTCCGTTTTGCAACACGGCTACTTTTACTGTTGGAGCGTTTGGTTTAATATTTGTCCTTGTAAATTTATATATGGCTAATAAATATTCCAACATTAAATATAGTCTGCCCGCTAGAACATTATTAATATTATTAGTTTTCTTAAACTTTTTTATTACTGCTATTAGTTTAATCTTAGTGCTTTTTTCATATGGCATTTCGTTTGCATTTATTACTGGGATCTTTTTAAGATTTGCTTATATCATATTAGCAATTATCGGTCCAACAACAACGGTTCTAACAATCGTTGTGGACATATTAACAATCGCATCATGGAAAACTATGAAAGTGCAACTTGAGACCTATCGCAGAGCGCGATTACTAAGAATAAAAAGAACCAAGCAATAATTACTCGGCTCTTATTATTCTTATAAACATTACTTAGTTTGTGTCGCCACGATACGTTTTAAAGTTTCACGACGTTGTGCCGCTTCTTTTGCTGAAGCTTCAAATAATTGTTTGGCGTGTTCTGGTGATTTCTTCATCAATGATACATAACGGTTTTCGCCTTCTAAGAACTCTACATAAGGCTTTGTTGGTTCTGGTGAATCAATCGTTAATGGTGCAGTTTCATTACGTGGATCATAGCGATATAGCGTTCAATAACCAGTGTCTACGGCCTTTTTCATCTCGGCTTGAGCATTGGATAGGTTAATGCCATGATTGATGCAAGGAGCATAGGCAATGACGATTGATGGTCCATCATATGACTCAGCTTCAATCAATGCTTTAATTAATTGTGCTGGGTTAGCCCCCATAGAAACTTGAGCTACGTAAACTTGTTTGTAGCTCATCGCAATTAAACCTAAGTCTTTTTTACGAGTAACTTTACCATTGGCTGCAAATTTAGCAATTGAACCAGCAGGTGTTGACTTAGATGCTTGCCCGCCAGTGTTGGAATAAACCTCAGTGTCTAGTACAAGAATGTTGACATTTTCATTTTGTGCAATGACGTGGTCTAATCCGCCATAACCAATATCATAAGCTCAACCATCACCACCAAAGATTCAAGTTGATTTCTTAGATAATTGATCAGCAGATTTAATTGCTTGTTCAACATCAGCAGATTTAGACAACTTATTTAATAATTCAATGACTGTTTTGCTCTTTTGTTTAGATTCTGGTTTATTCTTATTTGCAATTAAATCATTAATCGCATTAGCAATTTCGCCACCTTGAATAGTAGCAATGCCTTGCAATCTATCATATGCTTCACTACGTTGGTAGTCAATAGCTAATTGCATGCCAAATCCAAATTCAGCATTATCTTCAAATAAGGAGTTAGCCCATGATGGACCACAACCTTCAGCGTCAATTGTATATGGGTTGCTTGGGGCACTACCGCCATAAATTGAAGAACATCCAGTCGCATTGGCAATCATCATTCTATCGCCAAATAAACGGGATACTAAAGTAACGTATGGTGTTTCGCCACATCCAGAACACGCTCCAGAAAATTCAAAATATGGTTTTTTAAATTGGACACCTAAAACTGTTGATTCTGGGAATTTAGTTTGTTTAACTGATGTGATACTATTTACAAATTCATAGTTTGCTTCTTCAGCAGATGCAACAGAACGTAACGGTTTCATTTCTAATACCTTGGGGTCGCCTTCCTTAGCGTTTTTATTAACAGGGCAAGATCTCACACAAGATTCACATCCAGTACAATCTAGTGGCGAACTCTGTACGACAAACTTCGCGATTGCGGCAGTTGCTTGTTTAGATTTTAAGCTTGCTGGTGCTTTTGCTATATCTGCATCAGAAATCAAATATGAGCGAATGGCTGCATGTGGACACACTAGTGAACACTGACCACACTGAACACATTTTTCAGGATTTCAAATTGGGATGTTTAAACCAATACCACGTTTTTCGTATTGAGTAGTTCCGTTTGGCACAGTTCCACTTGGACTGAATTCAGAAACTTTCATTTCATCACCATGACGAGTATTGATTTTGTGAACTCAGTTTTCAAAATATTTACTCATTTTCTTAGTTTTAGTAAATGATTCAGTTTTTGTTTCTAACAATAATTCAACATTAATTTGTCTTAAATCAGTAGTAGCGGCATCAATGGCACGCATGTTAGCAGCTAAAATCTTTTCGCCCTTTTTGCCATATGCTTTTGTTGCAAATGCTTTCATTTCATGTTCTGCTTTTTCATAGGGAATAATGTTGGCAATTTTAAAGAAGCAAGCTTGCATAATAACATTAATACGATTACCTAAACTTGCGGCTTTAGCAACATCAAAAGCGGGAACAACATAAAGTTTAGCACCAGTTTCTTTTATTGTCTTTTTAAATGATTCTGGCAAATCTCTTGCTAATTGTTCGTCGGTTAAAGATGTATTTAATAATACATTACCACCTTTTTTTAGACCTTTTAATACATCGTATTGACTCACGAATGCATAATTGTGAACCGCAATAAAATCAGCGTGTTTAACAAAATATGGCGTGTGAAATTCTTTGTCATTAATTCTCAAGTGAGAAGTTGTTAAAGATCCAGATTTTTTGGAGTCATATTCAAAATAACCTTGAACATATTTATCAGTTAAATCAGCCACTATCTTCATACTTGATTTATTAGCGCTAACTGTACCATCACTACCTAAACCATAAAATTTCATTTCATAGTAATTACCATAGTATTCTTGCGATGCCTTTGGTGTTACTAATGATGTATGGGTAACATCATCGGTAATGCTTACTGTAAAGTGGTTTTTAGGTTTTTTAGCTTTAAGGTTATTAAATACAGCGACAACATCTTCAGGAATAAAATCTTTGCTAGATAAACCATAACGTCCGCCATAAACATCAATGTTGCCTTTATCTTTTTCTTTTAAAGCAGCAACTACATCTAAATAAAGTGGTTCACCAATGGAACCAGATTCTTTAGTTCTATCTAATACCGCAATTTTCTTCACAGTTTTTGGTAAAGCAGCTACTAAAGCACTAGCGTTAAATGGACGGTATACATGAACTTTTAGTAATCCAACATTACCACCACGCTTATTCAAATAATGTACAACTTCTTCGATTGTATCGCAACCACTACCCATTGCAATAATGACACTAGTAGCTTTACTACTACCAACATATTGGAATGGTTTATAAACACGCCCTGTTTTTTTGCTAAATTCCTTCATCACATTTTCAATAATGCCAAAGGCTTTATCGTAATAAATGTTAGAAGCTTCACGAGCTTGGAATCAAATATCAGAGTTTTGTGCTGTTCCTGTTTGTTTGGGGTGTAAAGGATTATGTGCTTGACGTTTAAATTCCTCTATTTCCTTAGTAGGCAACATACTCTTAATTAATTCATCATCCAGTACTTCAATTTTATTAATTTCGTGTGATGTTCTAAAGCCATCAAAGAAGTGAAGAATTGGTAATTTAGCTTTATATGTCGCCACGTGTGATACATAAGCTAAATCCATAACTTCTTGTACATTGTTTGACGCGATCATCAAAAATCCAGTTTGTCTTGTCGCCATAACATCAGTGTGATCACCAAAGATACTTAAAGCATGCATCGCTAAAGTTCTAGCAGATACATGGAAAACACTTGGCAATAATTCACCAGCAATTTTATACATATTTGGAATCATTAATAATAATCCCTGCGAAGCAGTATATGTTGTGGTCATCGCACCTGCTGCTAAACTACCATGCACCGCACCAGCAGCTCCGGCTTCTGATTGAAGTTCTGCAAACTTTACAGTTCTACCAAAAATATTTTTCTTCCCAGCTGCACCTAATTCGTCACCATATTCAGCCATTGGTGAAGACGGTGTAATTGGATAGATTGCCGCTACCTCACTCATCATATAGCCAATGTATCCAGCAGCTGTGTTACCGTCCATGGCAGTTATTTTTTTACTCATAATTCCTCGATTTTTTTCTTTTAATTGGGTTAATTATATATACATATAAAAAGTAAAGAAAAAAATAGGTAACTATATCACCGCCGCACATGTATATTCACGTGTGACCCTACTTAACTATAAGTTAAGTGAATACTTAAAAATACCTAATCCTATACTTTTTAAAAATAGTTAAAATTATGAATATTTTTGGTAGTGAATATTGTTTCATAACTATAAACCCCCTTGGTAATTAGAAAGTCCCACCCATAACTAGATTTAGAGCTTAAGCGTCAAATAAAGATATAGATAATGTGGTAATTACACATATTTGGTATCAATCGATACAACAATCACACTAACTAATCAAACTGTGGCGACAGCAGTCCAATTTGGCAACAAGCACCAATTATGTATGTTTATTATTTGAGAGTGTGGTTTAATTAAAATGAGTCAATATGACCTAAGCAAAATACCGCATTCGCACAATTTAATTTGCAAAATGTAAAATATAAGGTTTACTTTTTATAAATAATAACATTTGCAAAATGTAAAATGTAGTATATAATTGTGCTTATGATAAAACAAGATATATACATCAAACGAATAATTGAAACAAAGATTCAAGAAAAATTACGATTAAGTGGAGCGGTGGTCATAGAAGGCCCAAAATGATGTGGGAAAACATCGTGTGGTAAGTTCTTTGCAAACACACTATTTGATTTATCTGATCCTAGTGGCAACTTTTCAAATAGAAAAAGCGCTATTTTAGATCCATCATCGGTGTTAGATGGTAAAAAACCTCGCTTAATAGACGAATGACAAGTCGCACAAGGCGTTTGGGATGCCATCAAACACGCCGTTGACAATTCAGGAAAAAAAGGACAATATATTTTGACTGGTTCATCCACGCCAAACGAAGATGATGAAAATTCACGAATACACAGTGGTGCTGGGCGAATGAGCAAAGTTCGCATGCGAACTATGACTTTACAAGAAATTTCAAAAACAAAAAATTTGGTTAAACTTAATGACTTGTTTAATAACATTGATGTAAAAATAACACAAGGAAAATTGAAATTAGATCAAATAATCGAATTATCAATTATTGGTGGCTGACCAGAGCATTGGGCTAATAATACTTCGTGTAGAGACGCATATATTCGAAACAAAGACTATTTAGATTTAATTGTAGGCAGTAATATTAAGGATAAAAACGGTAATGCTTATAGAGACCCGAATAAATTGAAATTGTTGATAAAGTCAATTTCAAGAAACGTGGCTACTTCTGTTTCGTTAAAAACCATCAATTTAGATGTTGGTGAAGAACAAGAAAATAAAGAATCTATTTCTAGGCCCACAATACTCACTTATATAGATTTCTTAAAACGTTTGTTTATTATTGAAGAAATACCAGCTTGATCCACGCATATAAGATCAACTGTGCGCTTACGTAAAGCACCTAAAATCATCTTAGCCGATCCATCTTTGGTGAGTGCATCACTAGAGGTATTACCAGAAAGTTGAAAAGCTGATCTTAATGCATTTGGATTTGTTTTTGAAAGTATGGTTTTAAAGGATTTATTGGTGTATGCTGAAGTCATAGATGTTTCAATCTCTCATTACCGTGATAACTCTGATTTAGAGGTTGACGCTATTCTTACTAAAGAAAATAACAAGTGGAGCGCTATTGAAATAAAGTTAGGTGTAGACGATGTTGAGGAAGGAGCATCTAATCTATTGCGACTAAAGAACAAAATGATTAAAGAAGGTAAAAACGAACCTTCATTCTTAGCTGTAATTGTTGGTGTTGGTGGCATTTTACAAAAAAGAGATGACGGAGTATATATTATTCCTTATGACTGTTTAAGTGTTTAATTAACTTCTGTGCGGGTTACGAAAGTTATACATACTTTTAATCTAATTATTTGATGTAAAAAAATTATTTTTATAGCCATGTGATTCCAAATGGAATCACATAATAATAAAATCACCCGCTACCTTCCCATCGGTTTAGTGCTATACTTATTGTCAACATGCTGCATACAAAGATTTGTTCTGCGTACTAAGGTGGGGATGAACATTTTATATGTCCTTGCTAATAGCATGGACATATTTTTATTAAAAGGAAATGTTTATGGAAAATCAAAGAATTGCTTTATTAGGTATTGTGGTAGAAGATACTAATATGGTTAACCAAGTTAATGAACTATTACACCAATACCGTCAAGGTATTGTCGGTAGAATGGGAGTTCCACACCGAACTCGTGATCTTTGTATCATTAGTGTTGTACTAGAAGCTGACCAAGATACAATCTCAGCGCTATCTGGTAAGTTAGGTGCAATTAAAGGAATCTCTTCAAAGGTGTTGTATGCAAAATAAAAAAGATTTAACCAAAACCCGTATTTTGTGAACAACCCTTGCTTGAATTGGCGGCCTTGCTTTAATATTCATTATTTGAACAATCTTATCAGCCACAGTTTACAAAGACACCAATAAATTACCAGACATAGGTAAATGTTTCGTGACCTTTGGTCAAACATTAAGTGAGCCCAATGCTTGAGCAGCAATTGGTATCGCTTGGGGCCAAACACTTGCTTGTTTTATTGGTAGCTTTCTATTAGCAATAAGTTTGGTATTATTAAGTCGTTATTGAAAGTTTGTAAGCTATATTATGATGCCTTTTGTAACATTAGCAAGAGCATTCCCGACACAAGTGTTAATGATGCTAATTGTAGTATTTTTAGTAACTGTAAAGCCTTTAGTGCCAATCACTGTTGCCTTTTTTATTATCTTCCCAATGGCTTATGAAGGTATTAATAATGCAGTTAATAATGTGAATAAGAACAACATTGAAATGATGAATGTATTTCATGTCAGCAAATGAGAGCAGTTTAAATCAATGTATGTGCCATCAACATTACCATACATCTTTTCAGCGATGGTTGCCGCATTCGGATTAACATTCAAAATTACCATTGCTTCGCAATTCTTACAATTTGTATCACCAGATATGGACCCATCACCTGGCTACCAATCCATTGGAGCTTTTTTAGGCGTGGCATGAAACAAAGGTTTATATGATGTGATCATCGCTTGAGGTATGATCGCCATCATGATTAGTTTAGTGATGGAATTGATTATTAAAGAAATTGGTAGATTATGTATGCCTTCAAAATATAACGATCGAAAGATAATTTCTAATATCTTTAAACATAAGGTGAAAGAACATGCTTAAGTTCAATCAAGTGTCATTTAAATATGGCAATAATATTATTTTAGATACATTTACTAAATCATTCCCATCAAACACAATAAATTGCATTATTGGTCCAAGTAGCGCTGGTAAAACAACAATGTTGAATATTATTGCCAACACTTTGAAACCACAGCAAGGTAAGATTGAAGGCTTAGATAAAAATGTTTCATATTTATTCCAAGATGAACGTCTCATTAATGAAATCACGGTATACAAAAACTTAGACTTTATCTTAAAAAGTGTCTATCCCGACTCCGAAACAAGATACAAACTAATTATGAATGGCTTAAAGAGTGTTGATCTACAAGGCACTCAAGATATGTTCCCTAGTCAACTGAGTGGTAGTATGAAGCGTAGATTAGCAATGTTACGAGCATTCTTATATCCAAGCAAAGTCTTATTAATGGATGAACCATTTACAGGGTTAGACATTAATATCAAACAACAAATCATTAAACTATTTATTACTTTGTGAAACAAGGATAAGAGAACCGTCTTCTTTGTTAGTCACAACTTAGATGAAGCATTAAGTGTATCTAATAATATTTACATTATGAGTAAAAAACCAATGAAAATGATCGATGAATTCAAAATTAAGAGCTCGCAAAACAAACGTCAATTGTATAACAAGGACCTTATACAAATAAAAAAGCAATTGCTACAAACAATTGCTAAATGATAATTTTATCCTAAGCCTCTATGCTGGGATACCACTAACATGTAATATAAGTGGTTCAATTTTGGCAGGCAATTCTTTTGAAGTTCCACTTACCAATGTAATGCGACAGTCTTTCCCGTTATCTGCTGCTGTGAAGTTTGACCAAACAAATGAATATCAACTATTGTCCGGCGTTGGGGTTTCATTTGCTTCAACATCTCAAATTCCGCCATCGACCCCAGTCATTATTCAGATGGCCTTTGCTTCAACATCTGCAACGAAGCATTGCTCACCTTTGGTATTATAAATGCCTATATCAATAGCCCCCCCACCGCGTTAATTTCAGATGTACTAGCAGCTTTGATTGTGAAATCTATTTTAGCACAAGAGGTCAATGTTGGTGCTACAGCACAAGTCAACAATCCTAGGCCAAGGACTGATGGTATTAATGTTTTTATTAGTTTTTTCATAAGACAAATATTATATCAATTCAAAGTACTAACCCATATAAAAACCACTAGCCTAAAGGCTAATGGTTTTTGTTGTTATTAAGCTTATTAATTCTTAATAGCAGATACTGGGCAAACGCCAACACACGCACCACATTCAGTGCATTTGCTTGCATCAACAACCGCTTTACCATCTGCTAATTTAATCGCACCAACTGGGCAGCTTGCTTCACAAACTCCACAGCCAATACAAGAATCTTTATTTACATTTGCTTTAGCCATTTTTTATTCTCCTAATAATGTGTTTTTCATTATATATTATTTTCTAATGGCAGCATGGTTTTCTACCATTTGCTTTTCAATTTGTTGTAAATATGTATCGATCGTTTTTGTATTGAGACCTTGGACATTGTTAAACCTAAAACGAATGGTATAAGAGATTTGTTCTTCATTAATTACATAACGATCGATAAATTCATAAGAATCAATAAAATTGAGTTTCTCTAGAGCATCCAATAAGTTGTTTATCTTTTTCAATGGGTGAATGATAAACGAAACATCTTTATAAATCGGCATTAGATTATTGATTGATGTAAATTGGTGCGATGGTTTTACATAGAGTTTTAAAAGCATATCCAGATTTAATGTTAAACAGTAAACGACTTGATTTTGTAAATCAAACTGTTTTAAATTAGATGATTTAATTGAACCAATATAACCAACTAGTTGTCCATTCCATTGAATTGCTAGTAGTTCATTACTATAAAACACCGTACTATCACTAGTGGTAAAGTATTCAAACTTAGTGTTGAATAAATCAGCAATGATGTTGGCTAAACCTTTTAAAGTATTAATGTTCATCACAATTTTGGAACCACAAATACGATCTAGATCAATAGTTGGTGGCGCTAACAGAGTTAAGTTTGTTTCAGTGTTGTTACTTGCATAAATCTTCTGAGTTTCAAAAATTGGTGATAATTTGGTTTTGTAAGAATTATTGTATTGATAAACTTCTAATAAACCATTAATTAAATTAGTCCTTAAATACGAACGTTCCACATTGTGAGCATTTTCAATTTTAATGAATTTAGAATATTTAAACACATTGAAAGATTTTAATTGTGTTTCGTTAGTCAAGTTATAAGTCTTTACTTCGCTAAAATAATTAGCATTAAGTAATGACTTTAACATGTTAATTAATTCATATTCCACATTTTTATGGGTTGTATTAATTACACCAACAACTGGTTCTATTGGTAATTCATTAACATTTAGGAATTTGGTAATCTCCTCACTAATGTCTTGTGAAGTTTTCACATCAAGACGATTCAGCGGAACAAGACATATGTTATTTTCAAATTCGTATCCTAAGTGTCTTAAATTAGCTTGAATAATATCTGGTTGTAGTTTAACACCAAGAATCTTATTAATGTAATTAAAATCTACATCAATTTTAATTTGTGGTTGTTCTTTTAAATTTAATGATGGGTAACTAACTTGATATCCAGAAAATTGTTCATAAATGCAATGCAATGTTAATTTCACTAAATAGTTTGAAACTACCTTAGAAAAGCGATGGGCCGCATCAGTTTTAATATCTAAGCGTTGTGACGTATTGCGAATGTTCACAAAGTTAAAGTTAGCCACTTCAATTAAAATATCTTTTGTAGAATCGGTTAGTCCAAATTCTATCGATCCAAGGATCCCACCCAGGCAAATAATTTTGTCATCTGATTTAATCACAATGTCGTGTGGCGACAATCTATATGTCTTACCATCAAATCCAACAATACTATCATTTTCATTGGCACGTTTAACATCTAATGAATTACTAATTTTTGTAGAGTCATAAACCGCCGTTGGAATATTAGTTAATAAAGTCACATAAGCCAAACGATCTAATGTATTATTGATGGGTTTAACTCCATTATTTATCAATAAGCCCTTCAACAATCAAGATGATTTAGTGTGAGGAATATCTTTAATTTTGATTGTGGCAATACCATTAGCAATGTTTTCATCATATGTCAATGCAATGTCTTCTTTAAATGTACCTTTAAACTCGTCAACTTTAGGTCAAACAAATTCCCATTTAAAGTATGCTACCAATTCTTGACACAACGCTAAAACGCCATTCAAATCATTACGATTTGACGGTACTGTGAGCTCGTAAATGGTATCGTCAAGTCCAATGTATTTTTCGATGTCCGTATCACCAACAATCGCATCATCTAATAAAATAATGCCACTAGCATCTTCGTTTGTTTGAAAGGCTATATGTGGTGTTAATTCACCATAAGCACATAGCATGCCTTGGGATAATACTCCACGCAATTCTTTATATTCTATCACTCGTCCATCATGTAACTTTGCACCGTTGAGTGCCACAATGACTTTTTTCTTTTCAGCAACATTTGGTGCACCACACACAATATTGTTAACGTTGTCAGTGTTATCAATTTTAACTTCACAAATATGTAATTTATCAGCGTTAGGATGTTGACTAACTTTAATAATTTGCCCAATCACTAAATTATTGGTCTTAGGATGTTTAATAATCCTTTCGACTTCAATACCAATAGTACTACAAGCATCAGTAAATTGTTGATCATCAACTGCATGAATTTTTGGAAGGAACTTACCAATTAAATATTTGGAAACAATCATGTTAGTTTTCCTTCCTAAATTGGTTTAAAACTCTAAAGTCATTGTTATACAAATCACGAATATCAGTAAAACCATATTTTAGCATTGCAATACGATCAATTCCCAAACCAGCAGCTAAAGCTGACTTAATGGAAATATTTGAATTTTTTAAAACATTTTCATGAAGCATTCCAGCACCAAGGATTTCAATTCAACCAGTTTGTTTGCACATTGGGCAACCTTTACCACGACACTTTGGACATGTCATGTCAACTTCAAATGATGGTTCAGTGAATGGAAAATATGATAAACGAAACCGGGTTTGAACATTTTCACCAAACAAATGTTTTAAGAGACTACTAATTAATCATTTTAAGTTTCTTAAATTTAGTCCATCTCGCGCTCAAACTATATCAACTTGGTTGAATTGATGGCTATGAGTTGCATCGTCCTCATCATTACGATAAACATTACCAAAGGTGACAACTCTAATATCGGCATTTTGGTTGTTTTCTAAAACTTGTGAAGTAATTGCTGTGCAGTGAGTTCGCAACATGGTTGTCGCATTAATAAAAAAAGAATCTTGGTAACTTCGGGCTGGATGGTTAATATCAATATTTAGATTATCAAAATTATATTTTGTGGAAACTACTTCATCACCAGACACAACTTGAAAGTCTAAAGATTTGAAAAATTCCAAAATTTGGTTAGTAATTAAAGTTAAAGGAGTTAAACCACCTTTAGTTAGGTTAACATTGTCAATGTTAATATCATAATCAACTTTGTGCTGTTTGTTTTCACTTTCAATTCGTACTTTGACTAAAACTTCATCAATGATTGTGTTGATCTCGTTTTTGAAAATATTAACAAAGTTGCCAATGTCTTTCTTTTCAGTAATTGGTGCTAATTTTAATTCTTCATAAATTGGCGAAACATATTTATTAATAAAAATATTCCTAATTTCAACAATTTGTGTTTCGTTCAAACCTTCTTGGAGTTTTTCTTTGAGTTCTTTTAATATTTTGTTTGTATCAATGCTTTTCATCTTGACTTAATTAATTTGTAATTATAAACAACATAATTAATATGTTAAAATTATCAAACGATTATATTAGGAGTGGATATGAAATGTGCAATTATTGTTGTCGATATGCTAAATGACTTTGTTACTGGTAAATTAACTTGTGAACGAGCTTTAGGAACTATTAAGCCTAATCAAAAATTGATTATGGCAGCTAGAAAAAAGCAAATACCAGTAATCTTTGCAAATGACGCACATATAAAAGGCCTTGATAATGAACTTAAATTATGAGGTGATCATGCCATTGTTGGGACTAGAGGTGCTCAAGTCATTAATGAACTAAAACCAACTAGCAAAGATTACATTGTTCCCAAACGTCGTTATAGTGGTTTCTTCCAAACCGATTTACAATTACTATTAACTGAACTACAAATCGACACTTTAATTATCACTGGATTGCACACTCATATGTGCGTTCGTCATACCACTGCGGATGCATATAATTGGGGTTATAAGATTATTATTCCTAAAGATGCAACTGATAGCTTTACCAAAGAAGACTATGAATATGGATTGAATTATTTAAAAACATGTTATGGCGCTGAAATTACCACCGTAGAAAATATAATTAAAAATTGAAAGTAGAGAATATGGAACGCAAATTTAATGATCAAGAACAATCGAAACGCAATAAATTAAAACAATTACAAGAAAATCATAATGATCCTTTTGCGATTACGAAATTTGCTCGTAATAGCAATACGCTTGTTTATAAAAAAGAATTTGAAAAGTTTTCCAAAGAAGAACTCCATGAAAACCATACAAAAGTAATTCTTGCTGGTCGTATTATGGCTATTCGTCAAACTTTCGCAGTACTTCGTGATTTTTATGGACGTATCCAACTTTATATAAATAAAAAAGCTTCTCCAGAATTATTTGATATTTTTAAAGATATTGACGTTGGTGACATTGTAGGTATTGAAGGCACACCAATGAAAACCAACACTGGTGAGCTCACTATTAAGGTTAGTAAACTAACATTACTATCCAAATCGTTAAAACCATTACCAGAAAAATGACATGGCTTACAAGATGAAGAGGCCAGAGCACGTCATCGTTATTTGGATTTAATTATGAGCGACGAGTCATTACAAACTTTTGTGACTCGTTCCATTATTCTTAGGGAACTAAGAAATTTTATGGACGCACGAGGATATCTTGAAGTTGAAACTCCAGTGTTACACCCTATTTTAGGTGGAGCTGCAGCACGGCCATTTAAAACACACCATAATGCTTTAGATCGCGAATACTACTTACGTATCGCTACGGAAATTCCACTAAAGAAATTAATCGTTGGTGGTTTTGAAAGAGTTTATGAAATTGGTCGTATCTTTAGAAATGAAGGTATGGACGCCACACATAACCCTGAATTCACAACCATTGAAACATACGAAGCCTATATTTCCATGTGAGAAGTCATGGAACTCGTTGAAGAGATTTTTAAACACCTTGCAAATAAATTGGACAAAGTCCAATTAGAATACAAAGGTGCTAAACTTGATTTTTCTAAACCATTCAAACGCGCCAATATGATTGATTTAATTAAAGAATATACAAAAATTGATTTTAATCAAATCAGTTCAAATGATGATGCTATTAAAATCGCAAAAGAACATAATATTGAATTACTAGCTCATCAAAAGACTCGAGGGCATGTAATTAACGCTTTCTTTGAAACATATTGTGAAAAAGAGTGTATTCAACCAACATTTGTTTATGGCCATCCTGTGGAAGTATCACCATTGGCTAAAAAGGATCCGAAAGATGGTCGCAATACGGAAAGATTTGAATTATTTATTTGTGGTAAAGAATTTGCTAACGCCTTTAGTGAACTAAATGATCCAATAGACCAATTTGAACGTTTTAATGAACAATTAAAAGAACGTGATTTAGGAAACGATGAAGCAAATGAAATGGATTGAGACTTCATTAATGCTATGGAATATGGAATGCCACCAACTGGTGGATTGGGAATCGGTATTGATCGATTAGTAATGTTATTTTCCAATCAAGATACCATTCGTAATGTATTATTATTCCCTCATATGCGAGACGAAAAGTAATGGCTTTCAATTTTTTCCCAACTAACTATAAACCACTCTATGATCAAACGCGAACTCGTGGATACATCTCGCGTTACCACAAATTGTTAAGTGAAGCAATCGTTAAAAACTTTAACGCCATTCATATTGATGTTCCTTTTGTCTCTAATGTTGTTGACTCATGGAACGCTTATACAAGTGGTATGCGATTAATCACTTTTGATAACAAACATACTAGCGAAGTGAACGAAGTAATGTATGATATTGGTAATTATTTGCATCACATTATCCAATCCACCATTACAAATTCCGATTCTTCAATTTATGCATATGCACCCTTAATTAATCGAGATGCCAATGAAGAACTTGGACATTCAATCGTGACACAAAATTTTTACATTGAATTAAAATTCATCGATCAAGAGAATGTGAAACAGCAAATTTTACCGACAATTAAAAACGTGATTGGAATAATTGACCAAATTAACAAAGATATATCATTTGTTGATATTGGTAAAATGCTTTATTCACATCAAATGATGAATTATGTTTCTATTGATGAAATTGCAAAACTATATCCTTTGTTGTCATTGCGTGCTGGTGTTAATCAATATGTCGCTACCAATGGTCCTACTGCTGTGCAAGGGCTTTACAAGACGCTTTCCAACGGCAAACAGCTTGCTAAAGGATTACCAACTTGCGATGACTATGAGTTGTCTACTGTACTATTTGTTCTTAATAAAACAACTAATTCCGTTATGCCAATTGTCAAAGTTTCACCACGACCAAATGTAGAATTAATCAAAAAACAATTGATATTGGATTTACCAAATGCACTTCAAGAACAAATCTATAATAAAACACTTTTTGATGAATCTAAAGGTTCAAGTCAAACTATGGGTATTCAGATTTTCTTTTCCAACTTAATGCTAATTAACCTTCATAAAGCCCACCTTTCTGAAGTGGTGCATTCAGCGTGATCACATGAATTTATTAAATATCTTAAAGAGAATAAAATTGAGGTAATGTAGTGATTGCTTTTAATAAACCAAAATACATTCGTAAATATGATTACATTTATTATTTTACGCGCCCGCAAAATCAATGATTTATTAAAAGTAATATTTTAGAAGAATTCATCAATAAAAAAATTAGCGAACTAAAACCCAAAATTGAGGTAGAAGATGATGATGCAGAAAACGAAGGTATCTCTTTTGATCCACTAGAAATTCTAAAGGAACTTAAATCTGAAAATCTAGAGATAGATCAAACTGACCCTAAGGTGCACGAAGGTAATATCATTGATAAAAAAGCACGTGAATTTATTCATTGAAAATTCCGTAGTCTTAAAGTTGTTGATTTTGATGATGTCTATAAGGATAATCGTGATTTAGACTTTAGAGCAAATGAAACTAAAAAATTTTTAGAAAAAGATAATTACATCTTATTCCAACCAGTCTTTATTTATGACAATAAGGCAATTGCTTTACCAGATGCATTTATAAAAGAAAAAGGTAAATATTATTTAGTTGAAGTAAAAGGCACTAGTAAACCAAAGCCTCAACACTTCGTTGACATCGTCTACCAACAACATGTAATTAATCGTGTGTTAAGCGCATATGATGAATTTATAAGTAATTATTATTTGTGTCTTGTAAAATATGCCAAAGGTGACAAAGGATCTGTAGAATTCGCAATGACAGAGCACATTCCGATCAACCCTAAAGGTGGCATTGACTGATCCAAGAAAGACCAAGAAACATTATTCCCCGGTATGCAAAGATATAGTGACCAAGCCATCAAATATCGTGGAGAGAAGCGTTTAGGCAGCGATTCTGACGCGACAATTAAAGAGTTGTTGCAAGGAGACACTTCCAAGCTAGATAATCGAAAAATGAAGGTTTATGAAGCTCACATCGCATCTTTACTTGACGACAATTGTTTCCAAACTATCATTGATGAACTAATTGCTTATAAACCGAAAGAACCAAGTTTAGTCCCTGATATGGTTCATTTTAAAACTTGGTTCAAAGATTATTCATTTCTTAATTTATTACGCACATATTACGCTAATAATCATGACTATCCCTCAATTTGTTGATCAGGTTTTGTATTCCCTATCAAAAACCAAGTTGTTGCTTATGAACAACATTTAAATACCGAAACATCCATAAAGAATTTTTTAATTAGTGAAGCAAATGAAGCAAGACAAAACGAACTTTTACGATTCTTTAGTGGCTTTTATAATTCGCTTTATGGTAGTTTCGCCCAAGGTGTGTATAAAATTAATGAAACCAAAACTCATCTTAGTAAACTAAAATCTAAAAAAGTTTATTTTGATTTTGAGAGTATTAACCCCGCCACTAGAGTTATTGATGATACGACACCTTACACACAAATAGTGACCCAGGTGTCTATCATTAGAGATGATGGTCGAGGAATAAAAGATGCTAAGTCTAATAATATTGTCATTGATCCACTTACAATAAGTAAAAATGATTTTAAAAACATCATTGATAGCATTTATGCCGGGATTGATTACAGTTATGTTGTTTACAACAAATCTTTTGAATGTAGCCGATTGAACGAGATGGCTGCATACTTGAATGATGAACATTACTTTAGTAAGGTTAAAACAATTAACGAGAATATTTATGACCTTGCTGAATTATTTGATCCAAGGAAGAATTTAATCACTATCGTTGGGTTACATGGTAATTACTCTATCAAGAATGTTTTGCCAATCGTGGAACAATATGCTCTTGATATTTTTGAACAAACTGGATGTAAGAACTACCATTCCTTTGAATTAATCCAAAATGGTGGACAGGCTTTAAATCAAACTAGCCGTCGTTTCTTTAATCTTGTGAACGACGAACAATGGCACACTATTGTGAGTCATTTAAAGGCATATTGTGAAAATGATGTTAGGGCCATGATTGCCGTGGAATACTATGCAAAAAGAATATTGTTATAGTAAATCCAGTGTTATTTATATAATTACTACTCAATATTAGGAGAAATCATGGCACAAAAAAGATACGTAAGATTAGAATGCACTGTTTGTCATAGCATTAATTATTTAACAAAGAGAAATCCTAAATCTGAGCCAGAAAAATTAGAACTTAAGAAGTTTTGTAGTCGTTGTCGTAAAGTTACATTGCATAAAGAAACTAAGGCTAAATAATGTTTCAAAAGAAACAAGCGTTATTAGATCTTATCAAATCGCACAAAGCTGATAGCCTCATATCAATATCGCCAATTAATCGTATGTGGTTGTTAGAGGATGTGTATTCAGATTTTTGTTTGTTTGTTTGTAAAAATAATGAAATTCATGCATTCGTTGATATACGAGATTTCCAAAACATTCAACTAAAGTTCAAACACATCACACCACATCTATATCATAGTATTGATTCTTGATTAACTTTTTGTAAAGAATTAAAACTACAAAATACCATCTTTGAATCAAACCAAGTTTATTATGATGACTTTAATAATTTTATCAAGCCAGTTTGCAAGAAGTTAATTCCAATTAACGGTGATGACTTAAGAATTGTAAAAACTCCTAAAGAATTATCACGAATGCAAAAATCAGCTGACATTACTTGCGAAGCTGTTAACCATTTAAAAAAATGAGTGAAAGTTGGTATGACTGAAAATCAAGTCGCTAACGAATTTTATAGACTCGTTATGTCTAAAGGTGCAAGTGGTCTAGCCTTCCCAACAATAGTTGGCTTTGGCGAAAATTCAGCCAACATTCATGGTACACCAACAGATCGTAAGTTGAAACATAATGAAGTTATTTTGATGGATTGTGGTTGCGTTTATAAAGGGTATTATTCCGATATGACTAGAGTTTGATGAATTGGTAAATTACCAGAAAAAGCAATGATAATGTATCAAACGGTTCTTGCGGCTAATGAGTTAGGCATTAAAAAAGTTAAAGCTGGAATGACTGGAATGCAATTAGATAAGATATGTCGTGATTATGTTCGTGAAAATTGAAACGGTTATGAATTACCTCACGGCACAGGCCACGGTGTTGGTTTGCAAATTCATGAAAATCCTCGTGCTAATAAAACTTATAATGGCAAGCTTGTGGAAAATAGCGTTGTTACAATTGAACCAGGAATTTACGATCAAGAAATTTGTGGTGTAAGAATCGAAGATTCAGTTGTTATAACGAAAACTGGTTGTAAAGTTTTAACTGCCAAGTGTCCAAAAATTTGAAAATAAGTAAATTAGGCTATTTTATTTAAACGTTGAATTCATTGATCAATAATTTTTTTAGTTTCACTATAGACCTGATTGTCATTTAAATCAACGCCTAATAATTTAATGGTGTCCAAAGGCGATAAAGAAGATCCGCTTGAAAGAAAATCAAAGTATTTACTAATAGTGTTTTTATCACCTTTATGAATTTTATATGCTACATTGATGGCAACAATTTGACCAATCGCATATTTATATACATAAAAATTACCAGCATAAAAATGTGGAATCCTTAAGATGGTTGATTGTGAAAAACTATAAGGTTCTTGGTGAATCTTGTTTTTCATATCTTGAGCAATACCTTGATATTTATCAATCATTGTTAAATAAATTTGCTTAACGGCTTCTTTAGTGAATGGTTTAGACTCGTTGACATATTCATTTAACAAATATTCTGTATTACTAAAAATAATTTGTCTAGAAACAGTTGCGAAGAAATTATTAATCATTTCATCTAAAATCATTTTGCTCATTTCGAAATCATTACGATATTTGTCTAATAAATAATATGATAGTAACATTTCATTTGTAATGGACGCGATCTCGGCATAAAAAATTGAAACATCGGTATAAATGTCCTGCTTTTTATTAATATATAGTGAGTTCATTGAATGCCCTAACTCGTGTGCAATTGTGGAAACAGAACGAATTGAATTATCAAAATTCATAGATATGTAATATTTACTAAGACCTTTGGTACCATCAATTGAATAAGCGCCTTGCTGTTTCCCTGGCTTTGGCATCCAAGAAATCCACCGTTCATTAAATGCTGTTTGAATATTCTTAACATATTCAACACCCAATGGTTTGAAAGCATTAAGAATAATTCCCTTAGTTTCTTCAATAGTAAATTTAATTTCTTTTTTGTTGAGATCAACTGTTTTATCCCACGGTTCTAATTGAGAGATCTTCAATTGTTTTTTTAATAACTTATTAACAGTATTACGATATTTAATGAATGATGTTTTGTATTGTTCAGTATTTTTATAGAGTTTTGTAATTAGTTTTTCATCAATCTCGTCACTAAAAGCTGTAGCACCAACATAATCTTTAAACTTATGTATCTTGCTTGATGTATTTAGCATCAAATAGTTGTAATATAAAGTTTGGGTGAAGGTATTTTCATAATTATGATAAGCTTCGTTAAAGTTTATTCAAGTAGACTTACGAATATCTCGATCTTTATGTTTAATGTTGATCATTACATCAGCAATTGTTTTTAATGGGATCTGTTTACCTTTGTTATCAATTGCATTTTTAAATTTAACTTCGCTATCATTCAAGGTTGAAAAAATTTGACTAAAGCCACCATTAACAATACCCATAGTTGATAAAACTTTTTGTTCCTCATCAGATAAAATGTGGGGCTTAGTTCTGAAAGTTAATTCAAAATCCCTATCGTAATGTTTTATTTTTGGGTCTTTTAAATACTTACGTATTAAAGATTCATTTTTGACAATCTCATTTGTCAAATTAGATAATTGGACATGAAACTTGTTACTATCGTTAGACATTTTTTGTGATCAGGCAATTCACTTCTGATTCGTAAGATCTTCATTGTAATTATTGCTAACATAATTGCCAACACGATTTGATAATATTTCATATTCGTCATCTAGCAATAACCATTTTTTAAAGTTGGATAAGCTCTTTAAAAAATGTGGATAAATTTTTAAAATTTCATTTTGTTTGTTCAACCATTGTTGATATAGTTGATCAAAACTACTACCGTTTAGGATTGCTTCCAAATCCCATGTATACTTTGAGTTACCTGTGTGTTTCATATAATTAATTAATATAATGATTTTAAATTAAAAATTAGGAATACTATGAACATTAATCAAATGATGCAACAAGCACAAAAGATGCAAAAAGAAATCCAAAAGAAATTGGAAGAGTTTGATAACAAGGAATTTGAATTTGATTATAAAAATGGTTCGGTAGTAGTAAATATGGGTGGTAACGGTAGAGTTACTAAATTAGTTGTGAACCAAACTTTAGTAGACCCAGAAGACAAGATTACAATGGAAGAAATGATTGCTGAAGCAATCAATCAAGCTTATGATTCTATCCAAGAAGATCGCGATGCCATTCAACAATCATCTATGCCAAAAGGTGGCATGCCTGGAATGGGATTTTAAGAGGAAAAATAAGTTTGACTTCGTTTTAAATTTATGGGATCGTATTTTGCGTGCCACGATCATTTCACACACGGGGTTTCACATTGCCCATAGTCGGTAGCTAGTCCATCCGATACTGAAGTCAACATTATATTGACAGCGATAATGTATCATATAATTTTATATAGGATAAATGAAACCCATTACTTTTGAGTATTTAGTAGATGCATTAAAATCGTTGCCAGGTGTTGGGAAAAAACATGCTGAACGAATTGCCTATTTTTTGATGTTGAAAGACGATAAATATATTCAAGAATTTATTGAAAGACTTCGCGATAGCCATGAAAAAATTCATTTTTGTAGACAATGTAATAATTTTGCTGATGGTGAATTATGTGATATTTGTTCCAACTCATCAAGAGATCAAGATAAGCTCTGTGTAGTGTCATCAATTGAAGACCTTAAAAAGATTGAAGAAACTGGGTCTTATAGTGGCTTATATTATGTATTACAAGGTGAAATTGATGTGAAAACTAAACAGAATTTAGATCCTAAAATCATTCGCAAATTCATAGATTTACTAAAGTCACATGATTTTAAGGAAGTCATTCTTGCCACTAATTGAACGATTAATGGTGAAGGTACTGCCATATTTATTAAAAAAATAATCAATGAATTATCTAAGGCTAATATTTATCGGTTAGCTCTTGGTTTACCAATCAATTCAGCTTTGGATTATGCTGATAATGCAACTCTAAAATCCGCTATCCAAAACAAAACAAAATATTAGGAATATTTAATACCTTTATTATTCATTCGTGTATCGATTAGCGAATCAATTCAAATTTCTGATGACTTTACAAAATATATAAATCAAAGTGTACTAATGACTCTTATCCAACGATAATCGACATCTAAATTAGTAATTTTTTTAATTTGATTCCCCATCTCTGGATACATAGATAATGTTGTCTCAACACGCATTCATTCATCTAAAAATTTGTCAGAATGCTTATTCACTCTATTCATTTTTATATCTTCATTAATCATTTTAGAATAGTGATCATGAATTTCTAATATTGCTTGTTCTAAATAATTAATTTTATATTTTATGTCCATATTTCTTGGCAATGTTCCTAACGCCCTCCATTGCCTCTTCCTTTGAATAATATTTTGCTTTACCTGTCTTACGCAATTCCATATATTCTTTTAATTGATCTTGAATATTTTGATAAATAAAGTCGGGAAGTTCATTAAGATATTGTTCTTCAAAAGCTCTTAGTTCCATAAGAATTGCATAGCCACTACCATTCTTAGTCAAATATATAGGCGCTTTAGCATTTTTGGATTCAAGAACTAACTTATCCATATTTCTTTGTACTTGTGATGATGGTCGAATTAACATATTTACTCCTCAACTACATAATACATTAATTTAATGAAAATTTACAATAAATTTACATATATTAACTTTGGAAAGTAATTTTGTAGATGGGTTCATTTAAAGCAATGAATTTTTTCTCGTATTCAGTTTGGACATTATTTAATATTTCATTTTTATCTAAATATAAATTTTCTGTTTTATATGTAATATTAAAATGTTTAGATGATTTTAATGATTCTAAAGAATATTCGTAAAGTCCTTGATTATCCGTTTTAAATTCAACTAATTTACCACCTATAAGTAATTCGTGATAAATATCTAGAAAATATTTAGATGTTAATCGATATTTCTCGTGACGCTTTTTAGGTCATGGGTCAGAAAAATTTAAATAAATTTTAGAAATAGAATGTTTCTTAAATCATATTAATAAATTTTTAGCATCATCATTAATGATAAATAAGTTAGTTGGTTTAATGCTTAATGAATCAATCTTTCTCAAAATTTTTAAAACTATGGTTTGATCTTTCTCAATACCAATGTAATTATTAGATGGGTTGTTTATTGCACTTTGAATAATAAAATCACCCTTGCCTGAACCAACCTCTATATATAGAGGATTACCATTAGTGAAATATTTATCATTGGGTTTTTGCAATAATCAACCATAGTTTTTTATCAAACTATTAGCATCTTTAATTTTGCGAATTCGGCCCATAGCTCTATAACCAACTATGGAATAATTTAATATAGACAACCTTCGCTAGTTGTGCTGTCACAATGTATCCACCAACGATTGCCATTATATATCCGATCATAATGGCGTCGTTTGGTTCTGACAAGGGACTAAAGATTTTCAACCCCGGTGTCAGTGTCAACACAAATCCGATTAATAAAGTCACTGTCAAAGAAAGCACTACGGGTAATGATGGCATTGTGTTATGGAATGGAAATTTATTGCTACGTAAAATAATGATGACAGCACTTTGTGTTAATAGGCTTTCCAAAAATCATCCAGTTTGAAATAACCCAACTGCTTGCTCGGTAGTCATTCCAGAAATTTGAGTATGATTCCCTTGTCACCCCATCACATAAAACATTACTAAGAATGTTGCAATATCAAATATCGAACTAACTGGTCCTAAGAATAACATAAACTTTAAAATACTCCGAGCATTCCAATTTCGTGGTTTGTTATAAAAATCAGAATCCACATTATCTCAAGGCATCGCCATTTGAGCAAAGTCATAAATTAAATTTAATATCAATATTTGTTCAGGTCTCATTGGTAGAATGCCAAAACGACTCAATCAAATGCTAGCAACTAGCATGCTCAACATATTACCAAAGTTGCTAGAGACCGTCATTTTGATGTATTTAATAATGTTGGCATATGTTTTACGTCCTTCAACACAACCGTTGCCTAAAATCGTTAAATCCTTTTCTAGCAAAATGATATCGGCGCTTTCTTTGGCAATATCGACTGCTGTGTCTACAGAAATACCAAGATCAGCGACGCGCATAGCAGCAGCATCATTAATACCATCACCCATAAAACCAACAATGTGTTTATTAGTTTTAATAGCGAGTACTACTCTAGATTTTTGCTCTGGTGATAATCTTGCAAAGATTGTAATCGCCATTACTTTCTTTTCTAATTCGTCTTGTGACATTTGTTCAATATCACTGCCAAGTAAAATTTTCTTGCCTTTTAAACCAACATGATTACAAACATATTTAGCAACTAAATCATTATCACCAGTTAATACCTTGACTTGCACACCACGTTTTTGTAAATCAAGAATCGCTTTACGAGCCGATAGCTTAGGTGGATCAAGCAAAGCAACATAACCGATTAATTTCATTCCATCTTCATCTTTGATATTAAAAGGACGATCAGTTGGAAGATTCTTATGGTTAGTGGCAATGGCAATGACTCGCATGCCTTGTTCGTTAAGTAATGCGACAGTCTTTCTAACTTGATCACGTAATCTATTATCCAATTTAATAACATCACCTTTATATTCGGCATAGTCGCAAATTGATAGAATCTCCTCTAATGCCCCCTTAGTGATTAATTGTGTCTTACCATTGGGATCTTTCACGATTACTGACATGCGACGTCGTTGAAAGTCAAATGGAATTTCATCAATTTTATCAAACTGGTTATAAGAATTTTCAAATCCTTCTTGCTTAGCCTTATCAATGATGGCTAAATCTAGTAAGTTCTTTAACCCAGTTTGAAAGTAACTGTTTAAATAACCATAGATTAAAACACGGCGGTCATCTTTACCTTCGACATTAATGTGTCTTTCTAGAACAATCCGATCCTCAGTTAATGTTCCGGTCTTATCAGTACATAAAACATCCATCGCTCCAAAATTTTGAATGGAATTAATATTTTTAACAATCGTTTTTTGTTTAGAAAGTCTAAATGCTTCTTTCGCCAGATTGACCGTGACAATCATTGGCAATAATTCAGGGGTCAATCCCACGGCTAATGCAAGCGTGAAGGTAATACCTTTTAATCAAGAATCTGTACCTTGTCCTAATGCACCTTGTAATACAAAGACAACAATAACCATAATGATGGTAGTTATTAGAAGTAATAGGCTTACTGCCTTAATGCCCTTGTCAAAATTAGTTTTTGGTCGTTTCTTTGTGATGGTTCTAGCAATCCTACCAAAGAATGTGTTGTTACCAGTATTAAGAACTACGGCTTTGGCTGTACCGGATGAAACTGATGTACCCATGAAACAAAGGTTATTAACTTCTAAGGCGCTTTGATAATTTTTGTCTTTCAATATACCAGGGATTTTTTCCACTGGTTCAGATTCTCCAGTTAATGCTGATTGAGTGATAAACAAATCTTTAGTGCTTAAAATCATTAGATCAGCTGGAATCATATCTCCAGCCGCCAAATGAATAATATCACCTGGTACAATTTCGTCAATCGGTTTTTCACTACGTTCGCCATTTCTTTCGACTGCTGTAGTAGTTTCAATCATATCATTCAATCTTTCGCTAGCACGATCGGAACGAATTTCTTGGAACATTCTAATAAAGCAAGTTAAAAATAAAATGCCTAGCACAATTCCAAATGAAAATCAATCGCGAATACCAGGTATTGTTGCGTCTAAAATAGCAATCACCATTAAAATAATGGAAAACGGATTGATAAAAGCATCAAATAAAGAGTGATACCATTGGTGTTGTTTACGTGTACCCAAAGTGTTTGGGCCATACTTATCACGGTGTTGTTCGTATTGCTCGCTGTTTAGTCCATTAATAGATGTATTTAATGATTCTAAAATTTCTTCATTGGATTTTTTAGCATCATTTAATAGGCTTTGATTTAATTCTGTAGAAATTTGCGGTAAACGCTTTTTCTTTGGTGTTTTTGCCATATTGATTTCACGAATCAAATATGTTAGATAGTTATCATTCAGCTAAATATTAATCAATAAGGTGGTTTTCATTATTAAAACGCACCGAGTAATACTCATCTGGTTGAGAACTATGTGAACATATATCCATGAAAAACCACCTACTTTCTTTTCATTAATGTAAACATTATAATCACTCTTTTGAGAGAATGAATGATTAAGAACAACTATTTGGTTTTTGAAGGAAGAAAAATATTACCTGAAAGTTGATATATTTACTCACCCCGCGGATCCATCGGTTATTGCTATATTGCTTGGATAATTTTAGCAAGTCATCAATGCTATGCTTATAATTCATTTGTGCCTCCCTTAAAGGCATTTAAGATCGCGCCGTTATTGGCGCTTTTTTAATTGCTTCTAAATATTAGCATTCACTTAATTAATCCATTCACTTAATTTATTTTTTCTCCAAATAGATGCCTTGGCTTCAACATAGTTTGCGAATTCCATCATTTTATGTTTTAATTGTCACATGATGCGAAGAGAGAGAGAGAGAGAGAGAGCCACGGCCTAGCCGTAATCTTTAATTCTCTATCCAAACAAGATATTAGCTTTTACTAATGTCTTGTTTTTTGTTATGTCTTCCACCATAAATGAAGTCATTAAAAAAGAAAGAAAAATATGAACGCAAGTCAAGAAACAAAAAATAGAATTCATTACCAAGGTAGTAATAAAAAGAAAACACAATGATGAAAGATCATGTTGAGTTTTGTTATTGGTGGAGGCATTGCATGTGCTATTGCTTTGCCTATCACTTTAACACAAAGTTGTCATAATAAGGCAAAAAACATGACAGTATTTTATAGTTCCGACCATTATTACTTTACCCAATATGATAACAATGTTTTTATTAAAGCACCAGTGATTGAAATACCAAACCATCCAGAATTAAATTTAAGTGATACAAAATTTACAAATGTAAACAATACATTAAATAATATACATCTAACTTTAAATCCAACAAATGGAAGTATATACAGTTCTTACCAAAATTTATCTCCATTTGATGATACTCCAATTGAAATCCAAGTTGAAGGAAACGCAAACGGAGAACATTATGAAACTCAAGTTAATATTAAAATTACATGCGATGATTTAAATACTATATTTGATAGCGATAATTGCTTATCGCCTGACAAACCAGAATTTGATGTAATTTTTAGCAGATATGAAGAAGGTACCTTTATTGATAACTATGATTTTTCTACCCTTGCCACAACTCACTATACTTCCATTGATTTTGGTGCTAATTATTTTGAAGGTTCATTGTTTTCAAACGACCCACCTAAAGAGTTGCAATTTGAAGGTCAAATTAAAGGTATAAAATTTGGAGATGCAACTTCTGGGCAAACAGGAAAGAGAGTCATTCATGATAGATCTTTTCAGGGTTGTGATGGTATCAATTTAATATGCTTACCGCCTTCACTTACCGCAGTCTCCATTGGAAATTATGCTTTTTGGGGTTGTTCACATCTATATGGTTTTATTGGAGGCGACTTAAACACTAAGCATTCCGGAGCAACAATTTCATCAATATTAGCTGGTACGATTGATTACCCTGCAATTGGAGATAATGCATTTTATGGGTGCAGCTCATTAACTAGTGAATTAATAAGTAACTTAAATTTCAACCCAAATGATTTACAGTACATAGAAAACGCTTCCACAAGTTATCTGGAAGGTGCTGGATTAATTAGTGCAAACGGTAAAGATTGAATAAATGGTGGTGGGTTAATCGCAGGTGACTTAGGTTCAACCTTAACAAGCATAGATTTCTCAAACATTCCCACAGATAATTTTTCTTTGTTTACAGGTTGTTCGTCATTGACTGCAGTTAATTTAGCGGCAAATACATCTTTATCATCGTCTGCTGGTAGGACTGGAGATTTTGAGGCGTGCTACAGTTTATTTAATGTTAAGTTACCTTCTACCTATTCTAACGATATAGCACCTAGCACTTTTCAAGATTGCTATTCATTACAATCATTAAATTCAAACGACGATGATTTGATTGATTTATCTAACTTTAATAACATAGGTGGTTATTCTTTCATGGATTGTTCAAACATTTGACACATTAAATTTTCTTCATCTTTAACAACTATAAGCCCTACAGATACTTTTAGCGATGCTGCAGACCTCAAAATTATCATCATAGATGCAACATCTGCTCCATCTGAAGATGCAGAGATAAATATTTCGTATTTGAACATTTTACACGGGGTTATTATCTACACTGGCGATTTAGGAAATGCAATGCTATGAAAAAATGCATTCGGTTTAAATAGTTGAACGTTGGTAGGGGCTGTTTAATAAATAGAAAAGTAGGCATCTCAAGACATTTTCTTCAACATAATTTGAATAAATAAATATTTTCATATAAAATACTATCCGTATAAAGAAAGTAGTTGCACAAACTCACCTGATAGATTTAATCTATGGGTTGCCAGCTTTAAATACATATGTATTTAAATCTTAAGCATTGTGTTACTAACGCAATGCTTTTCTTTATATAAAAAATTACAATGGAGAAAGAATGGAATATCGACCAATAAATGAAAAAATCTTTGACTCAAAATTACTAGTCATTGATGAAAATGGAACAAAACTAGGAGCTATGGATAAAACAGCTGCCGTCAGTTTGGCAAGAGAACGAGGTTATGATTTAGTGTTATTTGTACCAGCGAGTAAAACTGGTGGATTAGCAATTGCTAAAATTGTGGATTATGGAAAATTCACTTACGAACAAAAGATGAAAGAAAAACAATCACGCAAAAATCAAAGTGTGATTAAAGTCAAAGAAGTTAAAGTTCGTCCCCAAATTGGTGATCACGATTTAAAATGACGCGCTGATCAAGCAAAGGATTGATTAAATGATAATGCTCAAGTAAAGTTCAAAATCCAAGCTTATGGACGAATTGGCTACAAACCAGAACTTATTCAAGAAACATATGATAAATTTCTTGGGCTGTTGGGTGAAACTGCTAAGGTATTAACACCATTAAAAAAATTAACACCGGTTTTATACGAAGCCACCATTGTAAAAAATAAATAGGAGAATAATTATGGGAAAAATTAAACATAAAACAAAAAAATCCGCTGCAAAGCGTTTTAAAATTACGGCTAGTGGTAAGATTAAAATGAAACATTCACATCGTAGTCACCAAGCGCATAGTAAAACAACAAAACAACGTCGTCAATTACGACATGATACGTTATTAAGCCCAGCCATGGCAAAACGTCATAAATACACAATACATCGTTAGGAGTTAAATATGAGAGTTAAAGGTGGATCCACTACAAGACAACGTCGTAAAGCGACAAAGAAACGTGTTGAAGGTGCATGAGGAACAAAACATACTTCCTTTAAAATTGCCCATCAAACATTATTAAGATCGGCAGATTATGCTTACCGTGACCGTAAGGCACGTAAGCGTGACTTTCGTAAACTTTGAAATACAAGAATTAATGCTGCTGTAAGAGAATTAGGTTACAACTATTCAACTTTTATTAATGCTTTACACAAAGCTAAAATTGCTATCAACCGTAAAATGTTGAGTGAACTAGCAATTAATAATCATGAAGAGTTTAAAACATTAGTTGAAACAGTTATGAAAAAATAGTTTGTCATGAAACTAGATTTAGATAGTATCTTTGAATCACAAACCATTCTTGATAAAACCGTCCAAACTAAACATGGTGTTAGTTATTCTCGTGTTTACGAAGAATTAAAATTGGCTTTATTCGTAGAACTAGGGGAACTTGCCAATGAGGTGAGATGTTTTAAATTTTGATCAATCAAAGGACCATCGGAAAAAGGTGTCATTCTTGAAGAATATGTTGATGGTATCCATTTTATTTGTTCACTATCTATTGCTAAAAATGCAAGCCATGATTTTTTCATTCCAGATAAGATTGAATTATTAAATAAGGCTGATCTTACAATCTGTTTTAACAAACTTTTTAGCCGTATGCCTTCATTAAATGATGCGGTTGGTATTAACAATTGATTTAAAGACTATTTAATGCTTGGTTATCATCTTGGTTTTACTTATGATGATATTTACAAAGCATATTTTGCTAAAAACCAAATCAATTTTAAACGTCAAGAGGAAAACTATTAATGAAACTAAACTCTGATTATCAAATAGGTCATGCTTATATTGATAATCAAGTGATCATGTATAAGTTGTATGTAAAACATACAAGAAATTCCTACATTCGTGTTACTAGGGACAACCAAATTGAAGTTATTGCTTCAACCTATATGTCCAAAGCACAACTTGAATCCTTCATTAATAAATATATTGGCAAGATTTATAAACATACTAAACAAAGAAATGAAAAACAGCTCATTGATTTAGATCTAAACTACATTCACGTATTTGCTAAAAAATATTTAGTTAAGATTGTGAAGACACAATCCAAGAAATCATATGAATTCGTCGGCAATACCATTTATTTGCATCTTCATAAAGAAAGTGATAGGCTATTGCTAATTAAAAAAATGTATCTTGTTGAAACTGCACCTTATATGAAGATAAGATTCACATATTGGGAAAAAACAATGAATCTTAAGGCAACATTGCTATTTAAATGAATGAAATCCAAATGAGGGGTTTGTAATGTAGCTCATAAACAAATAACCTTGTCATTACAATTAGCGTCCTATGACAAAAACGTTATTGACTATGTCATTGTTCATGAATTAGCACATTTGGTACATCCAAACCATTCACCAAAATTTTGGGAACATGTTAGCAAATATATGCCAAATTGAAAACAATTAAGAAATACAATTAATTTAAGATAAAATTATTTACTCTCGCAAGGAACCTTATGAAAATCATCAAAGTTGATCAACAAAAAGAACACATTAAATATATTGTGTCAGCCGATAAGGCTGAATGAAAACAATTCCAAGAAAATTCTTACAAAAATCTTGTTAAGAATTTAAAGTTACCAGGTTTTAGAGCTGGACATGTTCCACCTGAAGTAGCCAAAGGCCAAATTAATCAAGGTGAAATTATGAATGGTGCTTTAAATAAAACCATTGATAGTAACTATAAATTGTTAGTCCAAGATAAAGATTTTAAGAGTGAAGATCTTATTGAAGATGCTGTATCTATTGACTTACAAAAAGTAGATAAAGACACATTAGAAATTATTTATATTTTTGAAAAATACCCAGATGTCACTTTGCCGGATTACAAGAAAATTAAAATTGACTATGTAGAACCAAAAACTGAAGATAGTGAAGTAGAACACGAAATTAACCATTTCACAAAGCGTGATAACATGTTGATTCCTAAAGATGATGGTGTCGTTTCTAAAGGTGATATGGTTAATTTTGATTTTAAAGGTTTTATGGATGATAAACCGTTCCCTGGTGGTGAAGCCCAAGATTATGAATTAGAAATTGGTTCTAACAGTTTTATTCCTGGTTTTGAAGATCAAATGGTGGGATTAAAAAAAGGTGACAAAAAAACTATTGAAATTACTTTCCCGAAGGACTACCATGCAAAGAACCTCGCTAATAAGAAAACCAAATTTGAATTAAAAATTAACGATGTTAAAACAATTCAAAAGCCAAAGTTAGACGAAGAATATCTTGCTCGTTTTAAAATTCCCAACATTAAAACCGAACAAGAATTTAGAACGTACTTGCATAAACAAATTCACGAACAAAAAGAATATAAATCTCGTCAGAGTGCAATTGGTAAAATTTCACAATATATCATTGCACATACCAAACTATCTTATATGCCAAAATCTTTAGTTGATTCTGAAATCAAGAGATTAAATGAAGATACCGCCAAACGAGCGACACAAGCCAATGTATCTATTGATGATTTCATTGTCAAAAACCTTGGATATAAAAGCAAAACAGATTTTGATAAAGTTATAGAAGACAGTGCCCAAAATAATTTAAAACTAGTAGTAGCTTTAGAGAAAATTATTGAAGAACTAAAACTAGATGTTTCGCAAAGCGAACTAGATGAACACTTAAGCAAAATGGCTAAAGTTTATAATACGGATGTTGAATCTATAAAAACTCGTTTCAACAATAATTTTGATGGTATCAGAACATTTATTCTTCAAGAAAAAGTATTTGATAAATTAATTGATTTAAATAAGGATTCAAAATAATGAATAATCCTATCGCAGTCGAGAGAGAGAGAGAGAGAGAGCTCTTGAATCATATAAACAAAATAAGATTAATGAGTTAGAGCAACGTCTTAATGATGGTATTATCATTAAGAATAATTATTTATCATTGAAACAATTGATTGAATTAGGCAATACCAAAGAACAAATAGATTTAGTTTTTCAATGAGGAAGTCAAAATCCACAAACTGGTTATTATTTTGATAGACAAGTAGAAAACTTTAGAGACTCTGCGATGTATTTGAAAAAAGTAGAGTCTATTAATGGCGGTGGAGATAATAAACTCATCATTGGTGATAACTATGATGCTTTGAACAATCTTTTGATTACACATAAAGAAAAAATTGATGTAATTTATATTGATCCACCATACGGTATGAATAATGAGGGTGAGTTTGCTAAAACAAATTATGAAAACAAAATTGAACGTGATTCTTTATTGTCAATGCTCGAACCAAGGTTAGAAATTGCAAAGCAATTGTTAAATGATGAAGGTGTAATTTTTTGTTCAATTGACGATAAAAATCAAGCATATGTTAAATTATTATTTGATAGAGTTTTTCAAAACTCTAATTTTATTTCGAGTTTAATATGACACGCAAGACGCGGAGGGGGGAATGACACAAAGCTCGTTGCAGTAGATCACGAGTATATCATTGCATATGCAAAAAATAAAAATTCATGCTTATTAATAGGCAGAAAGAAAACAGATGATGATTTTGTTTTGCAAGATGAACATTTAAAAACACGAGGTAAGTATAATTTACAACAATTTGATCGGGCCTCTCTTACATATACTTTAACGCTTGATTATCCAATAGAATGTCCAGATGGATCAAAACTTTTCCCTGGACATGTGAATAAATTAAAATGAGATCAGCGTAGAAAGAACACTGCTAAACGCAACGATTGGCGTTGGATGATGAGCGAAGAAACTTACAAAAAAGCCAAGGAAAATGATTTCATAGTTTTTGAAAAAAAGAACGGAGTATGAAGAGTAAAAGTTAAGACATATCAATTTATAGATTACAAATTAAAAAAGAAGGATAGACTATTAAAATTACGAAGCATCATAACCTCATCCAACACACAAGACGGGAGAAAAGATTTAGAAAATTTAGATATCAAATCTTTTGACTATCCTAAACCAGTTAAGTTAATAAGTGATTTGATACAAAATTATGCGAAATCAAATGCAACAGTTTTAGACTTTTTTGCAGGTTCAGGTACGACTGCACAATCGGTTTTGGAATTAAATAAAGATGGTGGCAAAAGAAAAGTATTTTTATGTACGAACAATGATAAAGATGATAGAAATCCTAACGGCATTGCAAAAGACACCACTATTAAACGTTTGAAAAAAATTAATATTCCTATTAATGTTTACGAAATCAATCAAGCAGAAATATATTCTGGTGATAACTCTTTATTAAATTTAATAGATGAGGTTGACTATGATTTACCTAAATTTACATCTAGAATTAAAAAAATAGAATGAGTAACCAATAATTTCAAAGTTACTACTAGAGGTTTAATTAAAAAACCATAATGATAGAAAGAATTAAATTTATTCAAGAAAATAAAGTTGATGAGTTATTAGCACTAACTAATGTTGAAGGCGAAAAAGATTATACTCTAAAAGCCCCAACCGGTAGTGGTAAAACATATATGGAAGGGTATTTGATTTCTAAATTACTTAATCAATATCCAAACGCAATAGTGATTTATCAATCTCTTTCCAAAGCCGGCCTAGCGAATCAAGCTTATGATAAAATAATTAACCAATATCAATTTAATAATATTAATGCTTATTTAATTAACGCCGATTATTCTAATCAAGAGAGACCAACTGTTCCTCTAAATTACAATGCTTATTTTCTTCCAAAAGATTTGTTCAAAAGTGGAGGCAATATCGAAATTGCTTTTAAAAATTTCTTAACATATGAAAATAATGACAAAACTAAATTTCTAATTCTAGATGAAGGACACATCGCCTCCAATAATATAGGTAAATATGCTGATGAATTCGATAGAATATTCGTGTTCACCGCAACTCCGCTCAAGGAACAAATGCTACCAGGAAGATTTGTTGAACTTGATGAGGACGTTTGTATACAAGAAAATATTATTAAATCAAAAAAAGAAATTCACCAAAACGAATTAGAACTTTCTTTGAACAAACGACTAATTACAACGTTAAAAGATTGAAAAATAATTAAAGAACAATATAGAAGTAGCGGTATTAACCCGTGTTTGATTATTCAAATTTCTAACAAATTTAAAGGTAATAAAGAAAAAGAAGAGATCATCAATGTGCTCAATTCAAGTGGCATATTATGATACTATGATGATGCCAAAGGTTTTGAAAGTTCTGATCGAATAAACGACTTAAAGGGACAAAAATCGAAAGAAATTGCAAGAAAATATGTTGTCAGTGCCACATCCAATGTAGAAGTAGCAATTTTCAAGCTTGCATTTACAGAGGGTTTTGATATTCCACGGGCATGCTATCTATTACAAATAAGAAATACAGAAAGTGAAACATTAGATGAACAAGTCGTTGGTAGGATTAGAAGAAATCCTTCATTAAAAGATTTTGATAACTGAACAAATAAACAAAAAGAGGATTTAATGATTGCTTATGTTAATGGTGTGGTTGAGCAAGAAACTAAAAAAGTCAAATTTGTTCAAAGAACACATTCTTTGACATTCAAGACTACCACACTCATTAATAAAGTTCCTAGCATCTTGAATATTGCTAATCTTGATCTAAATGCATATGATGGCATACCAATGAATATTTTCGAGTTAAATGACAAATGAAACATGTTGGATGGAAGAATTAAAAGTACCATTATTAAAAATAACGGTGGTGATATAACAGAAAATGAATGAATCAAATATTGTTTAAATGTAGGGATACTAAACAGGAAAACATTCACTTTAAATTATCAAAATAATCTACGTGTTAGCGAAATTGAAGCAGAAATACAACAAAAAACATTCTATCGTAATGACAATAATTACATTATTTATATTAATAAATGAATATGAGAACACATCAATGATAGAAGCAATGCTTACGATGTCGAAAGTTATGCAGAAGAAATCGTCGGAAATGAATTAGCAGATCCTTCTTTTGGGCTTACTAAATGAGGTAAAAATTGATATAGTGGTTCAAAAGTAACATTTGAGTACTTTTTAAATCAAAAGGGGATGATGTTATTATCCCAACAACATCCAGATTTTTTCATTGTTAAAAACAACAAGAAATATTTAATAGAAGTTAAAAGCTATGTTAAATCTATAGCCCATAGTTTTGATAGTGATGACTACAAATCAAAGGTAGAATCCATCAAAAATCTTTATCAAGAAGCTAGTAAAGTAACACAGCAAATTTTTGTAGTTATGCTACAAGATGAAGCACCGGCACATTTATGAACATCTTTTGTCTACGAAGACGGAAAAGTCAAAGAATTCTACGATGCAAATAAATTGAACTTCCTTATTTCCTAAATATCTGAACTATCTTTTTTATAGTAGTTAAAAATGATTTCTTCTAAGTTGATTTGCTCTGGCAAATCAACTGAATAATTAGCCTCCAGTTTAATCGTATCATCATAATTAGCAATAGCTACTGAATATATTCCCACATGGTTATATTCACGTATTCCATCAATGTGATCTTCTAGGCCGATACATTCATCAGTCCGTAGACCGAGATAATGCAAAGCAAACAGCACATTAGATACATTGGTTTTTTCTTTGGCAGATAGGCTTGAGAGTTGGTGTACAGAGTAATCACTAATGTAATCAAACTTGTTGTTTAACTCCATACACTTCATTTCTAGTTTGGCATTTGCAGATGTACTAACAGCAATTAGTTTTAAATCACGTTCTTTGGCATGATCAATAAGTTGTTTAACTCCGTTAATGATGTCATTTTTAGTAAGACCGTGTTTAATTAAATGTATGAACAAATCATTTTTCTCATCGACAATTTCTCCGAGGACTTTATCTGTAAGTTTTAATTTATATCGCTTAGCGATCTCTTTAGCAATCCATAGTCGTGGTTTTCCAGCATAGTGCTTTCATTCCGTGTGAAGCAATGCAACACCGTGAAAACTATAAATACTCTTCCAAGCAAGAAAGTGAAAATGTGATAAATTTGTAATTACCCCATCAATATCAAAAACAATTGCCTTTAACATATTACACTTTCTCGATCTGTATTAGTTTTTCTCTCAAACCTTTGTCTGCAACTTGATTATAAACTTTTGCTCGAGCATTCGCTTTCTTATACAAACCAAGTTTATCTTCATAATCATTTAAAAGCTTTTTACTATGCTTGATACTATCGGCTATTGCCATAGCTGATACATGATATTTAGTAGCCACCTCTTGAAAAGATAGATCATTAAGAAAATAATCATCTAAATAAGTCAATTGTTTTTTAGTGAATAGTTTTTGATAATACATTAGTAACTCGCTGTATTTAACGATCTCTTTATTATTCGCCATTAATTTCAAGCTCCTTTGTTAATCCATGAATAAACATCTCTAAATCAAATGGTTCTAAATCATTCAATGATTCTCCAAGCCCCATGAATTTAACTGGTAAATTAAATGCATCCTTAATGGAAAGAATAATGCCGCCTTTGGAAGTGCTATCCATTTTAGTTAAGATAATCCCCGTAACTTTAGTTACTTCATTAAAAGCTTTAGCTTGGTTAATGCCAGATTGACCAGTTGTTGCATCTATGACAAGCAGTGATTCAATTGGTTGCTCGCCATCAAAACGTTTAATGACATTATCAATTTTTTTTAGCTCATTCATTAAATTGATCTTATTTTGAAGACGCCCAGAAGTATCACAGATTAAAATATCAATGTTATTTTTCTTAGCAAAATCTAATCCGCCAAAAACAACGCTTGCCGGATCTTGTCCATCTTTCTGTGGCTTATGAATATCCACACCAATTCGTTTTGCTCAAACATCTAGTTGGGCAATCGCACCGGCTCTAAAAGTATCAGCTGCTACTAAGCATACTTTGTGTCCTTCGTTTTTATATTTCTGAGCTAACTTTGCAATACTAGTGGTTTTGCCAACACCATTAACACCTGTAACTAAGATTACATTAGTTTTATTTGGTATGAATTTCATGCCACTATCAACATCGGTATCTTGAATATAATATATGAATAGTTTATCTACGATAACTTGTTTAATTAATTTTGGATCGGTGACATTTTGATATTTCAATTCTTCAACAATTGCATCAAGTATTTTTTTGCTAGAACTAGTACCAATATCAAATAGTAATAATGTTTCTTCAATTTTTTCGATTAGTTCATCATCAAGTCGACGGTATTTGGTAGCAATTTCGTTAATTGATTGATTTAAAATACTTGATGATTTTTTTAAACCTTGATCAAATTTCTTTTGTTCAATTTCAATTTTTTCTTGATTTACTTGGGCAATCTGTGTAGAAACTTTTTTCTTGCGCGAAAGTAAATCTTTGAGCTTGCTAAAAATACCCATAGCTATTCTTCAATCTTGTCTGTACCGTAATCTTTAGCTTGTGCTAAAGATACTTTAAATAAGCTAGTTACACCTTTAGTTTGCATTGTTGCACCAAAGAGAACATCACAACGTTCCATTGTACCAGGACGGTGGGTAATAACTACGAATTGGGTTTTGCTAGCATTCTCATGAATAATATTCCCAAAGCGTTCCACATTTGCTGGATCAAGTGCAGATTCGGCTTCATCCAAAATAACTAGCGGGAAGCTCTTATTTTTTAGAATAGCAAATAAAATTGATAATGCCACTAATGTTTTTTCTCCGCCCGATAATAAGTTCAAGTGTGCCATATTCTTGCCTGGAGGAGTGGCACTAACATCAATCCCTGAAGTTAAAACATTTTCTGGATCAACATATTCAACATGGCATGAACCACCACCAAATAAGTATTTAAATACAGTAGGTAGTGTCTCATTGACTGAATCAATAGTCTTAGTAAAGTCCTCTTTAGCTTTCACATCAAGTTCTCTAATAGCCTCAACAATGTCTGCTTTCGCTTTTTCAAGTTCTTTTTGTTGTTCTAATAATTCTTCATAACGTTTTTGTTTTGATTCTAATTCATCAATCGCTTCCATATTGATAGAACCTAAACGATCAATTTCAGATTGTAGTTTACTAATGGTTTCGCGAGCTTGATTATCAGACATTGGTAATTCTGAATTGTAATGTTCACTAGCATATTCAATTGTCATATGGTAGTTTTGGCTAATTTTATTACGAGCATTCTCCACCACAGCTTCACAACGAACTTTTTCAGTTTCATGTGCCGCAACAGTATCACGGTGTTTGTCAATCATGAATCTTAACTCCGTTAATTTTGCTTCCAAATCATCAACTTTGGCTTTGTGAATAGATTTATTTTGACGTGAAACACTTAATTCTTCAGAAACTTTATCTTTTCGTGAATTTAATTTAGCAATTTGATCATTTAATGTTTGCTCACTTCATTGTTCGCGTTTATCAGTTAAATCATGACGTTTTACTAGCTGGTCGTAGTCCATTTCGTATTTGTAAAGTTGGCCTTCACTAGCACGAACGACTTCGTCATAACGTGATAAGAGAAGTTTCTTTTCATTTTGTTTAAAAGTAACTTCGTTTAATTCAGAGGTAGTTTTATCTAAATCAATACGGTAATTGATCAACTCACCATCTAAAGTGTTAAATTCTTTTTCAAGCTCAACTAATTTGCCTTCTAAATTTACAGACATAAGTGGGTTGATTCTATTAAACCCACCAGTAATGACACCGCCTGGAGCCACAATATCGCCATCTAATGAAATAACACGATACATTTGATATGTGTACTTGGACAAAATAGCAGCAGTAATTAAATCATTAGCAATGACTACATTACCTAATAGGTAATTAAATGCATTGGCATAAGTATTATCAAATTCAACAAGATTATTGGCAGTATTCACAAATCCTTCTTGCATTTTTAATACTTCCAAATGCTCGTCTTTCACTGCGCGAGGTTTAATCGTATCCAATGGTAAGAATGTCGCTCGACCACTTCTATTTCTTTTTAAAAAATCAACCGCAATTTTTGCATCATCAGTTGTGTCAACAATAACATTCTGAATGTTTTTACCTAATGCTGTGAGAATTGCTTTTTCGTATTCTTCTTTTACATTAAGGAAATCACGAACTACCCCACGAACACCACTTAATGCTTGACGATTTTCTACAATTGTTTTTACACCAATATCTAAATGACTACGCGATTCAATTGCATCACGAATATTTTTTACTTCCATGCGAGTCTCAGCTAAACGAATAGAATGCTTACTAGAAAGATCCATTAATTCATTACGCTTGGAAGTAAGCTTTTCCACAGTGTCGTTATAAGCCTCAATTTCACCTTGTAATTTTTCAGCTTTCTTTTTGGCATCTTCTAATTCATATTTAGTAGTAGCTAATAGTTGACGATAAGCTTCTGCTTTCTTTTCAACATTGTCTCCAAAGATATCACCTTCAAGCTTATTTTTAATGTTAGATTTTTTTAACTCAACTTTATTGATTTGCTCAATTAAGTCAGTTAATTCCTGAGTTAAAACTTCAATGTTTTTATCAGCAATTTCCATTTTTTCTTTAGAAAGCTTTAAAGACTCAATCATCGCCTTGGTATCGGGTTCAAATATTTCCAATTCATTACGAGCGTTTTTAAGTTCGCTGGTAATTTTAATTAATTTCTCTTGAAAAAATTTAAGGTCTTTAACGGTAATAGTTAAATCTAAATGCATTAACTCTTTACGTTTCTCGGCAAATACTTTTGCTTTTTCAGCTTGTTTTGATAATTTTTTAACATCATTGCCTAATTCATTGGTGATGTCCATAATACGGTTTAAATTTTCTTCAGTGCGTGCTAATTGGGCATTAGATTCATCTTTTTTCTTAGTATATAGTCCAATGCCTGCTGCTTCCTCAAAAATCGTTCTACGGTCCTCTGGCTTCGCTTCCACGAATCATTGTACCGTACCTTGTGAGATGATTCCCAACGACCCTTTAGAAAGACCGGTATCTAGAAAAATATCTTGAATGTCTTTCAAACGGCATGGTTCACCGTTAATAAAATATTCGTTGATACCAGCACCACGCGTTAATCTCCGCGTGATGGCCACTTCTTTACCATCATAATGTAAAGACTTAGCTGCATTATTAAAAGTTAGCGTTACTTCAGCGTGTTTGGACTGATCATGCCCTTTGGAACCGTGAAAAATAATATCTTCGCTAGTTTTGCCACGTAATGTTTTACTACTTCTTTCACCAAGTACTCACTTAATGGCATCAACAATGTTGGACTTGCCACTACCGTTTGGTCCTACCACTCCTGACATTGATTGTGAAAAATCAATGGTAACATTCTGTGCAAATGATTTGAATCCGTTTGCTTTAAAACTTTTTAAAAAGATCATATTATCGCCCCTTAACTAATTTCTTGTAAGCATCTTTGGCAGCTTGCATCTCAGCATCTTTAATTTTGCTACCATGACCTATGCCGCTCTTCTTAGAGTTAACATAAACTTCCGACCAATAATCACCATTAACATTATGTACAAGTTTGTAAGTGATGCTATGCTTAGGAAATTTTTGTGCATATTCTTGTAACATTGATTTATAGTCTAAGTTTTCATTTAAAGAGTGAATTTCATACAAATGAATAATAGTTTGTTTGAGAATAGTTTGGCACTTAATGAGGCCTTGATCTAAATAAACAGCACCAATAAAAGCTTCAAACACATCCTCAAGAATGTTATCTGATATTTGATTTAGTCCTCGAAGTGAATCACCAATTTTGATCATTCTTTCCAAATTAAGTACTTTTGCTGCTTTAACTAATGTTTTGGATTGAACAATAACAATACGAGCTTTTGATAAAGCGCCCTCATCCATATCTTTGTATTTTTTATAGAGATGTTCACTAACAAGCAATTCAATAACCGCATCACCTAAAAACTCTAATTTTTCATAATCAATAGTTTGTCTAGTATCGTGAGCATATGAAGAATGAGTAAAAGCCTCTTCATAGATAGCATAGTTTTTCGGTTTGATGTTAAACTGTTTAAGAAGTGAATTCATTATTTTTTTCCAATTGCCTTGCTAATTTTGGTTACAACATCTTTTTCAACGGCTTCATATAACATTCTAATCGCCGAACTAAATTGCTGTTCATCAGCACTACCATGAGTCTTTACAGCAATTTTTTGTAAACCCATTACAAAAGCACCAGCATTATTTTTATAGTCAAATGTTTTACTAATGCCTTTAATTGCAAATATCGATGTGATGGCACCTAATCAATTATAAAATTTCTTGTATTCAGATTTTAAGGCAGTTTTGATTGCCAATAATCCACCTTCAAGTGATTTGAGTGTAATGTTGCCGACAAAGCCATCTGTTACAGCCACATCTACCACACCATTCAATAACCCTCTTGGTTCTACGAAACCAACAAAATTAATGGATTTATCAGCTTTTAATAAATTGTAGGCATCTTTGTGGTAAGCAAACCCCTTGTCAATTTCTGTTCCAATATTCACTATGCCAATTTTTGGGGAAGCGATGTTGCGGATTTCTTGACAATAGATCGCACCCATAAGCGCAAATTGGTATAGATCTTCTCCAGTACATTCCTTGTTTGCACCAACATCCAACATCATAAATCCTTTTTTATTGATAGAAGGAATGTACGGCATAAAAGCTGGTTTATTAATACCATTAATTATTTTTAATAAGAAATATGACATCGGTACATAACAAATGCTAGACCCAGCTGATAACACGCCATCACCTTTACCTTCTTGAACCAATTGAATGGCTTTATACATTGAAGAATCAGTTTTGCGCATTGCAATCATCGCACTATCATCCATAGTGATCACATCATTAGCATTCACTACTTCAAAATCATCGTTAGGTTTTAGGCGAGCCTTTATTTCGGCTTCTCGACCCACTAAAACGAATTGAACATCGTTATGTTTACTTTTAAATTTACGACAGGCTTTAATGGCTTCTGAAATATCGTTTTCAAAACCCATTACATCAATTACTAATCTCATAAAAACGTCAATAATTATAGTGTTAATTACTACTGGATTGCGATATAAAACGAGTAAGTAGGTTGATTCCCAGTTACGGTGCTAACTTTTAAGTTATGTGTTTCCGCTAAATATTTACGAATAAACTTAACATCTTTGATTTCTGCATCAATTCCGCAAATCACACACGCTGTTTTTGCCTTACGCTTATTAGCAATTAGCTTATCACACAATTCTCGAATCACATTTTGTAAATTGTGATTTGCCGAAATAACTTTTTTATCCATAATACCAATGAAGTCACGTTTTTTAACTTCAATATGCGAATATTTGACAAATTTACTAGAAACAGAAATCTTTCCAACTTCTGTATCGTTAATAATGTTATCCATTCCCTTAACATTGCTTCCTAAATCTTGAATCGGATCAAATGATAAGCAAGACAAATATGAAGCAGCGATATCATGAGCATTGATAATCTCAATTTTCACATCATTAGATGTGAGTTCAGATGCTTCTTTAGCTGCAAGCACGACATTTGAATCATCCACAATAATAATGACATGGTCCACATTTGTTTCACGAATCTTATCAACAAATTCTTGGATCGATGGGTTTCCAGAAACTTCTGTGTTAATAGTGTTAGGAATATTCAATGAATCATTGTATATTTTAGCCAATTGTGCTGATGGTACTGTTGCCACTACTTTAACGCCTGAAGGTATCTTACGCTTGGCCTGAATATGCTCTTGAATGTTTTCAAGAGTGGTGCCTGGATTTCTCTCAAGAAATTGTAAAGTCATGTTTTCTACTTTAACTTTATTAAACTCACCATATTGAGCACCAATTTCCAATACGCGGTATGGAGTTATTGTGTGGACGTGTACTTTTACAATATCACCATCAACAACTACGGCAAGAGAATCACCAATTTTAGTTAATTGCTTTTTAAAATATTTAATATCAAATGTTGATTTGTGAGATTGCTTTAGTGACACTCTTGATTTTAATGTCATAATAAATTCACAACAATAACCAAATCCAACATTTGAATCTTCTAATTTATCAATAAAAGATTTTTTTGCCTCAATTTTTTTAAGTGACATTTTTTTCATTGGAGCCAATGATTTAGAATCTTTTAGGGCAACTAACATGCCATCAAAGAAACGACATAATCCATAGCCGCCAGAGTCAACCACACCAACTTCTTTTAATTCTCGTAATAACTCAGGAGTCTTTAACAATATCGCTTGGGCTTCTTTACAAGCAGTTTCCATTACATCTTCAATCGATTTGAAATTACGTTTTTTCAAAAGGTTCTCAGCAGTCACACGGATGACCGTTAAAATGGTTCCTTCCACAGGACTAGCAACTGCAGCATAGGCAACATTTTTAGCTGCTGTAAATGCACTTACAAAATCCAAAACACCAATTTCGGTTTTTCCTTCATGTAAAACTGATGTAAAGCCTTTAATAATCTGCGAAAAGATAACCCCAGAGTTCCCACGAGCATTCATTAATAAGCCACGAGAAAACTGTTTGCCTAATAATTGAATGTCTGTGTAATCTATATTACGAATTGCATCAATCGCACCATTAATGGTGATCATCATGTTAGTCCCAGTATCACCATCTGGTACAGGGAATACGTTTAATTCATTAATGTACTCATGTTCGCTACTAATAGCCTCACCACCAGCTATAAACATTTCTTTCAACTTTGTCGCATTTAAATTAATCATTATGTGCCTCCATGAACAGTCACATTAACAACAACACTATATAAGTCAAATGATTTCTTGATATTAAAATACACATTGTCTTGAATTTCACGTGCAATTTGAAACACATTCACGATTGGTGACAATGGCTTAAAAATGATGTTTAGAGCTGTGTGGTTGTCATTAATTGTCACACTGAAATCTTCATTAACATTCACGCCTGGTGTTTTAGCAACAATATTCGCTACTAAACGTATTACCAAACTCTCATCATAATTGATACGATCAACTTTTGACATGCACCAATTATACCTTATTGATGGTGATTTAACATTGTGGATGTAAGCTATCACGATTGTTTAAATTTTACTAATGTACTAATTTATGGGATTTTAATTAGCCTATAAACCTTTTTTCTAATGTTAGAAATAAAACCATTGACATAGTCTATGCAAATATTTATAGTTTTTCATAATCAATCGTATATTTAATAAAAGTCCAAGGAAAAATATGAAAACAAAGATGCATGAATTTTTAAACATAATAAAAACTAGACATAGTAATTACACTATTGTTAATCAATCTACATTGGAGGAACAAGATTTGATTCATTTTATTGGTGAATGTGTTAAATACAATCCATCAGCTTTTAACATCCAATCTTCTAGAATAGTTTTATTGCTTGGCAAACAAGGAAAACATCTTTGAGAATATGTAATTAGTCAATTGACCAAGCCAATATCAGAGAGTGCCTTAGTAAAACTAAATAGTTGCTTAAACGCATATGCAACAATACTATTCTACGATGACACAAAAGTGACAATTCAAGAAGCACGCCAACGCAACTTGAGAGAAGAAGGTTTTGCTTCTTGAGCTTTGCAAGCCAATGCCATGCTCCAACACAGTTTATGGTTAGGTTTATCCTATTTGGACTATGCTGTTAATATTCAGCATTACAATACACTAATTGAAATTGAGGCTAGAAATAAATATGAAATCCCAGATCATTGACAGCTAATTGCACAAATGTCATTTGGTAAATTTACTAAAGATGCACAGAAGCATAGTTATCTACCGATAGCTGAACAACTATTCATTAAGCGCTAATATTTTGATAGTCAAACAAAAGTTGTTTGTAAATTAATCTTCCGAGCCTCAATGTTTGTCCATTCTTGCGTTCATTTTAATAAGCGTTGCGTTGATTGCTAATAAACTTTCATTGATTGGATCTAGTTTGGTCTTGAACGCTTCTTCTAATGCATCTTTAGTTACCATAGGTTTCAATGCTTTATCTAGAATGACTTCTAATTGTTTGTGCGTCACCATAGGCTGCAATGCTCTATCTAGAATGACTTCTAATTGTTTGTGTGTCACCATAGGTTGTAGAGCCACTTTAAGTTGTTTATGTGTTACATATTTAGTTTTTTCAATTTTGCTCATAATAACCTTCCCTAATAGAATTTCCTCTAATTTTGTTGTAGAAATCTGGCCGATACTTTGATACTTTGAGCAAATTTCTATGAATGCTTTATTATAAGATCTACTCTCCATAGTCCAATAATCTTTTTCAGTTTTTGCCCCATATTCTATAAGAATATTATTTATGTCTTCTATTTCTTCTTTTGATAATGATTTATCTAATTTGATGATTTTCATATGCTTCATCCTCCCCTTATTAATACACCGAAAATAATTTTTTTGTAAAAAACTTTCGAATTATTTTCAGAATTTAGGGGTATTTTTGAACTTTTACTCTCTTACGAGAGTAAAGAAATTATTTTGTGAATGCATAAAAATATATATTTTTATTAAATTAAGATTGAAACAAGACCAATATCCCTAACAAAGATATGCAATAGTGGAGAATAATATTGTAATTATTAATATATAATCTCTCCCAATATATAAAGGAATTCTATGGCAGTTCAACAAAGACGAGTAAGTAAATCAAGAAAGGGAATGCGTCGTTCCCACGATGCGTTAAAGAAAACAACGACAACAACATGTAAAAAATGTGGTCGTCCAATTCAGCCGCATAAAGTTTGTCCATATTGTGGATATTACAAAGGCCGTAAGGTTATTGACGTTAAATAATGGCCAATCAACAACCTGAAACAAAGGAAAATCTCTCTAGACAACAAACAGAAATGTTGAAAAACATAGATTTTTCAAGCATTCCATCTAGTGATGAATTTCAAAAAATAAAAGTTAAACCACAAAATCGTTGATTTAATTCCGTGATGGCTTTATCAATCGTTACAATCGGTATTTGCTTAGGTGTGATTGTTGGCGTTTTAGTGGCTCACTTTGCTTAAGGAAGATTATGAAAATAGCAATATTAAAAGAAAATAAAAACGAGTACCGTGTGAGTTTAACACCAATCGATGCTAAAACATTGGTTGCCTCAAAACATGAAGTGATTATTACCAAAAATGCCGGTACGGCGTCTGGATATTCTGATCGTGAATATTTAGATGTTGGTGTGAAAGTTGTGGCCACTAACAAAGAAGCAATTGGTAATAGTAATGTGGTAGTCAAACTAAGTCAACCAACAAACGGTGAGCTTAATGAAATTACACCAAGACAACTATTGATTTCTCTTTTTAACTTGCCTAATAATCCTAAAGTATTAAGGGGATTGTTAAAAAATAAAATTACAGCTTTAGGAATTGAAGCATTCCAAGAAAATGGTACTTTTACATTATTAATTCCTAACGAACAAATCAAGGGGCGCTTTGGTGCGTTGCTTGGAGCTTATAACTTAGCAAAATTTCACAAAAACTCTTTGGGCAAAACATTTAGTCCTATTGCTCATAACAAAGAACGTGCTCATTTTACAATTCTTAATGCTTCTTATTCCGGATTAGAAGCAGCACGTACTATTTTAGCCTTAGGGGGAGACTTGACTGTTTTAGAAAATGATGAACATTTGGCAAAACAAGTAAAAGATGATAATCATTTAATTACTTTAGCAAAATTACATCATTCAAAATTTGAGGTAATTAAAGCTGATTTCACGGATTTATCAAAACAAGTATCAATCACTGATGTTTTGATCAACACCAATTCTCTTCCAGGTTCATTAACTTCTAAACGAATTACTGAAAGAATGATTTCCACAATGAGGGCAGGAAGTGTTTTTGTAGATTTAGCAATTGATCAAGGTTTTGGTAGCGATACAGAAAAACAGACGACTAGTTTTGCTAAACCATCATTCCTTGCGGATGGTGTAATACATTTTGCATTAGAAAATATTCCATCATTGTTTGCAAATTCTATTACTGTGGCCATTAGCACTATTCTCACAGAAAAATTATTTAAAGTGCTGAGTGGCGAAAATCCAATGAGCATTGTTAAAGACCATAAAATTCTTTTGGAATCCATTATGACTTATGATGGTAATTTGACTAATAAAATCGCGGCAGACTCATTGCACTTGCAATATAAAACAATTAGCTCTTTACTAAAGTAATTACTAATTTAAATTTAGTTTATGTTTATGTTTATATTGTTTATTCAATAAACTAATTTTAATGTTGGTCTTCTTGATTTGTTTACTGTGTTTAGCTTGAGATTTCTTGATTTTCTCTTTACACTTAATTTTGACTTGGTTTTTCTTTGTTGTAGATGCTAATTCATTGTAATAAATAATTTGTTCTTTTAAAACTTGATCGCAATGTTTTAAATAAGACTGTAAATTTGTCATTTTATATTCATAAAATGTCCTAGGATTATTTTTCATTTCTTTTTTATTTAAAACTACCCCATCAATTATTAACGCTAACCAAATTGTTATAGTTAGACCTATTAATAAAAACATCATTGGATTTAGAAGCCCACCGATGGACGCGATATTTCCGTGAGAACCACCGGCATATAATGCTCATCCAATGATGGCAATTAATACATAATCGCTTTCACCATAAGAGTTATTGGCCCAAGTCGGCGGTGTAGTTGTTAATAAATTAATCTCAAGTCTTGGATCTGTGTATCAAGCCGATCCAGCAGTGATTGGAGATGCTAATGTATTAAAAGTTGCATTAAATATAATCGGTACAAATGATACCACAAGTCCAACAAAGAATCCTGCTAACAGACATCCGAGGACACCACCACGATAATTACCAAATATGCCAGCCGTCCCACCGAGGAAAAAGAACACGACAACGCTTGGTAAAATAACGGAAGAAAATGTTGTAGCATCTACTGCATGTAAAGCCAATGAAATGCCCATAGTGGCAATGCAACCTAGAAACGAAATGACAAAACCCAACATCACAGCAGTTGGTTGTGCTTTTAAAATGAGTGAAGCATCTACACTCATAACTGCTCCTCTAATAAACCTTTGTGAGATGCCTTTAATGCAGTCTCGTAATTCATTCACCATCATAGTAATACCTTGAATTAATACAAGTAGACCAGCCGTAAACATGAAGGCATCTAAGATCAACGCCACTATTAATGATTGGTTATTTAATATTGTAGAAATTGACTCACCAGAACCTGGAACACAATATGCACCAACATATACAATCACAAATAAAATTGTCATCACAAGAACAATAGTAATATTGGAACTCTTTAAAAATCGCATTCAACGTGGTACATGCATTTCCTCAATTGATGAAAAACGACCTTTTTTTAATTTACCAATTAACGTACCAACACCATTAGCTAAAGCGAATGCAAATAAACCATGATGGCACAAATTCATATTTTTCTCATGCATCAATCCACGTACAGTACTAGTAGTAAGACTAGGAGCAAGCGTCGTATATATGGCAATCATTCCTGCACCTAACACCGCTGCAAGTATGCCTAATTTATCAAGGGCTAAACACCCTTGAGGACCACACAATAAAAACATTGTAGTAATGCCTACACAGAAATACATCACAATGTGTGTAGATAAATAAATATTTTTAAAACGAGAAAATCCAGCCAATAAAAGATTGAAAACAATCGCTAATAATAACATTATTGACGCTGTTTGTGCAATTTGTTGAGACGCATTCATTAACCCGATTGAAAAAGCATCACTAGCCGCAATTGAAGAAGAAGTACTAGTCACATCTACTCCAATTAAAATATTAAACATTCCTTTAAAGTGAACAAGTGATGAACTAATTGCACCACCTCCGATGGAAAGAATTAAAAATCCTAAAATCGTTACAAATGTTGATTCAATTGTTTGCAATACCGTGCGCCTAAGTAAAATGGAACCAACTAAGGCGAACACTCCGACTACTAACCCGGCTGAACCAAAAAACGATTGGATGAAATTTATAATAATAGTACCCATAAATTGATAATCCTTCTATTTAGCTAAACTCGCCACACCCATTAGAGCAGCGTTATTACCTAATTTAGCTTTAAGTAATTTAACATGCTCAAATGACGAAACTGGCTTTCGTGCTAATTTCAATGATAGTGATTTTAATAGTGATATATCAAAATATTCATATTCAGTAATTTTGCCACCGAAGACAAAGCAAGATGGATTGAATAAGTAAATGTAATTCATGATGCCTTCAATAAGTCCAACAAATCATGAATCCACAATTGTTTTAATTGCAGCATCAACATTTTGCATAGTCAAGGCATTCTTCAGCCGTGATAATTGTTGGCTTAATTTTTTTACAACGTTTGATTAATCCCGGAACGCTATAATGATTCTCGTAAAAATGACCATTAACTACCATTTGACCGCATTCACCAGAAGCATAGGTAGAACCATAATATATTTCTCCATTAATGATTGGGCAACCTGCAATGCCAGTACCAATGGCCATGACGATTGCGTTTACCTTTTTTTTGCCTTTAAGTGAACCATACATCAATTCACCTTGCGTTGCTGCCTTAACATCATTCATTGCATAAAAAGGTAATTTACAATATTTCGCAAATTCTTCTCTTATATGCATACCTTCATAACCCTGAAGGGTGTGGTTAGGTGATAACACAATATATTTTTTTGTATCAATAATACCAACCATTGTTGAACAAACACATTTAATTTCCTTGTGAATGTTTTTCATGTCTTGGGCAAATTTTGCCATCCCTCAAACAATATCTTTACCAGATGGATGCTGTTTTTCAGATGTACGATACTTGCCTTGTTGTAATATTTTAATATTGTTTTTATTTTTAATCATTATGGCCCATTTTATGAATGTGCCTCCCATATCCAATGCTAGTAATTTCATATTATTTAACCATCCCAATAGAACCTAAAATTTTTAATTTTTCAATAACAACTACTCTTGTTTTTTGTAATCCTAAAGGAAAATAATTCCGAGGGTCGTATCCGTGTTTTTCTTTATATTTTCCTGAACGGAAATAATCAACTAATCCTTCTGTAAAAGCTGTCAATAATTCTGTGCCAACATTAAATTTACAAATACCTAATTGAATTGCTTTCTTAATTTGAGCTAACGGTATACCACTACCACCATGAAGCACTAACGGCATATTTGATAGTGCTGTGTGAATTTCTTTTAAACGTTGAAAATCTAGTCCTTTTCAATCTTTTGGGTAATTGCCATGTAAGTTGCCAATACCAGCAGCTAATGCATCAATACCAGTTGCCGCTAGATCTTTACATTCTTGAATACTAGCTAATTGACCGTTTGTTTCTTTGTCTTCAGCTTTTCCCAAAACTGTTCCTACTTCACATTCAACTGTAATGTTATGCTTTTTAGCCAACGCTACGATGGTTTTAGTATTACGTAAATTTTGAGATAGTGGTAATTTACTACCATCATACATTACAGATGTAAAACCATTTTTGATGGCGCTTAAAACCGTTTCATATTCACCATGATCTAAATGAATCGCCACTGGTACTTTAATTTTTCCATAAGTCACAATGCTTTTTACCATATTAACAAAATCCTTTGTCCCAGAAAAAGATTTTAATGCCTTTTGAGAAACCGCAATAATAATCGGCGATGAAGTATCATTGGCTGCAACAATCACTGTTTTAGCCATATCATAATTAATAACATTAGCATGCAAAACAGCATATTTGCCCAATTGGGCATGTTTTAACATTTGTTTCATATTCACTATTGGCATGTTTTATTTTCAAGTCCTTGGTAATGGTATTTTAGTTTGTTTTGCACCATTAGTATATTTACCATCTTCCCAATCTTTAATTTCTTTATCAAATTGGTGAATTGAATAGTTATTTTTCTTAATGCGTGAATCTATTTGCTTCATAATGGTTTTGTTACCACCTTGATATTTAGATTTCAAAAAAGCAATGGTAATAGCTTCCATTAAACCAATACCTGTAATGTTTCCACCCATACCCAAAATATTGCAGTTATATAATTCTCTGGATTTACGTGCTACTTCAACATCGCGTGTTAAGCAAACTCTAGCACCTTTAACTTTTTGAGCAGAGTTGCTAATCCCCACACCAGTGCCACAAATCACAATACCTAAATCTACTTTGTGAGCAACTACTTGTCGTGCCACTTCAAATCCGTAGATATCATAGTGTGTTCTAATATTATTATATGTTCCGCAGTCTACAACTTTATGGCCCAACTTTATTAAAAAACCAACCATATGGTCTTTCATCGGTGTAACGATGTGATCACATCCTATCGCAATTTTCATATTACTGACCTTCCAACATCGTATCTAACATATCAATACGTACTTTGTGCCTACCGCCATCATATTGTGAAGATATGAAAGCCTTAACCATGTTTTTAATTTGATGAAGTGTGGAAATTTCACCACCAAATGCTAATATTGTTGCATTATTATGTGCACATGTCATAAAAGCAGAATGCTCATCAGCAATTTGCGCTACAACAATACCTTTGGTTTTTGCAATGAACATAAAAGGTATTGTTCCATAATCATCAATAGTAATGCCGCGATCAATCCTACCTTTTTTAATGGCTTCAGTGAGTGCATCACAATTTTTTAACAAGTCATTTGAACGATTCAAAATAATTGCTTTATGGCCAAGAGAATTAATTGTTAAACTGATATCCTTTGAATAACTTTTAAATTTTTCATTTGAGATTAATCCAATTTTCATATATTATCCTTTAATTAATTTCTCTAAACTTCTTATCAAAGAAAGCAATAATTTGTTTTTCATCAATTTCAAATCGATCTACCGCTTCGCGACAAATTTGCTTGTAGTTATCTTTGGCTAAATTAATATCTTTAACGAGATGCGTTTGAATTGCATAGTTGACTCCAAAACATGTCAATAGTTCCGGTTCATCTGTCACAACGATAATAGTCGCTGCGGGGCGAATGTTAGAAACTGTTCAAATTGTTTGCTTGTCACTAGTAAATAACACCACAAAGTTGTATTTAAATGTAGGTGCTATTTCACCTCACTCAGGTAAACACTTCTTGGCAATTTTAAGCGCTATTTTCTTAGCATACTTCGGTAAATTAGCACGATGAAAGTATCATTCAATGGCTCTTTGATAGTCAAAAAGTAATTCAGATTTTTTATCAATTTGGCGCATTGTATAAACTGCTTCAACGGGGAATTGGCCTTGAGCCGATTCTCCCGATAGCATTGTCGCATCAGCACCACGTTCTACTGCAAAAAATACATCTGTAACTTCAGCTCTAGTGGGTTGAATATTTTTTTCTAATGAATCGAGCATTTGCGTGGCAACAATAGATGGCTTACCAATCAAACGACATTTACGAATAATATATTTTTGTCAATAAGGTACATCATAGAACGGAATTTCTAAAGCTAAGTCCCCACGAGCCACCATCACACCATTAGTTGCGTCAAGGATTTCATCAATGTTTCTAATGGCATGTGTGGATTCAATTTTTGAAATAATCTGAATTTGATCCCCACCATTTTTGTCTAGGAAATTGCGAATTTCTTGAACGTTCTCTTTCGAGTTCACGAAACTTGCAGCAATATAATCAACATTGTTTTTGATGCCAAATAAAATATCGTCTTTGTCTTTTTGAGACATGAAAGGCATGGAATATTCAGTGTTCGGTAAGTTAATACGTTTTTTATCATTAACTAAATGGTTATTTAAAGCAATGGTTTTGATAATACCTTTTTCAACATCCACTTCGATGATTTTAAGTTGTAACTTTCCATCATCGACTAAAATAATACCACCGGCTTTAACATCTTTAGCCATGTTATATGTATTAGTAGAATCTGTAACAAAAAATTTAGTAGAGTCACCCACAATTTGTTCTTTGGTGTAAATAATAACATTACTATCTTTAGCGATTGGCTTAGGACCATCTTGAATTTGTCCAACACGAATTTCTGGTCCTTTGGTATCCAACATCACAGAAATATTACGATTCAGTTTTTTGGACACTTCTCTAGCAATGTTAATTCTGACTTGTTGTTCTTCGTAAGAACCATGTGAGAAATTTAAGCGTACACAAGTGACGCCAGCTTTAATGATACCTTCCATACGTTGGTAAGCAAGCGTCACCATGTCAGCATTCTTAGGCTCTTTTAGAGAATCTAATGTTCATAATTTTTGAGTAATAGCTGGACCAAGGGTCGCAATAATTTTTGTTCTTTTATAATAACTTTTTACTCTAATCGGGGCAGCTTTACTCATATTAAATCCTATTTATTTTCTCAAAATGTTGTGCAGTTTGGATACGATTAATTTTTCGTGGCATTTCGATTGCTTTGAAAATATCAGTATCGATTAATTTACGATTCATTTCACCAATGGCGCGATTAAATTTCTTTTCTTTAATGCAATTAATGCAATGATCTGCCATCGTAATTGCTCAATAACGATCACTAGCCGCAGGAACACCACCACGTTGCAAGTGACCGATAATGTTAACTCTTGTAACACGACCCGTAATTTTTTCAACCTCTTGAGCGATATCGCTCAATGCTGGTATATTATTTTTTCCATAAATGTTTTCAGTAATTACAAAAATACATGATTTCTTTTTATTTTTTCATGTCTCATTAGCAACAGCAATAAATTGCTCGGCATTCATAACATTTTCGCCGGTAACGATGGCTTCAGCATTGGTAGCAATGCCTGCTTGGATTGCTAGATCACTAAAACCACGCCCCATTACTTCCACAAAAGAAATACCAGAGTGTGAATCAAATGTATCACGAAGACGATCAACTGATTCAACAATGGTTGTCAAGCATGTGTAAAACCCAATTGTTGAATCCGTTGATGATACATCGTTATCAATGGTTCCTGGAAGTGTCATCACTTTCATACCAAGTTTTGCTAAACCAGCAGCCCCTTTATATGAACCATCACCACCAATCACAACTAAAACATCGATTTTATGTTTCTTTAAAATCTTTACTGCTTTGCGCTTTGACTCAATTTGATAAAATTCTTTGCTTCTAGTACTGCCAATAACAACATTCCCTCTTGAAGAAAATTCTTCAAGATAGCGAATATCAGCTTTATGAAATTGTTCCTCTAACAAGCCTTTAAATCCATTGTAAATTAGTTCAACATCAATCTTGCTAGCTCTAGCTGATTTTACTAAACCAATAACAGCATTGTTCATTCCTGGTGAATTACCACCTGATGCTAGAATTCCAATTTTCATATATTACTATTAACCTTTTTTAATATTAGTGAATGTGTTGACACCATCGTACTTAGCTTGTAGCCCCAAATAGTCTTCAATTTCCATTAAGCGATTATATTTTGCAATTCTCTCACTACGTGACATTGATCCTGTTTTAATTTGTCCAGTGCCTAATGCAACTGATAAATCGGCAATTGTAGTGTCTTCAGTTTCACCGCTTCGATGACTTACCACTGCACATCAACCAGCATTTTGTGCTTCACGAACAGTTTCAATTGTTTCAGTCAATGTACCAATCTGATTTAATTTAATTAAAACTGCATTAGCAACACCCTTTTCAATTCCCTCTTTAGTAATACGTGGGTTGGTGCAAAATAAATCATCACCAACGATTTGAATAGTGTTATGCATACGATCCATTAGTTTCTTTCAACCATCTCAATCATTCTCAGCTAAACCATCCTCAATTGAAATAATCGGATATTTTTTTACTAACGATTCTAAATAATCAATCATTTGTTCAGTCGTCTTAGTACCTTCTTCTTGAGAAAGAATGTTTGCTTCAATTGCTTTTTTGAAAACATAAACTTTTCTTGCACTATCATAAAGCTCACTACAAGCTGTATCCATAGCGATGGCTACATCTTTATCAATACCAGGACGATAACCAGCGGTTTTAACGGCTTCTACCATCAACTCTAATGCTTCTTCTGCATTTTTTAGTGCTGGAGCAAATCCACCTTCATCTCCTTTGTTGGTGTCAAATTTTTTACCTTTTAAAATTTTTTGCAATGAGTGAAAACACTCACTAGCAATTTGACAAGCTTGACGAATACTTGTTGCGCCGATCGGCATAAACATAAATTCTTGAAAGTCAATTGTATTATCTGCGTGAGCACCACCATTAATTACATTTAACATTGGTACAGGCATTTTATAAATTGCACTCTCAACACCTTTGTTATTCAAAATATCCTCACGGATGTATTTAAATAACGGTTTTCTTTTATAGTTAGCTGCTGCATGAGCACAAGCTAAAGAAACAGAAAGAATGGCATTAGCACCTAGTTGAGTTTTGAATTCTGTGCCATCGATGCGCATCATTTCTTCATCAATCTTGGTTTGATCAACAACATCAAAATTTTTGTTTAATAAATTTGGAGCAATAATTTTATTTACATTATCAACTGCTTTTAATACACCTTTACCCATGTAACGTTTCTTATCACCATCTCGTAATTCTAGTGCTTCTCTTTCACCAGTTGATGCACCAGATGGCACCATAGCTTTACCTTTAGTACCATTATCAGTGGTAACTTCACATGCTATTGTTGGGAATCCTCTCGAATCCAAAACTTCGTAAGCGTGAATTGATTTAATTTTATCGAACATATGTCTCCTTATTTTTGATGTTATAAAATTGATAATTATTATATATACATTATAAAAAATCACATACATAAATGTATGTAATTTCTATTAATGATTACTAACTCAAAATAATTTTTTGATAAGTTCAAGAATACAAGAAATAAACATAATTTACGCCTCAATCAATTATGTAAAAACTATTTCTTCCTTTGCGTCTATAATAAACGACATTAGTGTTTAGGCCTTTCATAATTGGTGGGTTGTAGCTAAAGGCAAAGATAGGTTGGGAATCTGTTAATTCTATTTTTTGATGATTAATCTTAAAATACAATTCTCAATATCACGTATAATCATAATCTAGCGGATGCGATGGAGCATTATCCAGATCATATTTCACATAAGCGTTAAAAGAAATATACATATCAGAATTTGTTTCATGTTCTCAGGAAATAGAGTAAATCCATATATCAAACTTTCCTCAACAGTCTGGATATAATTCGGCATCCATTTTTAGTGAATAAAAAATGGAGTAGGCAACTTCCATATTTCATTGTTCCGTACTTCATGTTTCCATTCGTTCGTATATTTCTTGCGGTTCTGAGTATGATGGTGGTGATTGGTCAATATATTTATCGTATTTGGAGAGATCGTCATTAGATTTTAAATGAAATTTAATTTCGCCAATGTTTTGGATAATTGCCGGCGGTATCGTAGTCATTAAAATAACGCCCCCACCTATAGTTAACAATGTGATTTTACTTATATTTTTCATTTCTGCTAGCTTACAATAATGTTATTGTTTTTGGCACTTGATAAAATGACCGAAACAGTTTCAATCATTTGGTCAATTGTATTTTGATATTGACCTTTTTGATATAGATTTTCAGCAATGGATAATGATTTAGCAATTTCAGCGTGTTCATTACGATACTTATTTACATAATAAATTAATCTTTGGGCATAAATTTTTAGCGATTGGTTGTATGTAGCGGATGTAATTAGTAAACTAGTTTGCTCGCGTATTTTAGTTAATTCATCATTGACAATGGCATAGTTTTGGAAATAATTAGTAGTCAATTGAGTTTGTAATTGATCGATGTGCTCGATAATATTTTTAATAGTATTAATACCATTTTGATCACTAGCAGTGTGTTGTAATTTGATACCCAATAATTGTGCTAGTGTCAATTTAATATCGGCCAGCTCATCATTAATAGTGATGGAATTTTTATATTTTGCACCAATCTCGTCTATTAAATTATTTAATTGAATTTTAAATTCAATAACTTTGTTACCCAATTCACGAATTTTATATAAAAAATCTGTTCTTTGAATTAATCTGTAATTAGTAAATTCATTTTCTAAATTTTGATAATAAAGGACAATGCCTTTCATATCATTCACCAATTTTGTTGTCTTATTAATTATTGATGCATCTTTAATAGCACTAAAGTATTTTTGAATATTAGTGAAGGCATTATTTACATCATTAAATTCTTTGTACAAAATAGTCACTTGATCTTTTAATGCCTTCATATCTTTTTGAATTAAAACATTAGTGCGATCACCTGCTTCAATTTTTAACAATGCCTCTGATAATTGTTTGCTAGCTACCATTGCGTTATTTTTAGCGGCTTTAAATGAAAGACTTTTTAAATTTCTTTCCATTAATGTAATATTGCTTGAGCCAGTGGCAAAAGCCGTTTCTACACTACTATAGTCAGTAGAAGATAAAATTTTCTCCGCAGAATGTAATTCATCCTTAATGCGTTTTTTTAACGATTCTAAATACATCAAGATTTTGTCTAGTGTGTAAAGTTGCATTGTCACTTGATAAAAGTTGGAAACACGAGTATTTAATTCATGAAGTAAAATCAATAACTTATCATTATCAAACTTTACGACATATTGTGCAGATTGTGTAATAGTTTCTTTAATCATTTGCCCCATATTATCAAATACTTCATTGCTATATCTTAAAACTAAATTGAATTCATAAAAATGTGTGATTTCATCGGTAATCTTCCGATACTCAATTAATAAATCAGAAATATCTTTACTATATTGTGTGGCTGATACCGATACATTTCTAAGGTTATTTACCATACCGTCACATTTTGATAAATCATTTTTAATTTCTTTTGATAACTTATATGAACTTAAATATGAATAGCGAGAGTTGATTACTGTTAGTGACATTAATTTTTTACGAACAATTTCTAATTGTTGTTCGAAAATTTTCTTACCATCGGTAATTTGTGTCATTAGCATTTTCAATTGCACATTACTTTTTGCCAATACTTCTAAATACTTAAACTTATTGGCAGCTAAAAATTGTGCAATTTCGTTGTATCTCTCTTTTAGCTGATATTCATTTTGCAATAATTTACGATGAAAGAAAAAAACAATTGAGAAAAAACCAAAAACAATAATGAAAAAACTTCCAATAATTGTTAATGCTAAATATTCAGGATTAATGCCTCTAATTGCTGATACCATTCTATTTCTTCTTATTAATCATTTCTTCTACATCTTGAGCAATCATTAGCTCTTCATCAGTACGAACGCAATAAATTGGATAATGACTATTGTTGGATGATATTAATTTGTAATCACTATATTTATTGCTCAAGGTTTGTTCATCTAATAAAAGTTTAACAAGCTTTACATTGTTAATTGTATTTTTAATCACAAAGGTACTATTTTCACCAATACCAGCAGTAAAAACAATAGCGTCTACTTTGTCCTCTAGCTGATTTGCATAATCTACAATATAACGAGCTACGCGTCTGGTATACATTTCTATTGTTAATTGAGCTTCAGGATTGTTAGCATTACATTTCGCTTGTAAATCACGCATGTCGCTTGAACCACACATACCTTGAACACCGGATTTTTTATTTAACATTCCATCAATTTCGTCATTTTTCATACCTTGTCTTGCCAAATAAATGGGAATAGACGGATCAATATCACCACATCGTGTGCCCATCATAAGACCTTCTAATGGGGTTAACCCCATACTAGTTGCATATGACATACCATTCTTAATAGCAGTGATGCTCGCTCCATTACCTAAGTGACACACGATGAGATTCAATTTATCTTTATTAAGGATTGTTTGCATTTGTTTATTAATATAACGATATGAATTACCATGGAATCCATAGCGACGAATCGCATATTTTTTAGCAATTGTTTGATCAATTGGATAAATGTAATTAACTGGTGGAATAGTAGCATGGAATGTATTATCAAAAGATGCTACACTGACAGCATGTGGCAATAGTTTTTGAAAAATTTCAATGACTGTAAGTTCAGGCTCATTATGTAGCGGAGCTAATTTAATATGCTCACGAATTTTTTCTTTTACTCAATCTGTTGTTTCCACACTAGAAGTAATTTCTGATCCAGCCAGTACCGTTCTATGGCCTACACCAACAATTTCGTTGAAGTCTGTAATAATTCGATATTTCTTTAATTGCTCTAAAACACATTCAATTGCTTTTGTGTGATTAGGCATAGCGGCATCAAGATTAACTTCCTTATCATCAAACTTCATGCTGAAATGTCCATCAACGAAAATTCGCTCGCATAACCCTGAAGCAATTACTTTGTAATTGTCTTTTTCAAATATTTTAAATTTAATGGAACTGCTCCCAGCATTAATTACAACTATTTTTTGTGACATAAATCCCCAATTACCTAATTTGAACAAAATTATATATTTTTTTACTTATAAGCCTTGATTAATTCTTCAAAGACAAAAACTAAAAATAGTGGAATACTCTGCCATCTTATCTTTTACAGTTGCAGCCAACTTCTCTGTCACTTCTTTTACACCGTAGAGTTTCATTAAACCTAATCTAATTCCATAATCAGTTATCGGTAGCATATCATTTCGATAGTATGTGAACATTAAAAGCATATCAGTAGTCCAATTACCTAAATATTTATATTTAGTTAATATTGTCCTAATTTCATCATTAGTCATCTTCTCAAGTTTTTTCAAATTTAATTTCCCATCAATAATGTCATATGTTACTTTTTTAATCAAAGATATTTTTTGTGGCGATAGACCAACTGCACTTAATTGTTCTGTATTGGCTTTCACAACTGCTTTTGGATTGATTTTTTTAAAATTAAGTACAAAACGATTTCAAATGCTATCAACAGCCGCACTATTTAGTTGTTGGCTAATCACAGAATGAATAAAACATTGGTAGTGATCTGGCATAATTCTTACCGTGAAAGGGTGTTTTAAATCCAAAAAACTTGCCAGTTTTGGCTCTCGCTTTATAAGTTCGCTAATTTGCTCCATTGGCACTGTCTTGTAAATAAAGAACTTCTTCATGCGAGTGATTATACTATGTATAATTAAATCGCTTTTAGGAGGCATATGATCCCACGTTATTCACGCAAAGAAATGGTTGATATTTGAACACCAGAAAATAAATTCCAAGCCTATCTTGAAATTGAAATACTAGCTTGTGAAGCGTGGAGTAAGTTAGGTATCATTCCTGCTAAAGATGTCGCTTTAATTCGCAAGCATGCTAAATTTAACATTAACAGAATTGATGAAATTGAAAAAATTACTCATCACGATGTAATTGCATTTACAAGAAGTGTTAGTGAATCATTAGGTCATGAAAAACAATGAGTGCATTACGGATTAACATCTACTGATGTTGTAGATACAGCTAATGCTTATTTATTAAAACAAGCTAATAAAATCATTTTAAAAGACTTGGAATTATTCATTGCTATTTTAAGAAAACAAGCAATTAAATATAAAAAAATACCTTGTATTGGTAGAACACATGGGATTCACGCCGATATTACTAGTTTTGGTTTAAAATGAGCACTTTGATATGACGAAATGAAACGCAACATTCAAAGATTTAAAAATGCTGCAAGTAATGTTCAAGTTGGTAAATTATCAGGAGCTGTTGGTAACTTTGCTAACAATGAACCATTTGTAGAAGAATATGTTTGCAAGCAATTAGGTATCAAACAAGCCAATATTGCTACACAAGTAATTCAAAGGGATGTACATGCTGAATATTTTGCAACTATTGCTCTAATTGGTTCCACAATTGAAAAAATTGCTACAGAAATAAGACATTTACAAAGAACAGAAGTCCATGAAGTTGAAGAAATGTTTGCAAAAGGACAAAAGGGTTCTTCTGCTATGCCACATAAGCGTAATCCAATCGCTAGTGAAAATATTTGTGGCTGTGCTCGAGTATTAAGAGGTTATATGGTAACTTCATATGAAAATGTACCATTATGACACGAAAGAGACATTTCTCATTCTTCAACTGAGAGAATTATTTTGCCAGATGCTACCGAACTCTTAGATTACATGCTAACTCGTTATGCTAGTGTTCTAGAAAATTTAGTGGTTTATCCAGAACAAATGTTAAAAAACATTTATCTAACAAACGGAGTAATTTTTGCACAACGTGTTATGAATAAACTCATCGTTAAAGGTTTAACACGTGAAGATGCTTATGATTTAGTGCAACCGATTGCAATGAAGGCATATAACGAGAATATCTTATTTTATCGTTTACTATTAGAAAATAAAGAAGTTATGAAGAAAATATCTAAAGTAGATTTAAAGAATTGTTTTGACCTTGACTATTACTTCAAAAAAATTGAGTACATTTATAAAAAAGTAGGAATTTAATGTCTAACATTTTATTAGGTAGTCATGTTTCTATGACTAAACCTGACTATTTATTAGGGAGCGCTCAAATTGCAATGAGTTATGGAGCTAATACTTTCATGGTTTATACTGGTGCCCCACAGAATTCCATTCGAACTCCACTAAATTTATTGCATGTTGAAGAATTTAAATCTTACTTACGTAATCAGAACATTGATATTAACAAAATCGTTGTCCATGCACCATACATTGTGAATCTAGGCACTAGTGATAAAAGAAAACATGCAATTAGTGTTCAAACACTTAAAACAGAAGTCTACCGTACATTTGAAATAGGGTGTAAATTTTTAGTATTACATCCTGGTAATGCAACTGATACTAGCAGAGAAGAATCAATCAAAAATATTGCAGATGGTATTAATAAAATTAATGAAACTAATAATGGGGTAACCATTTGTTTGGAAACAATGTCTGGCAAGGGGAATGAAATAGGAAAAACATTCCAGGAATTAGCAGAAATTATTAAGTTGGTAAAAAACAAACATTTAATTGGTGTTTGCTTAGACACTTGTCATATCAATGATGCTGGTTATGAAGATGCCAACATCGATAAGATATTGAACGACTTTGATAAAACCATTGGCTTGAAATACTTAAAAGTAATACATCTTAATGATTCTAAAAATAAAATAGGTTCAAATAAAGATCGTCATGAAAATATTGGTTATGGCACCATTGGTTTTGATACTTTGCTTAAATATGTTTATGACAAGCGATTGGATGGTATTCCCAAAATATTAGAAACACCATACTATGATGGTAAACCACTATATAAACAAGAGATATCTATTTTAAAAAATAAGAAATGAATTGATTATCGATAACGATTAACTTAGTTTTTTAACTACTATCACATTAGTTGGTTTAACTAAACGGTCGTAAAGTTTATAACCCTTAGATACTACTTTAGCTACTTTATGTTCGGCTAGTTGATCGCTATGTGTAAATTCAATACATTCCATGTATTCTGGGTTAAATTCATCACCAACAGAAACTTTTATTTCCACAATTCCTAAATCAGTTAATAAGTTTTTAAGCATTGTTAAAAACATTTTGAACCCCATTTGATAATTAGCAATTTTTGGGTCACTTGGTGTGTGTGATAAAGCTAATTCAAATTGACTCACAATGTCAATTAGTTGACTTGCTTGTTTCTCAATGGCATATTTTTTATGTGTTGCCAATTCTTGGTTAGCTTTATTAGTCAACTCATCAATTTTTCCTTTTAACAGCACATTTGCTTCATTAGCTTTTTGTGAGACGCGATTAACATAGTCTTGATTAATTTGTTTAATTTCAGTCTCTAGTTTATTGATATGTTCATCTTTAGCAACAACTGTATTGGTTAAATCCTGAACTTGTTTCATCAACTGTTCAATATCTTTAACTTCTTTTTCAGATGTTTCTTCAACTATTGGTATTTTTGTTTCTTCTACTGTTGGTTCGTGTTGTTCTTTGTGTTTTGACATATTAACCTAACTCCTTACTAACAGTATTATTAAATGCTTCAACATCTGGATTTGGTGAATTATTAATTTCTTTTAATTTGCTTAATTCAGAATGTGAATAATGTTTGGGTTTGGCATAAACAATAGTAATAACTAAATCTCCGTTAGCGTTGCCACTAAAGATTTTACGTTTAACATCTTTAATGCCATAACCACTTACAGTGATTTCTTCGCCATTTGCGATATTAGACTTAATATCAATTTCTTTAATACCGTGTGGTGTCGGTATTTTAATTCTAGATCCCGTAATTGCATCAATCGGATCAACTAATACATTGGCGTACAAAACATTATCTTTACGTTTGAAAACTCGCGAAGGTTGCACATAGATGGTTAAATCTAGATTACCAGTGGCGGTTTCTCACGAGTTACCTTTGCTTGGGAAACGTAATGTTGAACCGTTTTGCACACCTGCTTTAATTTCCAAATCAATTATTTCTTCGCGTTCGACAAATTTACGTCCATGACATTGTGAACAAATTTTAGAAATGATTTTACCAGTACCTTGACAATCAGGGCAATATTCTTGTGATTCCATAACACCAAGAATCGTGCGGTGTTTAGTAGAAATTACACCAGTGCCATGACATCGTGGACAAGTTTTAATGTCGTTGGGACTGTCAGCACCACTACCGTGACACTTTGGACATTGGTGTTTAGTATTAATTTTTACTTTACGATTGATGCCTAAAACACTTTCTAGGAAAGTAACAGTTAAATTGGCATCAATATCTAATTCATATGGAATAGTGTTTTGCTGACGTTTTGAAGAGCGACGACGATTGCCACCACCATTAAACATTTGTTCAAAAATGTCACCGAAGCCTCCACCATCACCGCCGAATGAGAAGTGTACTCCACCGCTGTTTCCACCACCTTGGCGTCCAAACATCTCGTTAAAGAAGTCAAATGGATTGCTACCACCAGTTCATCCTTGTTGGTTTAAGCCCTCATGACCATATTGATCATATGTTGCACGTCGTTTTTCGTCGCTTAAAACTTCGTATGCTTCATTAATTTCTTTAAATTTTTGTTCGGCATCAGCTGCTTTATTACGATCTGGATGATATTGCATCGCAAGACGTCTAAAAGCACGCTTGATTTCGTCTTGCGTTGCTTTTTTGCTAATACCTAACACATCATAATAATCACGCTTGGTAGCCATAGTGGGAAGATTATATAAGATAAATTAGCAATCTAATTACTAAAGTGCTAATTTAAGTTCATAAAAATAATGTCGTATTTCTTATTTCTTAATTTTAGTAAATGAATTACTATTAGTTAAACAAACTTAGCTGATTATCCTCATCAAGTGAAGTAGTAATACCTAATACATTGAAAGTCGCTAATGTGGTTTTAGAAATCTTAGATCGTTCTATCAAATCCGCTTTGGAAACGAATGGTTTAACTTTTCTAGCTTCAACAATCGAATGTGCAGCCGCATCACCTAGACCATCTAAAGCAGAGAATGGTGGAATCAAATTCTTACCATCAATAATAAATTTCGTTGCTTCGGATTTGGCTAAACTAATGTTTTCAAATGCAAAACCACGAGCATACATTTCTAATGCCAATTCGTAGATAGTAACCAAATCTTTTTCTTTTTGTTTTACATCTTTTTTAGTAAGGTAAGATTTTAATCTTTCCTTAATATCATTGAGTTTGTTGCGAATTTCATCTGGCCCTTTAATAATGGTTTGTAAATCAAAAACAGATGGTCGCACAGAAAAATAAGTTGCATAAAACGCCATAGGGTAATATATTTTGAATCACCCAATTCGTCACGACATCATAACATAAGCTGTTGCATGTGCTTTTGGGAATAAGTATTTAATTTTCTTACAAGCATTGGTATATCATTCGGGTACATCATTTTCATGCATCATAGTTTCTCATTGTGGTTTTAATGATTTACCTTTACGAACCGCTTCCATAATATGAAATGCAGTTGTATTATCAATACCTTTATGCATCAAATAAATCATAATGTCATCCCGACAAGCAATGACTTCTGATAACTTCATCCCTTGATTTTCAATTAATTGATGTGCATTGTCTTCCCATACATCAGTACCGTGTGACAAGCCAGAAATACGAACAAGGTCTGCAAACGATTTTGGTTGAGCAATGGATAGCATTCTTCGTACAAATTGCGTGCCGAATTCAGGCAAACCAAATGATCCAACAGATTCTCCCAATAATAAACTATGGTCAATGCTCATGGAATCTAAAGAAGAATATAATTTCATAACTTTATCATCGTGAAATGGAATATCATTTGGTTTAATACCAGTGATTTCTTCCAACATTTTTAAAGAAGTGGGATCATCGTGTCCTAGAATATCAAACTTTAATAAATTATCATGAATTTTACTAAAGTCAAAATGTGTAGTGTATCAGCCAGAATTTCTATCATCGGCTGGAAAGTTGTATGGTGTAAAGTCGAGAATATCATATTCTTTGGGAACAATGATAATACCGCCAGGATGTTGACCAGTGGTTCTCTTAACATCCACACATTTAGAGGCAATTCATTCTATTTTAGCTGGTTTGATAGTATCGTTCGGACTAACCATTTCAAAATACGATCTCGTATACCCATAGGCAGTTTTATCAGCCACAGTAGAAATAGTTCCAGCTCTAAATGTGTGGTGTTCTCCAAACATTTCTTTAATAAAATTATGGGCCTTAGCTTGGTAATCACCAGAAAAATTTAAATCAATATCTGGAACTTTCGGTTCTTTCTCAAATCCCAAAAAAGTTTCAAATGGTATGTCGTGACCATCACCAAACATTGGTTTACCACAAATTGGGCAATTTCTTGGCGGCAGGTCAAATCCATCGGCATGATTGGAAACGTTAAAATCTACATGCTTGCAAGCATTGCAATGATAATGTGGTTTCAGTGGATTAACTTCAGAAATACCTGCAAGATAAGCCACAATGGATGATCCAACTGATCCTCTTGAACCTACGATGTATCCATCTTCCATAGTCTTTTTCACTAGCAAGTGACAAATTCAATAAATTACGGAATAACCATTAGATGTAATCATTTTAAGTTCATGATCAATACGGGTTTTAATTTCTTCAGGGATTTTGTCACCATATAACCCATGTGCACTATTATGAACTAAGTTAATTAATTTATCATCAACGCCAGGAATATTTGGTCGATACGGTTTATCCTTCACTGGTTGTAAATTGTTTTCTACTTCTTCAATGAATTTATAAGCATTGTTAATAACAATATCATTACGTATATGTTCATCTTTAACAAAACTAAATTCATCTAGCATCTCATCAGTTGTTCTTAGGTGCAAGTCAGGCATCACATCATTGTTATCTCCGTAACGATATAAACGATGACTGCCACCACCAAGTTGCTTTGTGTGGACATATACTTTGTGGCCAATTGCATCTCACGGGTCTAAATAATAGGCGTCACTCACTGCGATAACTTTTTTATTAATATTGTTTGCTGTATCAATAATTTTTTGAATTGTTTTTTTAATATTAAGTTCAGTGATATCACCACGATTAGAAATATGCGCTAATGTTTTTGGTGGACTTACATAAATGTAATCATAAAACATCATTGCTAAGGCTAATTGATCATCCGTACCATTAATTGCAATATCCCAAATATCGCTTTCAGTGGGATGATTAGTAATAATTAGATTGCGACGATTGCTTTTTAAATCTTCAATATAAACTCTCGGTCGTTTATGTAAGTTATCCGTATGTGATGTCGATACTAAACGATAAATGTCTTTGATGCCTTCTTGGTTACGAGCATATACTTCAATGAAGTTACCAAATTGGTGGTGATGAAGCTGCTTATTTTGTAATTTAGTATTTATGTCTTGAACATTATTAATACCAAGTTGTTTCATCTTATTAACCATCACCTGTCACACTTGGTATAAAACTTCAGCATCAAAATCAGCACGGTGAGCTGTAGATTCATCGTAACCAACTTTAGCATCTCGTGAAACAACACCTAAGTTATGGCGATTCAAATGAGTATTAATGGCATAAGATAAAGGAAGTGTGTCAATGATTGTATTGTGTAATGGTGCCATACCATTTTGCTGAAGTTTTTTATTAATAAAACGAATATCAAAGTTGAAGGCATTGTGAGCAATGATGGTGGCATCAGCAAAAAAAGTAATGATCTTCTTCAATATTTCTTTAATGGTGGGCTGTCCTGCCAACATGTCATCAGTAATGTGCGTTTTCTCTTTAATTTTGAAAGGTAATGGTTTGGTAATACTAACAAATCAGTCCACTTTATCAATAATGACATTGTTGCGAACTTTAATTGCTCCAAATTCTGTAATTTCATCGTATTCGTTATTTAAACCAGTAGTTTCTATATCAAACACAACATATTCACCATTAGTAAATTCTTGTGATTTTGAGTTTTTAACAATATCAATGCTCTTGTTAATGATGTTATATTCAACACCATAACAAATCTTTTGTGCATTAGTTTTACCTTCCATCATTAAGGTAGGATAAGCATGAACGTTGTATCGGTCCGCTATCCCAATTGCTGGTCACCCATAATCTTTGCTTCTTTTTATTAATTTTTCAGGAGCAATCATACCATCTTGTGTCGACATATTAGTATGAGCCAATAACTCAATACGGTGCTTTTCTGACTCATCAGTACGAACAAATTGTTTTGGTGCTCCATCAAGTTTCGTGATGAAATTAGAACCGCCCTGAACTTCATTATTTGTATATTTATTTTGTTCAATTTTTATTCTTGACTTAATTCAATCGCCAACTTTAAATGAATTTAAAAATGCTAGTGGTAAATTGGTATCTGTTCCTCAAGCTACTGAGGCTTTTTTCACACCAGCAAATGCTGTAACCACAAAAGCATCATCATAATCAGTAATATAGAAAGTAAATTTTTGAGCACCCATTCTTAGTGAATCAATCTTAACTTTAAAAATCTCTCCGGTAACAATGACATAATTTTCATCACCGCCATAAACAATTTCGCCTAATTTTAATGTTGGACATTTAAATTTAGCTAAAGCTGAACTATTATATTTATTAACTTTTGCTAATTGTGCTTTCTCAGAATCAAAAGCTATCCGAGAGTTTTGTAATTGTTCTTCTCTAACCTTCTTGAGTGCTTCCATTTCTTGATGATTCTTATTAAATTCATAGTCAAAACCAGTGATAAAGAAATTAATACGCTTAAAGAAACCTATAATTTCTTCTTCAATTGATTTAAACTCGTGTAGTTCAGATTTATTATCATAAGTAATGATTGCTAGACCAGAATCGGCAATGGAAAAAGCTTGACGATCAATTAAGTTTTTTACCAAGATGTTATTGATATTGTGTACTTCCAAATAGAATTTAATGTAATTTGTAAAAATATCTTCATCTACGACTAATGGAGCACCAGCAAAAAAAATATTTAACTTGTCTTCAGATTTTTGAATATTTTTGTACAAAGTTTTAAATAGTTCAATTGGAATAGCTGATTTTAAGTGTATATATAATGTTGTTTGTAATGGAGCATCCAACTTACCTGTTGGTAGTTTTATGGAAAATGTAGCATATTTGGACAACTCATGATATTGCGGTTCGGTCATTAAATTTACACGAATAAAAAATGTTTTAAACTTGTCCATAAGTTGTTTTATTATAGTGAAAAAAATACTAACAAATTATTAGTTAATAATATCGCAAACAATCCCTGAAATAAAGATCCAAAGCATAAGAATTAAGCCAATAATTGTCAAGGCGTTCTCTAACTTCTCATTTATTGGTTTATGATGAAATTGACGGTAGGTTTTACCAACAACCTTCCACCCATCTAATGGCGGGAATGGTATTAAGTTAAAAATAAAAGTAATTAAGTTCATCATTAAGAGAGAAAGTAACATTGACAATCACCAAAGGTTGCCATTGGCAATCGTTCCGATTTGACCAAAGATGTCACCATTACCAATAAAAATCATATCCCTACCAATTGCTTCAAAAGATAATGCTAATGATACAAATGGATTGAAAAAGTTGCCTGTTTCTAAATGAACTAATGGTAACACTATCCCACATAATAAGCCAAAGAAAACTAAATTGAATAAAACACCGCCGAACATGATAAACATATATTTTCATGTCTTAACTTCTTCTAATAAGAATGTACCTTTAGGCTTTTTTTGCATCATAAATTTATAGTTCTTATCTTTTTTTTCAGAGGCATATACTTCTCGCAGTTGAACGGAATCCATCATTACGTATGCCATTAGCGGTATTAAACGTAACGATATCCTTGTACCTCTTTTATTATTTTTGGAAAATAGCCTTGGTCCAATACCAATTGAAAACTCTTTCACATTGACTTTAAATATTCTTGCAAAGGTATAATGGCCTAATTCGTGAATCGTTAAAGTAATTAACAACATAACAATTGTTAATACATAAAGTAGAACGATCATTCATGGATTTGACGCGCCAAGTTTAAGCATAAGTTCCTATATATAATCGCACATTTTTATCAATTTCGTACACATCATGTATTGTTTTAATGGTGCTTATACCAAAATGGGTAATTGCTTTGGCAATTAATAAAGTAATATCTGTAAATTTGATTTTACTTTGTTTAAATAAATTTATAGCCTCTTCGTTAGCAGCATTAATAATTATTGGTAATGAACTATTTGAATTTTTAATACATTGATATGCTCACTTGATGGGTAATCATTTATTTTGATCAATTGGTTCAAGAATAAACCTATTGATTAATGGTTTTACATAAGGTTGTTTATGTTTAAACTTCGTAATGGCTTGATAGATGGGTAGGTGCATATCAGGTTTACTAGCAAACATAATTTTTTTATTCTTGTATTCCACAATGGCATGGATGAATGATTGTGGATGGTAAAGTGGCACAATTTTAGTCGTGTGAAAATACCAATAAGCCTCAATAATTTCAAAGCATTTGTTAATCAAAGTGGCAGAATCAATAGAAATTTTACCGCCCATTTTTCAAGTGGGGTGGTTGGTAGCTTGAGCATAAGTCACATTTTTTAATTGAACACTATCCATTTGATAAAATGGTCCACCGCTAGCTGTAATATAAAGTTTTTGAAATTTATCATTCGGATGTTGTTTCAGAATTTGATAAATTGATGTATGTTCACTATCAATTGGATAAATGCTAACATGATTTTGTTTAGCTATTTTCATGACAAATTGCCCAGCCACAACTAGTGATTCTTTGTTAGCTAAACAAAGTGTTTTGCAATATTGAATTGACAACAATGTAGCTTCTAGTCCAGCAAACCCAACGATTGCATTAACAATAATATCTGGTTTACTTTTAACAATTAATTCTTTGTAGCTTGCAACATTTGATATTTTTCTATTAATTGGGCTAAATTTAAAATTAGTTTTTATTTTGGAAGCAATAATGTTATTACTATAAAAACTTATACCACAAAGTCGGTATTTTAATTTTTTGATAATATCAATGGTTTGCTTGCCAATACTACCTGTTGCGCCTAAAACTAATACATTCATTATTGTTCAATAAAATTTGGAAACACCGTTGACGGTTCATTATTGTATATAGCTGTGAACAAAGCAATGCCTAGCATGATGATCCCAAAAGTAAATACTACTAATAAGAAAGCATCCATCCGATCTAAAAATCCACCATGACCTGGTAATGCATTGGAAAAATCTTTAATATTGTTACGACGTTTCAATAAACTAAATAACAAATCACCAAAAATAGTAGCTATAACTAAAACAATCGCAACAATTGATATTGCTAACCATCAAATCCATTGATTAGGCGCTCCTCAACACCATTCATCAATACTAAGAAATTGAATACCAAAGAATTGCACGGCAGCATTTGTGCTAGTTAATTGGGTAGGATCATGATTAACTAAACCAAACAAAAATACAAATAAAACAACTAATGCTGCCCCAGCAATACCACCGATGATGGCACCTTCTCAACTTTTCTTAGGGCTAATAATTGGTGCCATTTTGTGTTTACCAAATAAGACACCGCTAAAATAAGCCATTATGTCACATCCACACACTGCTAATAGCAAAAGAATAAGAGTGGTTCAACTACGAATTATGCTTAAATAGTAAATTGATCCAAAAGCAATGGCAATGCCCACAGCGATAATTGGGAACATAATTTTGTTAAATCTCGTTGGCCTTTTGGAATATTTCATTAAATGAATAAATACAAATAAGAAAATAACGACCAAAATAGTACCAACGATAAAAAAGAAAATCAATCACCATCAATTTGATGACAATCCCGCCAAGCCATTTTCCCATAAAAAAGTCGTTGGAAAATAGTGAGGAAGCATTCAAATTAATGTTGGAATCAATTGAATTAACAATAAACCAAAGGTAATAGTACCAATAATTTTCTTGTTACCAGTTCCAATGAAACAATTTTCAATCTCTTTTGCAATGAAATAAGCAAAACACGATAAAATTGCGATCGCTAACAGTGCACAGGCAAATGAAACATATTGATGTGCAGACTCAGGAATTCACCAAACTCAACCATCCTTAATTGAAGTGCCACTAGTTTCATCACTAAATGCAAATAAAGTAATAACGATCGCACCAAAAACCGCCATTAAAATGCCCGTCTTCACACGAACGCCCATGGATGTCTTCAATTCTTTATCGATTTTGTTAACTTTAATTAATTTTTCCAAAGCGACGTCCCCTATTAGAAAATTCTATTAGATTTTTATGAAATATTTTCCCATTATATGCCGGCCAAAGTGCCGATGTAAAAATGATTTCTGCATATGCACTTTGTCATAACAAAAAATTACTAATACGTTTTTCGTTGCCTGTACGAATTAATAGATCAACTGGTGGTAAATCTTTAGTTAGTAATAACCTATTAAAATCTTCTATTGTTTTGCATTTTTTTGCATTTCTAGCTGCTTGCAAAATATCTTGCATGCCACCATAATTAAAACAAATATTAAGAATAAGTTTTTTGTTATGTTTTGTAGCTGCTTGCACAAGCAATATACTCTCTAATAGTTTTGATGATAATTTATCTCGCAGCCCAGTCCAACGAAGCTGAACGCTACGCTTATTAAGTTTATCAATTGTTTTACTATTCAAAGTGTTTTGAAAAAGTTTCATCAGAAAGACGACTTCAGACTTAGGGCGATTTCGGTTTTCACAGCTAAAGGCAAACAATGATAAAACTTGAACTCTTTCTTGAATAGCAGCATCAACAATTTTACCAATATTTTCTGCCCCCATTTTGTGACCAAAAATTCGGAGTTTATTTTTAGTTTGTGCTCATCGTCCGTTGCCGTCCATAATTATGGCAACATGTTTTGGAACTTTATTTATTGAAATCATTAGATTTTCATTAGCTCTTGTTCTTTATGGTTAAAAGTATCTTCTAACTTATTGTTATATTCTTTAGTGATTTTATTTAATTCTTCTTCAAAGTAACGAATTAAATCTTCACTCACTGTATCTTTTACTTTTTTGTATTGGTCTTGGACTTCTTTACGCACATTACGGAGTTTGGTTTTAGCAACTTCTAATATTTCCTTCGCCTTCTTCACGTTTTGCTTACGGTTTTCTTCAGTTTGTGAAGGAAAAATTAAACGAATGTTATCAGCATTAACTTGGGGGTTCACATTTAACGGACTTGCAGTTATTGCTTTTGCAATGTCGTGATTCTGTGCACGATCATATGGCTTAATTAAAATTTGACGAGCATCAACAATTTGCAAGTTGGCAATTTGGTTCAAGCTCATGACTTCACCATATGCCTCTACTTTAACAACGTCAAGAATGTTTAAACTTACACGACCGCTACGAATCCGTGCATATTCATCGTTTAACCAGTCAATCACAATACTAGCTTCTAATTCAAATTCTTCTTTTAATGTGTTTCATTCCATACTTTTTTTCCTGCTTTCTTTTTAAAGACTAACTCCCAATAGCCACCATTAAAGATTAATCCAAAAATATTTTTTCTTATTTCTTTGCTGACTAATTCTCAGCCTTCTTGCTTTTTATTTTCAATCTCTTGAAAAATTGCACCATCGCCTAATTTTCGATCAATCCTTACCGTAATAAATATATTTGACATTTTAATTCTCCACGATGGTTGTTGGTATTTTTTTACCTAAAGCATCCACAATTGCATTTTTACGTTCCATGTTAAATACTAACAATTTGATTTTGTGTGTCTGACACATTCTAAGGGCACTTAAATCCATAACTTTTAGTTTCTTGGAAAGAGCCTCCTTAAATGTTAAAATGTTGTAACGAAGGGCTTTCTTGTTCTTCTTAGGGTCATCTGAATAAACACCATCCACGCCATCTTTACCCATGAGAATTCATTTAGCGTCTAGTTCAATTGCATCTTTAGAAGCACCAGTATCTGTACTAAAAAATGGTTTACCTGTACCACCAGCTAAAATAATTACCTTGTGGTTTAGCATTGCTTTCTTTGTATTGACTTTATTGTAAGTAGTAACTGCGTTTGGACACGGTAATAATGAATGTACTTCCGCTGGCACACCATTTTTAATCAATACTTCTTTTAAAGCAATGGAATTAATAATGGTGGCGATCATCCCCATATAGTGAGCTTGTTCTTCACGATATAGTTTATGGTCGCTTGTACCACCTCTTCAAATGTTTCCACCACCAATGACAATACCAATGTCATAAGTTTTATAAATTTGTTTAATTTGTCGACTAAGATCTCGTAGCTTTGCTGATGATAATATGTTGTTATCTACTTTATCTTTTAAAGCAGCGCCAGATATTTTTAAAATAATACGTTCTTTATTTTGAGGCATTAGTTTTGACCCATTTGTGCAGCAACTTCTGCAGCAAAATCAACTTGTTTCTTTTCAATGCCTTCGCCAACTTCATAACGAATATATTTAATTATGGTGGATTTATTATCTTTTAGATAAGCATCGATGGTTTTTGTAGGATCTTTAAAAAATGGTTGATCTAACAAACATACTTCAGCTAACATTTTTTTAACACGTCCCCTTACAATCATTTCAGCTTTATCTGCAGGTTTACCTTCAGCAATCGTTTGTTCTTTTAAAATGTTTGTTTCGTTTGCTAACCATTTTTGATCAACATCTTTTTGACTTAAAAATTTAGGATTCATGGCAGCTGCATGCATCGCAGCATCATGCCCGGCATGCTCAGATGATCCAGCAGTCATTACTAATAAAACAGCAATCTTATTGTTGTTATGTACATAGTGTCCAAATACTTCATCATCTTTTTTCGTAACGATTTCGAAACGTCTCACACCTGTCTTTTCACCAATACGAGCTGTTAATTCTGTGCAAGCTTCTTCGACTGTAGCGCCAGTAGAAGTCTTAGCTTTTAATGCTTCATCTAAACTTTTAGCATTGGCTTTAAGAACAGCTTGTGTAATTTCATTAGACAATTGAATAAACTTGTCACTCATCGCTACGAAATCTGTTTGTGAATTAATTTCAATCACTAAAGCTTTGTTACCTTCAATTAAAATTTTAGAAACACCTTCAGTTGCTACAGCTGATGCTTTTTTAGCAGCTTTAACAATGCCTTTTTCTCGTAACCATTGGGCTGCTTTATCTAAATCATCACCGTTTTCTTCCAAAGCTTTTTTCGCATCCATCACTCCAGCTTGAGTCATCTCACGTAGTTTTTTAATTAATTCCATGTTAGCCATAATATATCTATATCCTATTTGTATAATTATCGTTAATTATATATTAATAGTGACTATAGAGAAAATGGAATTTTTGCTGCTAGGAGCATACTTTTGTCTAAAAACTAATGAACACAATAAATCTAAATCACACATTTCATCTTAAGCAGGTGCCCTCAAATTACATCTCACTTTCTTTTTTGTTTAGGTGTTCAGTCTTTATATTTTGTTCTTATTACTACTTCGCATATCGATCTTATTAATCTTTTCGGTGTTATTCAAGTTTCTTCGCGTTCGTCATCTACTACGATATGGAGAGCATATTTTTCTATTGTAAAACCACAGCTATAATTACTTAAACTAATTAGATTAATAATATGTACACCACCAATATCAATACCAGAAGGATGACGACGGCCATCATATTTTATCTTGGGGTGACTCTGAAGACATCTCTGTCCAACTGATCACTTTGTTCTATTCTTTTGTTTTGCTTTATTCATAATTATTTATTCCTTAGAAATAATTCAAATTGATATCAAAGTTTTTCTCATTCAAGTTTTTTCTCGTCATTTCAACACTTATAATCCTGATGAAAAGTAACTTCACAAACTCCTCGTATAAAACTATAAAATTCAAAAACTGTTCCATCATTCATTTGGCAGCATACACAACCTTCCTTACCTTTGAAATACAACACCAAATGACTATCATCATTCCATGTAAATGAAGGTTTTCTAATCTCAAATGAACCTAGATCTATTGAAACACGCCCCATGCCGCTTTCTCTATAAGCACTATTATTTTTATTTAGCATATTACCCCTGGTTTATTTTCTATCTTTTTACGATACTCTTCTAAATCTAATTCGTTATTTCTTAATAAACTTTCTTTCGCTGCAGGACAAAACCAAAAATCATTTAATGGTGAACAAAACTTTTGTTCTCTGAATTTCAATTCTCACTCTGCGAGTATGCTTGCTTTTTCTATACATTTTTTACAGGGACAAAAATGTTTGCGATCTTCTAAATTAACAATTTGTAAATACATTTTACCCGCATATTCTAAAAAAGCTCTTTTTGATTGGTTTTCAAACATTTTCCCATATTTCGAACATGTGTGAAATCTCCGATAGATATATTCCTTCAATAATTTTTCTAAAGTCAACCAACTTTGCTCATTGTATATATCAATTTGTTTCATTATTTATTTCTCCTTTAATGTTTGTCACTAACCATAAAGAGAATTAAAAAGTTCCATCATAGATGGAACTAGTAAATATTTGCTTACGATCCATCTTGCAAGTTTTACCACCTTACTATCGCAGGTTGGTGCACGGTTATCGAGCTTGTCTCTACCGTAACTCTTTATGGTTAGTAGTATTATACAATCAGTTTTACATAATCGGTTTGATTTACAAAAAGTATGAATTTTTTAATACTTTGTATTATGAGATTTCTAAAGTGGTGTAAACATTGATCAATAATTTTGACTACCATAGTACGAATCAAAAATTTTAACAATCTTTTTATCTTCGTTAATTATGTAAAAATATACAAAAGGATGAATATAAATACCGTAGCATTCACCCAAATCTTTGAATATGTATTTATGCCCCAATGTAGGGAAATATTCCAACGATTGAAATATTCTGTTGGTATGTTCAAGAACATTTTTAGATCAGATCTTATTTATCGTTTGGTCTTTAACTTCATCGCTAATTAGAACTTCGTAAATCTTTTGCATGAGCTTTGCTTGGTGTAATAAATTTTGCGCAAGCTTCATCAAAAACTTGTTCTCTAGATGTGAAATTATATTCACCATTTTTGAGTTTTTTAAAATTAGCTTTCAAATTAACAGCTTGTTCTGGTGTTAGTATTTCTGATACATCAAATGATTGGTCTATTTTCTTTTTCATAACATGTGATTATATAACATATTTTATTAGTTCAAATTTGCCCTTTCCTCTATGGATACTAAATGTAAGAGGTAGTTTTCTTAACGCCTTTTTCTTTAGCGTGAGTGATTTGATTTTTTAATTGAGCAATCTGTTTATTAAGCTTATTTATTTGATTAAGTAATTTACTAATCTCTTGATCTTTATGTTTCACTGTTTTATCAAGTTGTGCATTCTTTTCAGTGATGTTTTGATCTAATTTCTTTAAAGTGCTATCTGTCGTATCTTTGCATACAATTAATGACTTCTTATAAATTAATTCATTGGATTTCTTACTAGTTTTATATAGTTGTGTAATTTTTTTATGAGATAGTGCTAATTGTTGTTCTAAATAGACAATAGAGTCATTACGTTTTTTAGTTTGGGCGTGTCTAAAGCTTTTACGTTCCACGGCATAAAGCACCATGGCAGCAAAATTCAAAACTACTATTAAAGATAGTATGAAACAAACAATAATGCCAAATAAACTTAAGCCACCTTCAGTAGCTAAGAACGCAAATTGTGGAATCACATTAAAAGCACCTAAGAAAATTAATAAAATGAGAATCAATATTCAAATTCATGAGACGATCATCGCTACATGAATGAAAGATGATGCTCATGTAGGTAGAGCAAATATCTTACTTTTTTTACTAAATTCTACTTCGTCTTTATTTGAAGCAAAATATTCTACAAATGTTTTATCATTAGCTTTTATGTCCGCATCAATTTTGGCGAATTCCGGATCAATTTTTGCTAATTTATATCATTCAATTGTACCTGGCACAGCATAAATTTTTGAATCTGTATGCCCTATTTCACGACGATATTGTGTAAACAAATCAACCAAACGTTTATCATAAATAGCTTTAATACGAACTAATTCTTTAACATAATTTTCTTGAATTTTAGCGGTTGCTCCGTGACGATATTCTCAGCGTGTTTGTCTTGCTTTATCAACACAAACAACTTTTTGAACTTTAATTTGATCACAAATATTCTTTTGTAGTTCAATGTGTTTGTCATATTGAATGCCAATTTTAGTATCAACCTCTGATATCAATGTATATCATTTCATTCGGTATGCATTATGTAGCGATGCAAGGCGCTCTTTCTTATCAATTGCACATTGATGAATTTTTGCGTTCACGGATGCAACATTACCATTTTTCTGGCCAGAAACAAAATGTTTATTTTCAATAAGTTTGCGTCTTAAATCTTTGTAATAAACTTTGGCTTTATCAAATTCTACAAAGTAATTGTTTCTAATAATTTGTAATTGAGCGTCAAGAGACTTTAATGTTTTTTTACTAAATTCATTAAACCTAACTTTACTATCTTGAATTACTTCTTTTGATTCAATAATAAAATTACGTTTAGATTCAATTAGTGTTCTAATGGTGTTACGATACTGAGCATATGGTTTGGTGAGATCTTTATGTTGTTCTGAAGCTTTTTCAATAGCAACCTTATATTCTTCGACCAATTTAGAATTGTGAGCATGATAATCGTTTGAAGCAATGGCAATTTCATTAAGATGATGCTGTTTATTGTTACAAAAATCTAAAAGTAAAGTATCTAGTTTATTGGCGAATGTCTTCTTAGCATCAAATAGTGTAAGCTTGAATAATTCCTTACATTTAATTTTTTCATTTTTAATTTCAGCTTTAGTGCGTCTATATTCTTTTTTAGCAAGAGCAATTTTTTCGCTAATGTTGTCTAATTTGCTATTTTTAAAATGTTCGACTTGCATAGCATAATGTGCTTTAGCATGTTGTAATTTGTTTTGTTTCTTAATCGATTCAAGATGAGCTTGGTATTGAGATTTTGTGTGGCTACAAGTTGTAACAAAAGTTTCACGAGTTTTAGTTTTAGCATTAGCATATGCTATAGCAAGAGTATCAACTGCATTGTGATGATGTTGAACAATTTTATCAAAATTTAATTTGCATTGCTCTTTACTTGTACGATATTTTTGTTTAGCTATATCTAGTGGACGATTTTGTTTTTCAGACTTTAGTACTTTTTTATGCTTTTCAATTTCATTTTTATATTTTTGACTAATAGTTGCACAATCTTTGCCGAACCTCAATTTAATGGTTTTGATTTCAGAATCTTTACCTTTACTATTTTTTAAATCTAAGTAATATTTGTGTCTTAAATTTAACAAGTCATGTTTTTTTAATAGACATATTTTTCTTAATTGATCAATGGATTTTTCATCAATTTTAGCTAGAAGCAACTGTGATTCTGCTCTTACTCTAATAGTTGCTTTATCTTGTTTTCAATGTTCAAAAGCAACTATTTGAGCATTTTGATATTTTTCTTTAGGGGAAACAATTACTTTTGGCTTACCAAAGTCTTTTTGATTTAGTTGATCTTTAAATGATGTTTTGAACTCGTCAATCGTTTTATTAATTTTCTTGACTTCAAGATGATTTTTAGACTTTTTAGCGTTTTGCTTTGCTACATAAAGTTTTAGTAACCCTAATTTATAGTCATGATTAAATTTTGCTTGGGCTAATTTACGTGCTTTCTTAGCAAGATATTTTTCTTTCAATTTATGAGCATAATCAGCATCAAATTCCATCATGTCTAAAAAGTCATATTCAAATTTTTCATCTTTAATTTTTTGCGATGCTAAAATCTTGACATATTTTTCATTGATTTCACGTTCTATTAGAACAATTCTCTCATTTAGGTACATGTACATATTCCTATATTAATTAATAATAATTATATGTATAAATAATGTATTAACAAAATTAACACTATACTTTGAAGTCATATTCCATTGCCTAAAAATTTAATGTCCAATTGCCTATTTGTTTAATAATCATATAAAAATAAACCGAATTACTTATTTTTTAAGTGACAGATATAGTAAGTTCAGTCAATGCTTCTTTAAAAATTACTTCTTCTATATAGTCATAGGCTTTTACTATGACTTCTCACATATGTTTATCATCTTCATTGAATTGAAATATTGAATTATGAAATTCTATAATCTCAGGAAACATATTGTTAAATAAATCTAGAACATCTATAGGGTTGGTCTCAAGTGGATTATCATCGTTTGGAATTAAATATTTTTGAATTTCCCTTAACAACATAATCCGTGCCTCTTGTTTTCCAAAATACATCTCATAAAACTTGGAACAATGTTGGAATCATCCGATATCGTGACTAATTTCATATGGGCCTATGTCTAAACTTCTAGATAAATGAGCCAATTCATGTAAAAGACATCAAACAAATTCTCTTTCTGTAAGGTTTTTTAAGCGATGTTTATTGAAATAGATGCAAAATTTATTATTGGCGTATGCTAACACATGAGAATTATGACGCCCTCACCTATCTGATGTGTGAGAAATGAATAATTTCATATGAGGAGTTGGTCATAGGACAGTATTCAATACCTTTTTTATGATAGTTTTACGATGTTTTATTGTCATTATTACCACCGATTACTAATATTCCGCTTAACAGCGGTAACCCAATAGAGAAGCTATATTGATCTTTATCTATCTTTAGACTATCAATTTTTTTCGTAAATTTTTCCTTAGTTTTTGCAAGCATTGATTTTTTCATTATTTTAATTTTATCGTTAATGTTGGGGTCATTTATTTGATCGGAAATCGTTCCAATTATTTGCTTATAGTATCTAGTTCATTGTTCTCTTTGTCTGGCTTTTTTAAATTTATCCATATCCTTGTGTCGTTCTAGGAGTACGTTGTTATACTCATCAATTAATCTATCTAGAGTTTTACAAATATTTTTTCCGATAATTTCCTCGCAACAATTAGCATTCAATAATAGTTTGTTAAAAAAATCTATATTTTCTACTTTAAATCGTTGTAAATCGTCAGAACTTTGTATGGCAATGTTAATAGTAGTTGTCTCATCTGGCGTTCAAATAGTATTTACAAAGCAAGAAAAAATATAAGAACCATCTTTTAAATATTCATTCGTTGGGATGCAAATTTTATATTGAGAATCACCAAGTATATTCAATTGTTTAGAATAATATAGAAAGCACGTCTGAAGAAGTGGATTAGATATATTTAAAAATATTGAATCATTATCTAAGTATTCAAAATTCATAACCACGTTAGGCTCATCTTTTCGCATGTTAAATATCAAATCTTTAAAGTTACTTAGATCAAATCCGCTATTCTTAATGTCGTCATTTAGCTTTGCCTTTTCATCTATTGTAAACTCATAAGTAAGTTCTAATTTGTTTTCATTTAAAGGTATTACATTCAATGTATCTTTGATGTATTCTTTAAGGATTTGTTTAAAGATAGATACGAATACAAATCTATTGCTCTTAAATTCTTGCAAATCCATATTTGCAACTTGATGAACTATCCCGTTAAAATCGGCCATTACCATTGATTGAAGTTCGTGTTCTTGACGATCGATCTCTTTTTTAATTCTTTGAATATTGGATTCAATTTTTTTAAGTTTATCCTGTTTTTCTTGATCAGAAAGTTTTGGGTTTAACGCTAAATCCATTAGCTCATCTAATTTTGATTCAGAAAAAATATCATCAAAATCTCCAAAAGTTTCGTTAAAAATATTTAATCGTTCAAAACATCTATAGAATATTTTTTCTTCCACCGTGTTTTTTGTTACGAAGTTAAATATTCAAACTTTGTCAGATATTTGTCCATACCTATCAATGCGCCCAATTCTTTGCTCTATTTTCATAGGATTTCATGGAATATCAAAATTTATTAATATAGAGCAAAATTCAAAGTCTATCCCCTCAGTAGCTACCTCGGTAGAAATTAATACATCTATAGATCCGCTAGTTTGATGTCTAAAATTATCTCGAATTTTATTTCTTTCATCTATATTTGTAGAACCATTATAAGATCCGATGCGGAGATTTGTAAAAGCCACTTTTAGTTGTCTGTAAATATACTCTTGCGTGTTCCTATATCTAGTAAAAATCAAAACTTTCTTTGTTGCGATTTCGTTATTGGTTAGAATTTCATTAATTATCTGAATTAATTTTTTTGTTTTTGTGTCATCTACATCTTTGATTTGGGAGGCTAACGAACTAATCGCTTTTGATTCCTTTGTAAAGTCTTCTTTAAGATCGTCTTCTCATAACATGAAATTTTGTTTTTTGATTTTATCAAATAGTTGTTGATGATGAAAATTTAAGCAAAACGAGTGTAATGAGCTTGCGATTTGTTGCTCATATCCGCTTATTACTAGATATTTAGAACGCGATAAGCAATATTTCAAGTAGAAATTTCTAAAAGAGCTATAGAAATTAGTTTCAACATCGTTATACGAAGTAGCAATTTCAGTGACTACTCTTTTAGGAAATTCGTCTATTATGTCTTTTCTCTTCGTTCTATTTACTATATTGGCGAATGTGTGAGAGTCGTTTAATAAATCAAATAAATCATTGCTTTGCTCGGTGGTTAATGTATGATTATTTTGGATTAAATTCATAAATTCATCGAAAAGTTTAAAATCTTGAAATTCTGGAGTTGTTTTAATTTGTTTTAGAGAATCAAATAAATCTGATCATAACATTTTTCTTAAATTCTTAATAGCAACATTAATAGGTTTATTTGAATTAAATGCATTTTGATAATCTAAACCTGGAAAATATTGAACTGGATCTAGTAAATTTAGCAATGTAAATAAATTTTCCACTTTAAGTTGCAATGGAGTCGCACTTAAAAAAATAATATTTGTGATTAAATCATTTGAACATAAAATTTTCAAGAATTTTGATGCATTAGTATAAGTATTAACTGCGTGATGAACCTCATCAACTATAAGTAATTGTATTGAGCGGAATAAATCTTGCACATTACTTTCGTCATTTTCGAGGTCCTTAATCTCGTTGTCCAACAATAGACTTTTAACTTGACTAAAACTTAAAATTCAATTGCCTTTAATGACACCATGTTCTTTGGGGTTCAATGTTTTATATTGTAAATATACTTCTTTAGAAAATACATGAAAATCAATGTTAAATTTATTTTTCATTTCAGATTGCCATTTACTCGTTAAATCTTTTGGACAAATAATTAATATATTTTCTAGATTTTCTCTCTCAATTAATTCGGTTAATATTATTCCGCTCTCAATCGTTTTACCGACACCAACTTCGTCTGCAATTAGTATTTTTTTGCTAGTTAAATTTAAAATTTTTTCTAATGGACGAAATTGAAATGGATTAAATTTTATTTTCCCAGGAGCAAAATTTTTAATAATATTATTACGTTTGAATCTTTTATTAATAAAAAAATATGAATTAATGATATTTGTTAAAGTTTTTATAGTGATATTAAATTTGATCTTAGAAAATCGTTCAATTAATTTAGCATCAAAGAAACCTTCTTCGCCATTGTCAAGCCTATTTATTAGACACTTACGTATATTGCCTTGTTCATCATAAAATATCTGGGTTATTATACCTTCTAACCCTCTCCCTATGCGAATCTTTACTTTTTCGCCAATCTTAAACATACCAATGTGAACCCCCTCCATTACCTTGCATCGCCATTATTCGTGACTTAAATACAACTCATGTAGTGCCCTAGTATAAGCGACGTAACATTCATTTCTAGACATGTTTTTATTAAATACATAGGCAATATCGAACTCTAATCCCTGGACTCCATTAATAGTGGTAATATAAATATTACCTATAGTAATTTTTACCTTGCCATTTAGTTGAAGGTATTTAGGAATATATTTTCTAATTTCTGCCTCTTCTTCTTTATTTGTGTAAATAATAACAGTTCTATATTTCTTAAAATGATTTTCATTTTTGATTTTTTGTATAAAATTTGATAAATTCATAATTTCAACTTTATTTTCTTGTGGCCCTTTAGCCTCCATATTTATAGATAAATTTTCTACAACGTAATTTGTAATATTTGAGGAGTTTCTGTAATTTTTTGTTAGATTAAATCGCTTAAAATTTTTTAAGATAGATGATTGTTCTGGCAACGAGAACGGACTAATAGATTGCTGAAAATCTCCAAACAAATAAAAGTAAGAAGGTGCTTTAAAACACTTAAGATATGTCTGTATTTCTTGTTCTGAAAAACCCTGCATTTCATCAATGCAAAATAATACATCATGTTCTGATTCGGCACAAAATGAATAAGCAGCATTGTTCACGAGCAAATATAAATATGTGAAAGGATCCTTTTTAATTTTTCAATCATTAGATTTATTTAACAAATAATCAATGATTGTCAAACAGTAGTCTATATTGATTTTCTTTTTATCAATAGTTTGCTCGTTGATTTTGAGATTTTGTGTTAGCAAAATCAAATAATGTTTGACTAAACACACTAATGGATTTTCCTCTTTCTTGCCCGGATTTTCTTTATTAAAAAACTTTAGAAATTGCTTATTCAATAAATAAAATTTATCAAAAAATTTTAAAAAGTTTATTCCTTTTTTATTATTTATATTGAACATAGTGACATATTCATGTTTAATACAATATCTTGTCTCTAAACGATAAAATTCTAAATTATTTCTACTAAAAGTTGTATCTACAGAAAAAAATATATCAAAAATATTTTTGTATCATTTATCACTATTTATTTTCTTTATTTGCTCATCATCTAACGAAGACAAATTTAATTCATCAAAAAGCATCTCAGTTCGGTCAAGAAATAGGCTTATTCCACTACAGTTGTATTCAAAAATACCATGCTTGAATAATTTTTTTTCTTCCAAATATTTTTTAATTTTAAACTTAAATGTTCTTACTAGATATGCAAAAAAATCATTCGCTAAATGAATATTATTGCCAAAAATTATGTCATTATAATTAGATAAATATTCTTTTAATTTAGTATCTTCAAATATAAAATCATTAAAAAAATTTTCACCGCTTGTCATCCCTAGTTCTTTTAAATTCTTTCTTGTTATTTTTTGTAAAATAATTTTATTGAATTTATATTTCCCATCAAATGTAACCTTGTCTATGTCAAGCTGTTTGTCTAGTTCTAAAAGTTGTTGCTTTAGTGATTCATTTGGTGAAACTATATAAGTTGAATTAGCATTAAAAATATGCTTATTTTGATATAAAACTCTCGCAAGTTTGTGTGTCAGTACCATTGTTTTTCCAGAACCAGCGCATCCACAAACCACTATGTTTTGTCTGGAATCTTCAGACATTATTTTAAATTGCTCATCGTCTATAGTGGAAATAATGTCATGTACATTTGTTTTTAACCGATCTTTGTTAATTTTTTCAGTTATCAATCGATCAATTTGCTTTGAATCTGAAATTTCATAATTAGTGATTCCGCTTTCATCATTTTCCATAGCCTCTATATCAATTTCTATAGCCTCTAGTAATTCGAAGTTTGTGAAATCTCTTTTCGCTGTAGATTTGCGTCGTCACAAATCAAATATTGGTTCTCGTCAGTCAACAATGTTTTTTTGAACAAAACTTCCAGCGCTGATTGGTATTTTATGTTTAGTTATATAAATAAAAATATATCTATCGTCCATATTTTTTATTCTATATCCAAGTTTAAACGAAATCGTATCGGATGCAAAATCTGTTAAATTTGAATATTTGAATAATCAACCTTCATATTTGCGTGTATACCTACCAGCAGCTTCAGGATCTAAATTTCCAAATATGTCAGTGCATGGACCTGGGTATACTGGTTTTACCGCTTTCAAAGCTTCAATTTTATTTTCCAAATATTTACGAACACTTATTACGAATTTATTTATATTTCTGTTTGCATCAGATGACATGTCTTCGAAAAAAGTATCTTTAATAAAATATTGCATTTGTATTTCATCAGCATAAAATGTTTCAATTTTAAGAACCGGTGCACAAGTTTCAAACCAATTATTTTCAGCACTCCTAATTATTTCCCCGTATAGTTTATGATAGTATGCCATTAGAATCCACCAAAGTTATCATTGTCATCCATTGTGCCCATTGTGGGAATAAAATCATCTTCTAAATTAGATTCAGTCATACCTGTCGTTATTTTGTATGCTATCCCTCCATGAGAATCAACTTTCATGCCGCTTGTAATATCGTAAACGGTATTATCACCTACTGAAGTAATACCATTAGCTATTTTATAATAGGTTTTACCGTTTGGTCCAGTTCACATACCATCTGTTAATTTGCAATAAGTCCCATCTGGCCCTTGAATCATTCCGTCAGTTATTTTGTATCATGTCCTACCACCGGCCGAAACCATACCATCCGTTATTTTATAAAATGTTTTATTTCTTTTCATAACGATCTCCCTTACTGAGTAATATTTTTAACATTATATATATATATATATATATATATATATTTGTGTTACAATATCTAACTACAATTTCTGTTTTAAGATAAACGATATTATTCACTTCAACTCAA
>JAITNN010000020.1 GCA_031290395.1 Mycoplasmataceae bacterium
TTTTACGCTCACATATAGGGTTACCTTTTTGTACTTCAGCGCCAGATTCTACAATTGATTTTTTAGTGTGCGATTTGGAAGAACCAGTCGCTCCACCAATACCATCTTTACCTGTACGACCACCTAATAAAATAATTGCGTCTCCATTTGCTGGTGCCTTACGTACCACATTATTTATTGGAGCAGCGCCAACAACAGCACCAACTTCCATGCGCTTAGCAACATAACCAGGGTGATATATTTCGTCGACTTGGCCAGTTGCTAAACCAATTTGGTTTCCATATGAACTATAACCACGAGCTGCACCCAAAGTAATTGTTTTTTGTGGTAATTTATTTGGTAGTGTTTTGTCTAAAGGTACTGTTGGATCTCCACTACCAGTAACACGCATCGCTTGATAAACATATGTGCGACCTGACAATGGATCACGGATTGCTCCACCCAAACAAGTTGCTGCACCACCAAACGGTTCAATTTCGGTTGGGTGGTTATGAGTTTCATTTTTGAACATTAATAAATATTTCTCAATTTTTTTGTCAATTTTTACATCAACACGAATTGAACAAGCATTATTTTCGTCAGACACATCAAGTTCTTTTAATCCACCACTGCGGCGTAATTCTTTGGCAACAATGGTACCGATGTCCATCAAAGATATTTTACGTGTAGCGTCTTTACCATAAACATGATCACGTGCGTTTAGATATAAACGATAAGCAGCTTGGATAGGAGTTGTGTACAAACCATTAGGAATTGTAATTTTTTCAAGTTTAGTTTCAAAAGTTGTATGACGACAATGATCTGATCAATATGTGTCTATCACTTTAATTTCGGTTACAGTTGGGTTTCTTTTTTCATTAATAAAATAATCTTGAATCATTGATAGATCATTAACAGTCATTGCCAATCCTTGAGTGGCATATCAATTTTGAAGTTGAAGTTTACTTCATTTGTTGAATCCATTAATATGTTCAATCGCTTGAGGTAGCTTGTGTGCAATTAAATATTCCCGCGAGTTAACATTTACTTCATGGGAGTCTGTAGGATTAATTAAATATTTCTTTATTTTATTAATTATGTCTTCTGTAAGTTTACCATCCAATACATAGATTGTTGCAGTTTTTACAATTGCTGTTGTTTTGGGGTTAATCAATTTTAAACATTGTTCAGCCGAATCAGATCTTTGGTCAAATTGTCCTGGCAAGAATGCGACGCCAAAAGCATTTTCACTGGGTTCTTTCGGGAATTGTTCTAGAAATAGGAGATCTACAGGTGGTTCACTAAAAATCGTGTTTAATGAGCTTCTATGCGTTTTGTCATCAATGTTAGCCACGATATATTTATTAAGTATGCGCACATTAATTAAATTATTAATACTAAGATTTAATTGTAAGTCATGAAGTAATTGTGTGGCTTCGACATTGAATGGTTTACTTTTTTCAACATAGATTACACGTACACTGGAATTCATATTGCAATTGCACACTCCTAATACTTAATAACAACACAACGATTATAATATATTACACTTATAAACATATTATGTTCACGTATCTCACCAGCAATCAATTAATAATCGGTTTAAATGATTACCATCCGCTAAAACGGTTAATCCAAGAAGGTAGATTTAAACATATCGCTTTTTTACATGAACAAGATGAATTTGGTCATGCTTTATCAGAGACTACCAAAATCATTAAACTGATTGAATCGTGCAATATACCATTTGATAAGATTGCCTTGGACATGCGGACAAATATTATTACATTTAATAAGAATATTGATTTAATCATTTCTTATGGCAGTCGTTATATTCATGATATTGCCAAAGTATCTAATACCAACGCATGTCAACTATATACGATTGAAACTGAGCCTGGGCATATGTCATCGTGTGGTGCGGGACTACTATGGAAGGGTGGCAAGAGCGTGAACCGTATCATTATTCCTACTGTTGTTTTCAATTCTTGCCACAATGTTCAAAAATGAAACATCATGGATAAAATTTATTTTTTGCACGATATTACATTAGCTTTAGAGGCGTGCTTTCTCACGACAAAGTCTAATGATTTTATTAAAACATGTGCATACAATGGCATCATTGAATGTTTGCGACTTTGAAAGAAAATTAGTAAGACTCAAAGTAAGAGTAAGTTACGTAAACTTTATGCACAAATTGCTCAAGCTGATGTTCTTATGAAAAACGCTTATAACAATGCGCCACTTAGTCCAGAGTCGCGATTAGTTGCCGCCAGTACAGAACATTACCGCCAATTTGAAATTGTTTTAGCTTATGAAAGTAATGATGCGATTGAAACACTAATTCGTAAGCGAGGTTCATCAATATCTCAAGCTTTAGAGTTCTATGGAAGTAGTTTAGAAGAATTCAAGACAAAGTTTTCTGAATTTTATTTAGACTTTACAGAAGATCCAAAGCGTTGAGAAGTAGCTGGTGATATTCTTGGCAAACACTTATCAGAAGTTATGGGCAAGAATCAACAAACAAGGAGGGTCGTCTAATGATTTATCAACTTTTTACACTTGGTTTAAGAGCCCGTCCTATTCGGAAGCTAATGTTGGGAATGAAAAAAATTCCTTCCAAAATGCAAATTGTCGGTATGCTTCGTGAATGACACGAAAAAGATTACATTTTTCAAAACGCTAGTGTCAATTTATTGGGACATAGTACTCTAGATAACTTTCGAATTATTTGTGAAAGTTATCATTTCCAAAACCCAATATTAATTACTGATCCCATTTTAATTAAAACTGGTGTAGTCCAAAAAGTTATCAATCAGTTGAAGAAAAACGACATTAAATATGCAATCTACGAAGGTGTGCAACCAAATCCTTCAACTGAGGTTGTGAACTATTTAGTGGAAGAATATCGTAAAAATAAATGTGATGCTTTAATTTCCATCGGTGGTGGTAGTGCTCACGACTCTGCCAAAGCAGCGTGTTTAGTATTGAGCAATAAAAACGATAATATTTATCAATATCAAGGACTTAATGTCACTAAAAATGCTCCAGCAATGCCTTTAATCGCAATCAATACAACCGCTGGTACTGGAAGTGGCGTTACCAACGTTGCTGTCATTACTGACGAAGTCAATCATTTCAAAATGACATTAGTAGATAAAAATATTCAACCTAATGTTATGGTTGATGATAGCAATTTAATGATGGGATTACCACCACGCCCAACTTCGTGAGTTGGAATTGATACATTAGTGCATGCGATTGAAGCAGATTTGTCCAATGTACCAAGCTTATTTACCAAAGCATATGTTAGACAAGCAATGCACTTAGTTTATAAATACTTGCCAATTGCCTATGCCACACCGAACAATATTGAAGCACGTGAAAAAATGGCATATGCTGAATTTATGGCTGGGGTTGCTTTCAATAGCGCTTCGCTTGGCTTCATTCATTCTATGTCCCATGCCATGAGTGGTGTGTTTAACACGCCGCATGGTTTGGCCAATGCTGTCATTATGCCATATGTATTGGACTATGAATTAAGCAATGATTTTGTAGTACAAAAACTATGCAAGATTAACGATTATATGGGTATTGATAATAAATCTACTGATGATTACAACAAAGCCAAAGGTTGTGTTAAAGGTATTATTGAGTTATTAAAGAAATTAGATATCCCCACAAATTTAAACGATGTTCAAAAAGGTATTACTCAAGAAAAAATTAAAGAAATGTCCATCAAAGCAATGAAAGATTTTTGTGGGATATCTAACCCCATTCAATTTAACCGTAGGCAAATTGTTCATATATATGAAAATGCCGTGGCTGGAAAGTTTGACCACATAGATAGGTAATACAATGCAAAAATTAATTAATAAAGAAAATAATACCGTCAACTATGGTATTTATGACGAGAAAATTGATTTCAATTGATCGGACTATAAAATGCATAACTTTTTCGATAGAAAGGTTTCGGCATTTAAAAAGAAATTTGGTTTTCATAAATTTCATTTCATTGCTTTTTCAAATGAAAATTTTATCGTAGGGTTAGCCTTTGTAGACATTGGTATTGCTAGGAACATATTTGGCTATGTCTATCAAAAGAATAAAGGAATCATTTGTCAATGGCAAAAAGATATCATAGGTAAAGGCTTAAAATTTACTAACGATATTGACTACAACGAGATTTATTATCATGCTCATGGAATCCACATTGATATTAAAAAGAATATTGATATTGGCACAATCATCGGTCATTTTAAATATCGAGATATCGTTGATCTCAATTACGAAGTACAATTAACAATAAAAAATAAACCGTTGCGAGTAATTAATCCATCGGATTTTGACCATTGAGTTTTTACGGCAAAAAGAGCAGGACTGAAATTAAATGTCTTTGACATTAAAGCTAATGGTGTAAAAATCAATATGGGTAGTAACGACACCTTGGCATCCATTGATTGATCTGGTGGTTTCTTTAAAAGAGATACTAGTTGAGCGTGAGGGTGCGGATCGACCAAAATTAATAAAGACATTGTGGGGTTCAACTTTGCGGTATTCAACAACAATGCACTTTATCCAGAAAATGCTGTTTGATTTAACGATCAAAGAGAACATGTAGAACATATTCTATTTAAATGAGATTACAATAATCCTTATAAAAAAGGTATGGAAATTTATACCAGTGATGAAAGAATTCATTTATGGTTTAAACCATTAGGACAAAAAGATGATGTGAATTCACGCGGATTTGGCATTGTTAAAACTAACTTTCGTCAATTCTTTGGTGAATATAACGGACATGTAAATTGCAATGGTAAGAAAGTTACTTTGAAAAAATTTCTTGGTTTATTCGAACTACACAAAGCGTTGTGATAATCTACTTGCCTCAAGCAAGGATGTTTTCAATTTCTTTACCAACAGCACTTTCCTCATTAGAGTAACGCGAAATGTGATGAGCATTAATTAATGCAGTATAACCAGCATTTTTAACAGCAATGGAATTATTGTAATAGTTTAATACTTTGACATCATTTTCGCCATCACCAAAGACATAAATGTTTTCATCAGTAATGTCTAAGTAGTATTGGATAGATTGGACGGCATTAAGTTTATTAGCGGCACGGTTGTTGAGCTCAATAATTAATCGCGATGTTACCTTTGAGCTCATCCCCTTATTATCAATTGATCATTTTGAGATTTCAATATTATGAGTTACTGATTTAATTTCACGAATAACATTGGTGAGATTGAAACCTTCTTTCAAGACCAAAATAATCGATAGAGCATCAGTGTGGCGGTTTTCAGTACGGATCAATACATCTTTTTTGATGTTTTTAGATTTATGCATATCAATATGGAATAAGCTATCAAAATGTTTAATTAATTCTGGTGATGTTGGTATTTTGCTTGTGTAATTGCCGGCAGCTGTTTTAATTACAAAGTAATCAATTTCCTTTTGGAGTTCATCGTTATTTCACAATTGGTAAAAAACATCATTACTAATGGAGTGTGTATTAGGAATAAAATATTTATTTTTTGGACTAACCATTTTACTACCGTTAAAAATAATACAAGGTGTGTCTAAACCTAATTGCTCGTAATATTTCTTGCATTCATCCCAACCACGTCCAGTTGCAAAACAAAAAATATGCCCAGCAAGCTTGAGCTTCTTAATCACATCAATACTATGAGCATCAATCATTTTGTCTTTATTTAATAATGTTCCGTCAAGGTCGGATACGAATAACTTTTTTATCATATATATATATATATATATAACATATAATTCAAGTATTCATTTTACAAATAAAAATAATGAGGGGGTGTATGAAAACAAATAGTGTTGGCAAGAAAACTAATGGCATTCTTTCTTTGTTTATAATCGACTTTACCATTTTTATAGGTATATGTGTCTTTGGTTTATGCGCGGCAGTTATGCTTTCACCACCTACTGTTGGTTTTGATATCAAAGATGATCAACTTCTTTTTGTTTTAGTGGGGTTATATAAAAATGGGACTTCGCTTTCGCAATTAGGGATTGCGGTCATTTGTTTGGTTCCTGTGACTATTATTGCATTACTTTCTAGCATAATTATCAATTTTCGTTTTGATAATCATAATTTTCGTTTTAAATACCTTAAATCAGCACTTGTTAAAAATGGTAGGGTGGATCTTTATAATTTAACCCACCTATTGTTGGTATTTGCATTATGTTTATCTATGTTAGTTATGCTAATCGTTGGTCTTGTTTCACCAATTGTAGATACGAACAACGTTGATCCAAGTGTGGTTCCACAATATATCGCTATTAACAATCTTTGATATCTTAATATGATAGGTTATAGTCAAAATAACGGAGTTGTCTTTTTGTATACACCATCAATTTACCAGTGGTTTTTGATTGCATTTATTTCATTATTAGGATGATTTATAGTGGTTGCATCAATAATTTTCATTGAGAAGCACTTAGGAAGATATTCGTTTCATTCTGCTAGACATTATAAACATTCTATTCAATATGCGAAAGAACATAATCTAGGGGAGAATTATGAAAAAAATTAACAAAATTAAATATGCCATTAGTGCGCCAACAATATGTGGTGTAATAGTGAGCGCTTGTTCAATAGGACTAACCAGTTGTGGATCAATTGTTTCGTCCATTAACATTGACGAAGCACAAGCGACACATACAGGATATTTTGGTGCTGCAGGGAGTGTTCATATATTTGATGCGACCGTCACTATGAAAGATGGCACGACAAATAATAATGTGGATTGGCATATTTGTGATGCAAACGGTAATGAAGATGAAGCTCACACTAATGTACCGTTGGGGTTTGTTTTGATTAATGGATCTGGTGATGTTGTTTGGAACCAAGGCGCCACTGTACGAAGTTATTCTTTTTATGCAAAAGCTGTTTCGAAAGACGACAAAAAGATCTCCAAAATTTCAAATGATGAGTTTACTTTAGTTATTGATCCTGCTAGGGTTACTAGCATAGTAATAAACAATCCCAATTCACGATTAGATATAAATAATGCGTGAGCAGGTGTTGCTGGTACTGCCGCAGAAAAATTTGACATAACACTAAATGGCGAAGGAAGCTATGATACGGAAGTGAGATGAACGTTCTTGAATGGTGTGCCCGCTTATGTACATATTGATGAAAGCACTGGTGTTATTAGCTGAACAAATTTAGCTCCAGTGACTCCGGCAATACGGCCATTATGGAGAGTTCGCGTGAGTTCGGTATCTAATGAAGATGTTTATGCCGATGGGACTTTTTCAATAAATTTCAAAACAGGTTCAGTAGTAAGCGTTGTTGTAGACGAACCTAGTGTAATGGTGGCTTCTGGTGTTAAAGATACTGCAGGAGTTATGACATCTGATGGTTCTACCGATTTGTTCTTTGATGCAATTGTAAATACTGTTGGTGTTTTTACGGGAGATTCTTCAGTAACATGAACATTAGTTCCAAATGATGGACAAGATCCTCTACCTGAATGGATTAATATTACTCCATCCGAATCCACCACGCAAGCCCAAATTACTTGAACAGATGATGCGGATGTTGGAGTTTACTCTTTTTATGTTGTGGCAACATCCGTTGCCGATGTTAATGAGTTTGGTCAATCTATTGATCCAGTTACATTAACTATTTCATCGGATGAACACATCACATCGGCAACTTTGGAATTACAAGAATCAATAATCGGTACTATAAACGAATCGTATAGCGGCGATGATAATGTAGTTAACACAACATTTTATGGAACTAGTGATCCTGATAGTATTGATTTTACTGTTTTATACTCGCTTGTTGATCCTGATACAAAAAATCCAATAGACAGTAGCTTAATTTCAATAAATGTTGACCCAAGCGATAAAAGCAAGGCATACATACAGTGATCAGCACAAACGGCAAAATCGATTCATTTTCTTGTCAAAGTAGTAATTACCAACACAGAGAGTGAAACGAGTCCTGTGGTGGTGGCTTATTCTAATCATAGCGATTTGCATATTTGCAATCCTATTCCAAATAATTGTTTAGACATAGAAGAAGTCACAATTACCATAGATGACCAGCCTGAGACCGTTAATAAACTAAATGGCTTTGTAATTGGGGCGAACATTTCACATGACTACGATACCCTTCTCGTTCCAAGCAATGTTTATATCGTTGCTGAAAATGCTTTTGGGTTTGATAGTGGTTCTTCCAAACAAGTTCCAGAATGCCTTGGGAGTAATGGTTGGATCAAGAATTTGATTTTTGACACTGATAAAAGTGGCTCGCCCCTTCATAAGGGATGTGGCATTATTGATACCGCAGCATTTTGTGAAACTCAGAGTATTGAATTCGTTGATCTTAGTAGTGAACTAAAAGAGGTTGGTTGACAAGCGTTTTATAAAAGCACTGGTATTGAACACGTTGATTTTAGCAATGCTACTCAACTTGCAACAATTATGTCTCAAGCATTTCAAGGCTGTTCAAATTTAATTGAAGCAATTTTGCCTGATAGTCAAATTCATGTGATGGATTATGTATTTAAAGATTGCACTTCACTTGTAAAAGTACATTTACCAGAAACAAACAAAGATAGTAATATTAATACTGCTCTTTTTTACAATTGTGTGAATTTAGAAGATGTAAATGTGCCAAAACATACTAAACGAGTTTTTACAAATGCATTTAGCAACACGGGTGTGAGTATTTTTGATTTGAGTCAAACTAACATTACTCAAATTGATGCTGGGGCTTTTTCTGATAATTCAAGTTTGATTAAAATTGTTCTCCCAGGTACCGTCACAAGCATTGGTGGCAGGGCTTTTGGTGATTGTAATGTATTAGCTTTAATTGAATATGATTCGCTTGATGCTACCTCTGTGCAATATTCAGGAGTTAACCCATATATTAATTGTGTTGCTTCAGGCGTTCTTCGTGTTCACTCTGAAGCCGTAGGGTATGATACATTTGTTCTAGAAAAATTCTTGCCAGGATGGACAATGGAGACATTCTAATATGAGAACAGCTATGGTAAAGAAAAACAATGTGCCACAAAATCGTTTGGTAGTTATAAACAAAACCAATAAAGTTGGTTGACAGTTAAATCAATACTCTACTAGTGGTAGAATGTTTATAGTTATGGGTGCAATCGCCTTATGACTTATAGCAATTGGCCTGCTATTGTATGCCAATTTTACGCCCCCAACTGCTACTTTTAATTTTTCGTTTCGCATTGTTTACACCATTCCGTTTTGGACATATAGCGACTTATTATCTCAAGATGTAGATATTCAATTATTGCCGACAGCCACCTCTGTGATATTTACTATCTTTTGCATAGTGGTGATTTCAGTGTTATTTATGACTATTAGATACAACATAAGAGGCATTTCATTGAAAAAACATACATATGTTGAATTTAAATGACTAAAAATAATGTTTGTAACTATGATCATCATTGCTTTCTTTTTATTAGCGATGGCTTGGCTTGGTTATTTTCAAAAATTGGAAGCCCCTATTTCCAACGAATTTTTAATTAGCTTTTTCTGAAAATCTGTTTCTGATGGCATTGAAGGACCATTGGCTAGTCTTTCTATCGCTGGGTATTGCATGCTTGCTATGTTTGTTTTATCATTCATATTTTGAATATATTCTTTGGTTAGAATGTGTTTGATTTTGAAACGAAATTATAAATTTGAAATTACAAAGGATTATAAATAATTATGAGCCAAAGATTTAATCATCAATATCAAATTAATGCTATTTTTCTATGGAAAATACTTGACATCATTTTTTTTGCTCTTTCAATTTGTTTATTACCTGCTTTGCTTTGCTTTGTCATACTTTTTATTGCAAATCCAAACCTAATGAGTGATATTGATTTTTCTACAGCACAATTGGATGGACTATATATAGGATTAATGATCTTTCCTTTGGGAATTGTTTCGGCAGCGCTATTAATTGTCAATATAACAGTTATGTTAATCATTCAAATAAAAGTTACTAAGTTTAAAACTTTAACAACTATTTTTTTAATAGTTTCTTTGGTTATGGCTTGTTTATCCTTATTTTCACTTATATTTTTCGAAATAGAAATTCAAAATTTTATGGTTAGTGTTCTTAATTCAGAATCTAATGGTGATTTTAATAATGCATTAGTTTGTTTTATTCTTGCGGGAATTTCTTGTATTTCTTTAGTGACAATATCATCTATTGAATTTAATAAAATATTTCATCATAAAACTAAAAAACACATAAAGAAATAATAACTTTATAAAATAAAAACTTCCTATTGGAAGTTATTCTGGTGCTGGATCCGAGAATCGAACTCGGGGCTAGAGCTTACCATGCTCTTGTTTTACCGCTAAACTAATTCAGCAATGGTGACCCGTATGAGATTCAAACTCATGAATGCGCCCTTGAGAGGGGCGTGTGTTAAATCGCTTCACCAACGGGCCAATTTATGAGCATTAATTATCGTATGGGATTGAACTTTTTGTAAAGTTTTATAAAAATTAATATTAGTGCTCATGTTTGATTGCATATACACACATTTAACATTTAAAAGAGTTGTACTTTATAAATGATATGGCAACGCTATGCCATTTTTCATTTAGTTTTTTAATGATAGGGGGGTGAATAGTTACGTAAAATAAATTTTTTGGAAGATTTTTTCGTATATCATTAATTGGTAAGTATGATCACAATTAGAGAGAGAGAGAGAGCCGCACAAGTGGTTTAATTTTTCTTCTCTCTTATAAACAAGAATTAGCTTTTTGCTAGTTCTTGTTTTTTATTTGTCTATCTCACAGATCACTTTACATTCAAAAAATAATTTTCCAAATGAAAATAGAAAGAAACATAAAATGAAAAAATCAAAATTAATTAAAACACTAGCATCAATTTCTGCTACAGGTATTATCGGTCTTGGTGTAACCGCAGCTACTCTAACTTCTTGTGGCAATCCAACCGGCGATAAATCACTCACTATTAGTTCATCGAATGATGTTCTTACTTACGATGCCGCTTCGACTACCTCTGGTACTATTACAGCTACTAATTTTACATTAGGCGATTGCACTTTAACAGGCTCTGATGCCTCTAGTTTTGATTTAGTCGTTACAAGTGGTACTTTCACACTAACAAGAAAATCTCTAACTTTACCAGTTGCTGATTACACGATAACCATTACTGATAACACTACAAAAATTATCAGCAACCCATTAACAATTCATATTCAAAATGCCCAACAACAACTTGGAGGAGATTTTTCACCTTTAGGGATATTTGGCGTTGGCGATCAACAACAATACACTAGTAGTGCCGGTACTACTGCTTGATCATTTGTTGGTAGCGCACCTGGTAACAATATCACTTTGTCAGGAGCGGGTTTACTCGCTTGAACTGCCGGCACTCCTGCCAACACATATTCTTTCATAATTCAATCAGAGATTGTTAACTATGCTCCTGCAACATTAAATATTACATTGACGATTAATGTTGATGCCAACAATTTGATAGCCGATGCTACTTGATTTGCCGGGTATCCAGCGGTCACTGGTTGACAAGCAGGTAAAGATGCTGAAGCAAAAGCTACAGGTTATTCTAAAATTATTTTTCCTGCTGATGTCACATCCATTACTGGTTTATTAAATAGTGCAAGTATGACCGTTGGAGGCACTATCTCTGAAATACAAATTGAAGGAACAAACACATCCATCGGCTCTAATGCCTTCAACGGCTGTGCAAATTTAGTAGATGTGGATGCTTCTTTATCAGTAGGTTCCATCGGCACTGAGGCCTTCTCCGGCTGTGTGAATTTAGCATCTTTTTCTAGCAAATCAACATCCATCGGCGACTATGCCTTCTCCGGCTGTGCAAGTTTAGATGTAGATGCTTCTTCATTTGGTACGCTCACATCCATCGGCTCTCAGGCCTTCGACGGCTGTGCAAGTTTAACAACGACTGGCGTAAAAGCTTTAAATGTAGAATCCGCAACATACACAAAATCATCAAGCACAAACGGTGTTGTGATTTGTAAAACCGCTGATACATATGCTTATGATTCTGGTTGTCTATATGTCGGTGATATTTCTGGTTTAACTATTCCAACTACCGTAGCTTCCATCGGCTCTTATGCCTTCTCCGGCTGTGCGTCTTTAACTAAAATAAGTTCTTCCGTTACATCCATCGGCTCTGGTGCCTTCTACGGCTGTGCAAGTTTAGATGTAGATGCTTCTTCATTTGGTACGCTCACATCCATCGGCTCTGATGCCTTCTACGGCTGTGCGAGCTTAACAGCGAATGGTGTAAATGATTTATCTGTCGATTCAGCTTATACAAAAGGTTATGACACAGACGGTGCTGCTATTTATAAAACCGCTTCTACAACCGCCTATGCAGATGGTTGTCTATATGTCGGTGATATTTCCAAATTAACATCTATTCCTCTACAAAACACCGCCGCATCCATCGGCACTTATGCCTTCAACGGCTGTGCGTCTTTAACTAGAGTTACTTTTACTTCACTCAGTAGCACATCCATCGGCTCTTATGCCTTCTACGGCTGTGCGAACTTAATCTATATTGATTTTGGTTCAATTACTACCGCTTCCATCGGCGACTATGCCTTCGACGGCTGTGACCAACCAACTGGCACCATTGCTGCTACGACTCACGCTGGCGCTGTAGCCATTAGAGACGCCATCGCTACAGCAAAAAGCAATTTTGCTAATTGATCAGTATATCCAATAGCGTAACTATCTTTCTTCAAAATCTAGACATTTTAAACAATGCCTAGATTTTTCACATCAGATAATTAAATTAAGGATACTCTCTATATAAACTTTACATGGTTTATTATTAATATGCTTTTATCATAAAGTGTATCCTATGGAATGGATGTATGAGAAAATCTTTTCAAAAACAATTTATTGTTACCATTCAAAAATTTCCTCAAAGATTTACATCGCATGGTTTACAAAAGATTTAACTATTCACCAACCTCATTATTTAAAACTAGTTGACTATTGACTATGATGAAAGTTGTCTACTAATAGGTTTTTCTCTATAATTACCACCATACGAAAGAAGTCATGCAAACTTTAACTAGTGACATTTCTAATAATCTAGCCGTCTATATTAATATTGGCGTCATTGTTTTAGCTGTCGTTGTAGCAATATTGGTAATTCGTTTTGTAAAAGTAGATCAGAAGGGATACAAATTATTGTTTGTCCTATACACTTTGTTTTGAATTCCATTAATGCTATTACGTCAATATACAGGAGTGATGGAGTGTGCAATAATTGATGATAAACTAACATTATTATGATTGCCAATGGCAGCTTATGGGTTTATTGGGATTTTTACACGAGTGTTTGCTGATTGATTCACCTTTAGATTAAAGTCCCGTAAGGCAATGATCTATTTAGCTTTAGCTATTGGATTAATTACTTATATTCCCATCATTATCTATCCTTGCACCACAACGAATGTGGTGCAATCATTAGGGGTTGGAATTGGTGCTTCAATGATTGGCACTTATCAATTAATGTTTAGTGAACAACATGGTAAGTCAAAGCAGTTTTTAACTGTTTCATTGTTGTCTATACCACCACTATTGGCTGATTTCATATCCAGCGCTATCCAATCTACTTTTTCTTCAATAGGTGGCACAACTGCAAAAAGCGATAGTAGTATTTTAAAATATTTATGACTTGTTGGATTAGTTGTCACTGTCATTGCCTTTATCGTTGCTTTCTTTGTAAAAGAAAATCGGAAGCAACTATATTGTGACAATGTTTATAAAAAACAATTGCAAACTAATCGGGAATGAATTTATTTTGTTTGGATTTGTCTATTAGGTTCACTAATTGCTTTTATCAAATGAGCTAATTCTGGAGGCATCGCTCAACTGAACATTGAAGTTTTAGCAAATTATCATGCTGGGTTGCCAATGCCAATTGATGGGGTGAAAAATGTGGCAAGTGGATACGAAGGCTATTTATCTTTGCTATTTAGTTTTGGTCAATTATTTGGTGGTTTAATTACGGGGTTAATTCTCGTTAATCGGATTGGCAAAATGTGATCATTTACGATTGGTGCTGCAATTTGAATACTATATGAAATATTGGGGATTTATATTTTGAATCCTTATGGATATCTTGCCATCCATGTTTTAAATGGCTTTAGTTACGGTATTGTTTATAACCTAATCTTAGGCTTCATCTTACAGAAAACATTTAAGACAGAGAAGGCATCCCCAATGGGTGTTTATCAGTCCGTTATGGCTATTGGAATTACTGGTTCGTCTTTTTTTACCACGTGATTAAAGCAAGGACCTCTTGGCGAAAAAGACTATGATGGTTATTTCCATGCTGCCACAGTTATTAATTGGGTAATTATTGGTGTAATTGTAGTCGCATGATTAGTATTCATGTATACCTGATTAATTGAACGATGAAATTATCAACACCTTTGGTGACACAAAAAAAAATTGGTGCAATCACCAACTTCTTAAATGACATTATTTAAAATGCCAAATAATCCGTAACTATCAAATTGATATGGGTTCGCTCCAACACCAACCGGTGTCCCTATTAGTTGAAAATGGTCTTGTCTCGTTTGTGGTTCGATGTATGAAAATGTTAGATCTGTAGTTCCACTACCATTTAATGAAAATGTAACACCGGTCGCTAGTGAAATATTTAAATTTTCATCATCAGCCACAACGAATTTAGTGGTGTCGGTTACTCCACTTATAGATAACGATTTTTTGTCATTTTTCTTTCAATTAAAAGCTAAGTAGTAAACAAATTCTCAATAAATTTGGGTACTAGCATAGGTGGCAGTATCAACAACCCCCCCGCCAAATTGTCCAGTCATCATTAAATATGACGCATTATGTCAAAGTGGATCAATTGATGTCCAATTAAAATCACTACGAAACGTATAGATATGTTTCGCTGCATCAGTTTTGGCGTAATCAGCATCTTTTTGACTAGCGATTGTAATTGCTGTACCAGTGGCATAATCTTCAAATGGATCAGTAGAAGCACAGGATGTTATAGTTAAAACACCAGCAACTGCAATTGTTGATAATCCACAAATTCCCAACAGTGTTTTAACTTGTTTTCTCATTATTTCTTCGCTTCAACAGGTGCAACTTTTTGATTTGCAGCTTTAGCTAGACGAGATTTAATACGGTTAGCTTTATTCTTGTGAATCTTACCTTTAGCACAGATTGAATCGATTTTTTTGTAAGCGACTGCTAAATCTTTTTGCGACTTAGTTTGTCGAGCGGTTTTTATTTTAGAACGTGACTTACTAATTTCACTTTTGTTTCGTGCATGTTGTTTTCTTGTTTTACGAATGTTTTTGATGTTTGCTTTAATGTTTGCCATAATTTGTAATTTTTAGTCGATATATTATATAAATAAAGTCCTATATAATTAACAAATATCTTATGGCAACAAAAAAACAAGATAAAACTAAACTGATTTCTCGTAAGAAACTGAGCGTGCAAGACAAGATTGATGAAATCAAACTTGAGGCACACGTTGATGCTATTAAAAAAGGCAAACACACAGATGTGGTGGAAGAAATTAAATTTCGTGCTGGTAATGTTCGTAATGCGACAAACGAAGCCGTTAAATGGGCTAAGAAAGAAAAACTTGGCAAGCAAACTAAAAAGTTTGTTGATTTACTTGTAGATGGTATTGCAGTGTTTTTAGAGAATTTAGTGGAAGACAAGAGGTAAACAATGGATATTTCAACATACTTACCCATAATCATTATTGTTGCCATTGCTGCTATTGGTATTCCTATTTGACTAAAAAAGCGTAAAGGCAAAACGGCAACTATTGCAGTTAGCAAGCGTAAAGACAAAGATGAGGTTTGAAAGGCTGTCAAACAATATCTTAAAGATTCTAATGACTATGGTAAAGAAATTGCTGATTGTTATGTTGCCAAACGAAATGGTGTTGATTACATCAATCCAAATTTGCCTAAAATAGTCAAAGCGAATAAGCGTGAAGAAATTAAGTTACGTAAATTACAGTTTGAGCAACAACGTCTTCTTGCCAAAAAGAATGGTAAGAAATTATTACCACCAAAAGAAAAAGATTTGTATGTAGTTTGTTTTACCACCAAACAAAGCAAGACTGGCATTATTGAGAAACCACGAGCAATTGAATGTGAAGTAATCAATACAAAGATTAACAAGAAAGAATATGATCGTAAAATCATTATTAATGGTTTGCTAGATTATGATAAAGAAATGGAATGGATTGCTCCCATTAAATTTGCTGAAACAACTAAAAATGCTAAAGCAATCAAGCAACAACAGAAGAATGATGAACATCAACGTAAGCTATTAGAAAAGAAAAAAATCAAAGCAAAGGTTAAAGTGGAAAAAGCCAAACAAAAAGCTGCTGCGAAGAACGGAGCATAATATGTCATTTCGTGTAGTGTTTTTTGGCACTCCCAAAATCGCAGCTGCTTGTTTACAAGCGTTGCTTGATGAAAAAATTAATGTTGTCGGTGTGGTTACAAAACCAGATAAACCAATTGGTCGTAAACAAATTATTGAAAAAAGTGAAGTAAAAGCACTGGCTGAAAAACAACAACTGAAGATTTTTCAACCTGAAAAAATTAATGATATTTACGACGAACTACTAGAATTAGAACCCGATTTAATTGTTGTTTGTGCTTATGGGAAAATTATGACTGAACGTGTTTTAAATATTCCCCAATTTCATTGTGTGAATGTGCACACTTCATTATTACCACGCTGAAGAGGCGGTGCACCAATTCATCATGCAGTAATTAATCGTGATGTCGTTAGTGGTGTATCTTTAATGTATATGACCAAAGAATTGGACGCTGGTAATGTGATTTATCAAGAAAAAATTGCTTTAGATGCACGAGAGACATATCGCACTCTTTATGATAAACTTGCAAAAATTTCTTATGATGTCTTAAGAAAACACATTCATAGTCTTTTTAACAATGCAGTAATAAGTACACCGCAAAACAATGCCTTAGTAACAATTGCTAAAAATATTAGTCGAGATGACGAAAAAATTTGCTGAGATCGTTCAGCAATTGAAATTGACGCACAAGTTCGCGGTTTATATGATGAACCTATTGCATATGCGATTTACAACAATACCGTCGTTAAAATTCATGAGTCTGAAGTCGATCATTTAACACCGTGTGGAACACTTGGTGAAATAATGAATATTGATAAAAACGGTATCGTTGTTTCGTGCAAGATTAATTGTCTCAAGATTACGAAACTACAAATTGCTGGAAAAAAACCAGTTTCTATAAAAGAAATGTTAAATGGTAATCATCCGTTTAAATTAAAAAATAGTTTTAACTATTAATTTTGTTTAGGAAATCAATGATAAATTCTTTGTATTGTTGGGGAGTATCTTTAAATGGATTGTGCCCAGCACCAATAGCGACTTGAATTGTTAAAGTAGAGATGTTGTCCTGCAAATAAGCGCTAGTTGCAAGCGGGGGGATAACTTTATCTTTTTCGCCAACTATTAATAGTGTTGGAGCATTAATAGAATGAACTCCTTTTTGAATTTTTTCTAAGGCTTCGGATTTGCCAATATTCATTAATAGAGGTGCAAAACAACGGTCTTTGCTTAATCATTTGAAAATACCAACTCTTAATTTACGTCAGTTTTCTTTCACAATACGACGGTACTTAGCAATATTGATTGGCACATCTTTGAAGTTTAGCTTATCTTTTTCTTCAGTATGGTTATAAACTGCCGGTGTTAATGGACATTCGAGAATTACTGCTTTAATTTGTGATCTGTATTTAGTGCATGTTGCTAAAGTAACTCCACCACCCATAGAATGACCCATGATGATGAACGGTTTATCTTTAATATTGGTATCAATATAATTGCTCACAAATTTCAACATATCATTAAAAGTAAATTTGTGAGTTTCTCAATCCTTACGCTTTGCCCCGTGCCCTGGTAAATCAAAATAATGAAAGTTGTAGCCTAACTTCGTTAATACTTTGCATATTTCAATGTGACTAGCGCCGAAAGAAGTAATACCGTGAGTGAAAACAATGTCAGGTATCTTGGGTAGTGAAGTCGTGGTTATTTTTTTGTTCATTATGGTATTATTATTTTATGCAAAATATTATCAATTCGCGAGACATTATTAAACAACTTTCTAAAAGCGGATTACAAATAGGCGATAAAGCCATACTAAATTATCACATTAAAAACTTTAATTACAATACTTTTGTGTATGGATATAGCGATCCATTTTATGCTGATAAATATAATCGTCGCTACGACCAAGATGCAAATTCAGACGAAATTATTCATTTATATAAATTCGATCGAGATATGGCAAATCACATCTTAAGATACATCTTAGTGATTGAAAAAATCATTAATACCAATGTCGTTAATGAAACCATCAACCACTATGGCATTCAAGACAAGTGTTTATTAAAATTAAACCCTGGGTACATTGAGCATCAAATTCTCCCAAATCTTAGAGATGTAGAACCTAAAATATCATATTTTAACTTTATTCGTAAATTAGTAAAATATTTACCGTCTTCTCCACCAACAAGAACATATTGTCAAAAAAATATTCATGATGACATCGCTCGTTGGCGTAATTGTCCATTGGACATTATGTGTTTAACTTGATCGTTTTCGACATCATTTTCTTTTTTTATTGCTTTAGAAGAACATGCTCGAGTCACAATCTTAAACAACTTCGGTTTACAAGAATGTCATTTTTATGGCTTTGTTGATTTCTTGAAAAACACTTTACACTTAAGAAATTACATTTCACATAATAATGTAATTTATAACTGTTCTATTCCTTATCAAAGTCCTTCATTAAACAATGTGTATCAATTTATTTTCGATAAACCAATTTCACAAGTGAAATTATTTGAAATGATGGAATTAATTCAATTTTTCTCTCATTCTACAACTTTAGTAAGTAATTCTCGCTATTACTACAATAAATTAAAAATTCAAGAAAAATTTAAACAAAAAATTGATCTTTTTAGCGAAACGTGTCATGACTAGGTATCTATACAAGAACAAATGAGTAAACCTGAAACAAACTGAACGGGGGTTCGTATATGGTGAAAGACGGAACACAAACTCCACAGCCACTCTTTTATATGTCAAATATAAAAGAGACTATAAGTTTTTGTTAAGATATCAGCCATTACCAGAACTTAAAATTAAAGAAATATCTAAGTTAACGTGAACGACTCTATATCCTTGCTGTGTGACGGGCTCGTTAGAACCAAACGAAACGCCACTACAAAATGCAATTAAAGAGGTTTTAGAAGAAACAAACTATCAAATTATCAAAAATGATATTAAGGGTACTAACATAGTAGTTGCTTCTACTCAAATGAATGAATGCGTCTATACATTCATTGCAGATATTTCTAATGCTAAGCATGTTAATAAAAAACAAGGAGATGGATCTATTTTTGAAAGCATTTCCCAAAACCATTGAGTAAGTCATCAAAAACTAAAATCAATTCTTAGCGACAATAAAGATCTTTATTTATCATCATTAGCATCGGCTTACTTATTGTTTCAAAAGAGAATTCTAAAGATTAAATAGCGAGGAGTTTCTCAACATTACTTTTTTCTGTAACTATTCACCGCCGCACGTGTGTACGCACACACAATACCACTTAACTATGTTAAGTAAATGCTGAAAATGTTTAATATTATGTTTTTGAAAATAGCTAAAAAGGTTAAATTATGAATATTTTTGGAGAATGAAAATTACTTCATATCTATAAATAGATATGTTGAAATTAAATGATAGGTGAATGGTTACCAATAATTGTTCAAAATTCCCTTGGGGGGGGGGTTATAATCTACCTATCACAAAGTGAGGGAGAGAGAATATGGATGTAAGCCAAGAAGCAAAAGAAAGAATGCAATATCGAGAAAAAAATAAAAAGAAGTTAGCATTCACCATAATCGGTGGCGCTATCTTATTGGGCGGAGTGGCTTGTGCCGTTGCTTTACCATTAATGTATTGCAAACCGACACCAGATGAAAAAGTTATTGAAATTAATGCCACTAATGTTACTAACTATTTAATAGATGCCAACACACAAATCTATATTGAGCAATCTTCATCAGGCGCATTTGGTCATAAATTGCTTGATTTAAAAAAACTAAGTGATGACAATGATAATATTACTCATTTTGTAATTACAGAGAATATTGATTTTGGTTTTTTAGTTAACCCCGATATGGATTGTCATCTTAGCGCTAAAAATAATGCTATTGTCAAT
>JAITNN010000001.1 GCA_031290395.1 Mycoplasmataceae bacterium
ATTGACAATAGCATTATTTTTAGCGCTAAGATGACAATCCATATCGGGGTTAACTAAAAAACCAAAATCAATATTCTCTGTAATTACAAAATGAGTAATATTATCATTGTCATCACTTAATGCTTTTAAATCAAGTAATTTATGACCAAATGCAACTGTTAAAGATTGATCAACATAGATTGATGTGCTGGCATCTATTAAATAGTTAGTAACATTAGTGGCATTAATTTCAATAACTTTTTCATCTGATGGCGGTTTACAATACATTAATGGTAAGGCAACGGCACAAACCACTCCGCCCAATAAGATAGCGCCACCGATTATGGTGAATGCTAACTTCTTTTTATTTTTTTCTCGATATTGCATTCTTTCTTTTGCTTCTTGACTTACATTCATATTCTCTCTCCCTCACTTTGTGATAGGTAGATTATAACCCCCCCCCAAGGGAATTTTGAACAATTATTGTATTTGGGAACTTCGAATTTTCATTAATGGTTTATAAACTAGTAAACTAACTGGGAGCGCAACCGCTAAAGTAACGCCATAAATTGGTGCATTAAATATAAAACTTGCTCATCACTCGCCAGGAGTTCACCATAAAATTCCCGCCACTGTATGAATAAATAACTTTATGGCAATACCGACAATCATACAGCTACCAAATATTGCCATTTGTGTTCCCAAAGATTTCCTTGGTGATAGTTTTTGATCGCTTCAATCAATATACTTACTCACAAAAATAATTGGTAAAAATATGTATAGTGCCAAAACATATTCCAATAATAAATCATAAAAATTAGCAATTGATGGTGGAATAACCATCAATAATCATGGGGTTAATATACCGAATGTCCATACTCATTTAGCATCTCTAATCATTAACAACCCATAAACATATCCCACTATATATAGTTCTAACCCATATCCATTAACAATGGGAATAAAATAAAAAACTGCTTTCATGATTAGTGTAATGGCCATAAGTATGCCAGTAGTTACTAATAAACGAATTTGATTTTTAGGTTGTTTTTGGATATCTTTTGTTTGCATAAAAAAATCCTTCCATAACAGAAGGATTGTTCAATTCAAAATGTTGAACTCCCTCCGCGAGCATTACCTCGATCAGGTTATAGGGTATTTCTCAACCGGCCTATGAAGGTCAGTACCCCTGTTTAAAATTTTCAATGGGGCGTCTAATGGGACTTGAACCCATGAGTGCCTGAGTCACAGTCAGGTGCGTTAGCCAGCTTCGCCATAGACGCCATTTGGTATGTGCTAATTATATATAGAAGTAATTTTAATAGTTATTAACTATTTGAAAAATAACCTTAAATACATGTATATTAAAAATAGGTAACGAATGAAAATAGACAAATTAGTTAATATTACACCCAAGTTGAGCAACTTTACCATTTGTCGTCCAAAAAATAACCACCAAAAAAAGATGGAAATTAATAAACTGGTCAGCAAAGCATTGAAACCGGCCAATAAATCACAAGTTGCAAGGGACAATGAATATTTTTTAGTTACATGCAAGTGTAGTCACGTCGGCCGAGATAAATATATGCCAATCACATTTGCTATTAAAGCTGGCAGTTCAAAAGAAGCATCTCTCAAAGCCAAAAATATGCCTCGGATAAAAAAAGATCATAACGACTGATGCTTGGGAATAAAAAATGTTTCTAAAGATAAATACGATTCTCAAATTAAGGAAAATAGTCGTGATCCATATTTACGTATTAAGTCATCATATGAGTGAGAAAACTTGATATTACAACAGCCAGAAATATTAAATAGGCTAGAACAAGAATCAAATTATGTTCAAAATGGTAAAAGAAAAATTAAAGGTGTGCAACATCAAAATCGTAAGAAATTTAAAGTTCCTTATGAACAACATATAAAAAACAATTAAGAATATTTATAAAATTAGATTCCTTTTTCTCATTAAATTTTTTATTTGATGTGCTTTAACTAGATATACAATCCAAGTTACAATGAAAGGAATCATCACCAATGAAAAAATTCCAGTGAACATTTCTGAAACAACAATAGCTAATATAGTCCCTATGACCATTAAAATTATTGCTATAGATAGCATTACATAGTGAATGATCCTGTAGTGCTTTAGTTTCAATTTGAGCGACTCTTCTGTAATTTTGTTCTTCACCCATTAATTTTACTAATCGTTTTTTTTGTCAAGTCTTTTTGACTTTCCAATAGACTTGATCACAAAATGACAATTTTTAGTTTTTTAATAGTTATTAACTATTGGCGCATGACCTAATAAGTCAGCTGTGTGCTCATAATTAACATATGAACCAGTGTCGTCAGAACCATTTCAACATTTTTGACTAAAGGCCTTAAGTGGACTAAATGTCATTATTTGCAATGCTGGGGTGTAACCATATCATACTGACATCATTGCACCAGTTAGTCATCCTGGATATTTACTAGTTGAATCTTCCAAATACATTTGTGGCACTGGTGGAGTTAATTCTCAATTAGTAGAAAATTTACCAGGGTGTCAACTTTCAAATAACTTTTTAGGGTCAGGTTGAAACGAGCTTGCTGTATCTGTACAAAAATATAAGTCATCAAAATCAAAATTAACCATGTGACGAAATCCTTCATTTAATCAATCGTCAACTGAAGCGACTTCATTACCACCATAATTTTCCACATCGTGTAATTTACTTTTTCATCAGTACTGAGAATACATGTTTTTGTCTAATCCATCAATTAGTCCATCGGTTGGTTGGGGAAAATATGGTTCTGAATCAGCTTGATCTCGAACATTTCGGAGCAAATCATCATTTCACATTCTTGGTGACATACCTTTGTTCTCAATGACTTCATCAACATCAGTAGTTGCTTTATAAAATGAATCTACAACTTCTTGTCTTGTTAACACCCCTGTGGATGATGTTGTATCGAAGTATATTGTCTATCGGTTCCTTGACTTCAAAGCACAGATTCAAAATATTCATCAGCACCGATGCTAAATGAATCACAACCAACTGTTTTGAATAAATCGCAATAGTATCCAACCATTTGTTTGATGAGATCTAGTGCAGCTTTAGATCCATCTTTAACATCTGTTAAGTCAACCATATCGCTTATTCTTTTTGGTGTTGCACTATCATCATATAGAGCAAAATCGTCATTTCGCTCTGTGGCAGTAATATCCTCATCATTTTTTATATCACCAACGGCTTTATTAGGAGGGATGGTGTCAGTAGCGGTATATCTTGGTGCATTAAGATTAGTAATGAAGGTGGAATGTGAAAAAACTTCCATTTGTGGAATTATGGTAATTCCATAATCATTTGCTAATTTCATTGATTTTGCAAATGGCGAATTTGTATCATTTCAGCATCAATTATTAGTGTCAGATTCGTTAATGTTGAAATCTTTTATTTCATTAGTAGTAGGTCATTCAACACTAAACCATGTTTGATTTGGATTTGAAGTGGTATGTGGATCTGCAGTTCGACCAGTTGCTATATGCACACCACCACTAGCAAATTGTAGTCCAAGGGTATTTAACTTATCCCAAGATATCTCTCGAATGGTTTCGTTTAAATATTCAATTGGTCAATCATTACCATTAAAGTCATATTGAATACCTCGTTCTGGCACTTTTGGTCAATCGGTGATGAGCCCATAATTTAATCCTTCATTGACTAATTGCATTTGCAAAATAGTACGCATACCTCATAAAACGCCTTTGGTAGATATTGCTGATAATTCAATATGACTATCGATTTTAAGTTGGTAAGCTTCTGGACTATTGACATCTGTATATTTAGTTAAAGTTGGCACTAATTTAACCACAATGTCATGTTGATGAATTTTAATGGCTGCACCATTAATAATTTCTGGGTCTTTAGTCAATGGGTTATCTGTTGGCAGCATCTTCTGATAATACTCATTAGCAAGGATACTATAGGTTGAATCAAAATCGTTATTATCAAGACAATCAATAAACCGAGTTTCATTGGTAACCGTAAATTTTTCTTTGCTTACATCATCATATTTTCTAACAGAAGGTAAAGCGCGCTGCTTGATTTTAGCAATCTCATCAGATGACACATTATCAGAACAAGCAGTAGCAATAACACCGATGGGTAATAGTAGGACTACTGGTAAAAGAAAACAACTTTTTAATTTCATAATATCCTCTATCTAATTTTTTCAAATGTTTTTGGTTTTAAAGGCATGGAAAATTTATGACTATTTACTTGATGATATTTCTGAATAATATCTAAGGGGTGTTGTGGAATTTTCTTGCCATATAAGAATGCATCTATCACATTGTAGCGTACACCCATTTCATCTTCATCAGTTTGGTTCTCATATAAACTAGCTGATGGTGCTCTTTCAATAATAGACTTTGGGAGTTTTAGTATCTTCGATGCTTCAAACACACGAGATTTCGTTAAATTGGCAATTGGTAGTAAATCACACGCACCATCACCGAACTTCGTAAAATAGCCCATATAGAGTTCGTCAGCATTACCTGTACCTAACACTAGACAATTGTGTTCTTGAGCAATTGCATATAGTGCAACCATTCTTAATCTTGCTTTCAAGTTTGCAATAGATAATTGGTTTTTTAGTTTTAAAGTTTTTTTATATGTATTAAAGATTGGCACTAAATTCACATCAATAATTTCAAATCTATTTTGTTTTTTCAAATCTTTAATGCATTGAATGTCCAATTGACTATTACCAATGTTCATCCAAACACCAATCACCTTTATTTTTTTGTTTAAGCAAGCAATGTTGGCTATTAAAGCCGAATCAACACCACCAGAGATACCAACAACAACACCCTTAGTATGTGATTGTTTACAATAATTAATAATTCATTGATTTAAATAAAATAAATAATTTTGCAATGTAGTTGTGGCCATAAATTATGGGTTCAATAGTTGAGGTTCTACCCAAGCAAACATATGAGCGTAGTTTTGAGCAAATTGTTCTTTAATGGTAACATCAATGTCTGCATCTTCTGTTTTTTTAATTATAGTATCCTTTAGTTTATCAAACATTGAATCCCCAACAATTAGATAGTTCGTATCCACTATTTCATTAGACATTTTAAAGTAGTTACCAGTTTCCCCATCCTCTATCCCAGTGCCATCTATAAGATGATCATACCCAGCATTAAATGCTGTTATTTCGTCTACAGTATATTGGGCTGTGGGTATCATTTTAACGATTTCGTCTTCAAAAGCTTGTTGATATACAGATGATGCAAAAATTGCATGTAACTTATTCCCTAATTCATCACTACCTAATGTTTCGCTTAACTGAGTTGGATAAACACCATCTGCGGGAGTTGATGTATCAAAAATTTGGTTACAATAACTTTCAAAACCGTCAGGATCAGTTCCACTAAAAGTGCCAATATTATCTATAGAACTATATAAATCCATCAAAGGTCCAAAGCCAGCATCCGATTTGAGGATGCTAACTAAAGCATTAGTTGCACCAACATATTGTCAATAGTCGTTGGCGTTTAAATTACCTAATGTTGTAAAAGTCATATCTTTAATATGCCGTGTTGCAATATCGTACGTTTTAATACCATCTCAATCTTCGGTCATTTCAATACCTGTGGCAATACTTGTAGTAGCCAAAGCATTAAAAGGTAATAATGTGGTACCCATTAAAGCCGCTGAACCAAATCTAAACAAGATCTTTTTAGTTTTACTTTTAGATTCTTTCAAATGAATTTTACCTTTTTTAACCAAACGTCTAAAAACAAAAATGTATAAAGGTAGTAGAATAACAAGATTTCATATTGCAAGAATGACTAAAATCATGATTAAAAATAAAATTGGTTCAATAATACCATCAAACTTAAATGGTAAGTCCATAGGGATCTTGTCAATAATCAATGATATGAATGGAGTACATAAGAAATATCCAGCTGCCGTAGCAACGCCATATCCTACTAGGTTACCAACACCTCAGTAAATGGTTTTATAAATGTTTACAAAAAAACCTATTACCAAGAAACCTGCAAGTAGTATAAAAAATATTATTAATGGGAGAGCTATCATGTTTTTAAATTATATACTTATAAATCGTTCATTGTCGGTCTTTCTCAAAGCCATAATAAGCTTCTGAATTGCTCGACCACGATGATTTATTTTTAGTTTTTTTTCAATAGATAATTTTGACATCGTTACAGTATAACCATTTGGAATAAAAATTGGATCATGTGTCAATCCATCATTAATATTTACTATTTTTTTGGAAAGTTTACCACATAGTTTCCCAGTAGTTTGAATCACTTCCCCGTTTGGAAATACACATGATATTACGCAAACGAATTGAGCACCACGTTTTGAATCACTAACATTTTTAATTTCATTAAGTAATTTTGTGAGTTGCGCCTTCCTTGTAGAGTTAGTGCCACCATAACGACTTGTATATACACCAGGTTTACCATTCAAAACATCAACACACAAACCACTATCATCTGCAATAGTTATATAACCTGTATCATGGCAAACTTGTTTTGCCTTTATGAGACTATTTTCGCGGAATGTTTTCCCATCTTCAATAATCTCTTTTTTATAACCGATGTCTTTTAAACTTAAAAAATGATATTGTTTGCCTAACTTACTAAGCGCAAATTTCATTTGCTCAAACTTTGGTTTATTAGTAGTTGCAATAACAATATCATTCATATTTAAGCGTCAATTGTGAATTCATTACCATAGATTAATAATGTGTCGCCAGGTTTGGCGCCTTGTTTTTTAGCAGTATCTTCTACGAAGATTGTTTGCATTTTCTGGTTATAACGCACAATATTATCTTTGGTGTCTAAGGGAATTTTGTTGGTTCAATATTTCATATATTCGCTTTGCACTTCCCAACGGTTATTGCCTAAGTCAATAATTCTTAAATCTTTCGCAAAGTCTTTTTGTTGCTTTACTTCAATAACTTTAACTTTTTGAGTTTGATTTAATAATTTTTGTTTGTTCTTCAATTGAATTTTCTGGAAATCTTGATAAATAGCTTCTAGTAATTCGTCAATGCCTTCTTTGGTTAATGCACTAATGATGTAAATTTTACCTTTAATTGATTTCTTTAGTTTTTTTAAATTATCTTGAGCACCATCAACATCAATCTTGTTAGCCACAATAATGATCGGTTTATCAAGTAAAGCTCGACTATATTCTTTTAATTCATTAGTGATCGTCTTATATGATGTGACAACATCTTCACCATCAGTGGGGTTTAGCGAAACTAAATGTAACAAGATTGAGCAACGTTCAATATGCTTTAAAAACTCGTGCCCAAGACCTTTACCTTCGGCAGCGCCTTCAATCAATCCTGGTAAATCAGCAAAAACTACTTTTTCATTGTGTAAATTAACAATACCTAAAACAGGAACTAAAGTTGTAAACTGATAATTAGCTGTTTTAGGTTTAGCGCTAGACACTTGTCCAACAAATGTCGATTTACCAGCATTTGGTAAACCAACTAAACCAATGTCAGCAATATATTTAATTTTTAATGTGACTTCTTTTTCTTCACCCAAGTCACCGTGCTCATGGAGTGTTGGTGCTCGATTAAAAGAAGATTTAAAGAAAGCATTGCCATGTCCACCCTTACCTCCTTCACAAATTGTAAAAGTTTGTCCTGATTCTAAAATATCCACAATCAATTCATTAGTATTGGTGTCGTAAACCGATGTCCCTAAAGGTAAATTAATATGGACATCACTACCACCATGTCCAGTTTCTTTGGCAGTCCTACCATTTTCGCCATCCACAGCGGTAATGTTTTTATGATTTCTAAGTTCAAATAAGGTGTTCACATTATGATCGCCAATGAGAATAACATTACCACCATCACCACCATTACCGCCATGTGGTCCACCTAATGGTACACCGGCTTCACGACGTCAAGAAACGATACCGTTCCCACCGTTACCTGCTTTTAAATTAATTGTACATTCATCTACAAATTGCATGAACCTATTATATTAATTGTTTCTAAAGCTATTAATTGGTATTTTGTTTTACGAATTAGATAGTTTTTAAATTGTTTAATTTAATAACCGTTTGAAGTAGAACACCTTGACTCTTTAAAATAGTTTCAATTTTTTCAAATCGTTTATCGTGTTCCACCAATTTAGTCTCAACATTTGTCATTCTATTTTCCAAACTGATAAGTCGAGTATCGATAGTGTCAAAACGAGAAGTAACACCTTTATTGAATGCATCTTGCTTAGACATAAACTCCAAAAGAAGTTCTTTGGTTGTTTTAGATTTTGGTTTTGGATTTGGTGGAATTGGCGGTTTAGGACTTTTCTTAGTCAGAACAGAAACTTTTATTTCATGTCCTTCTCTTT
>JAITNN010000008.1 GCA_031290395.1 Mycoplasmataceae bacterium
TGGTGGTTCTCCTTTATCAAGTGGGGCGATTGCTGGGATTGCGTTGGGTTCAGTTGCGGCAACTGGAATTGGCGTCTTTTTGTTTTTTTGGGTTAAAAAACATCGTAAAAGTAGTATAATGAAAAACAAATCTAAAATCACAGGATCAAAAGATGCTGATTGAGAGGAATAATTTAAAGTCAGGTTATACACAATGAAGAAATTTATTACTTTTTTTATCCCTTGCTTAGTAACACCAGCGCTTATGCTTGTTGGTGCTCCTACACCAATACCACAAGGGGCGCCGATAAATGTACAGTACAACAAAATTACAACTCGTGTTGTATCTATTCTCCCCACAGTACATACTGGTGGTTTTGCTAATGGCAATTTTGTTTATTCATGTTCAGAATTAGACAAATGAGGGTTGACATTAAATACAACCACTGGTCAATTGACTGGTAGTTTGTCGCCAAATATATATTACGGTTTTCTTTTGATTAAAGTTTCTGATCAACCGAATGAAAGTGGCCATAAAAACACCGCTGAAATTTACATTGAAATTGATTTACCTTACTCAGACATATCTATAAAATATAAAGATGTTGTTGCCCAGTCACAAAAGCCATTCGAATTTAATATCGGTATAAGTGGTGGCTTTGGTGGGTATACTGTTGTTGATGTCACAACTGGAGGCAAAAATTTAGATTATTACAATATGTTTATTGATAATAATGGTGTAATCCATTCTAAAACTGATTCTGGATGTTCAATGATAGTATCTAATAGTGCTATTAAAATTAATGTTGTTGATGAAAATGGGGATAATAAAACTTTTGATTTGTCCTTTTCTTGCATTTCTTATGAACCATCATTAGACGATTTAATAATCATTGATAGTGATTTTGAACATAATGGTTCATTTGAACAGGGGTTTTTAGAATTTAATTTAAATAGTGATTGTAACATTGTTTTTAATTGCCAGCCGTCTGTTGGTTCTTTAGAATGAACCAGTAGTTTAAATGATCCACAAAATCCTCGCCCTATAGCGGGGTTATCATTCAATGCTAATAATCAAACTTTATCAGTATCAATAGGAGACTTCGTTAATCCTAATGCATCTTTTAGATTAACGGTTGAAAATACGGTCACTAGCTGAGTTTCGTCGGTTACCATTTTTATTAATTGTGTAACTACCCTCATCTAATGAGCATGACTGGATAGAGGATATATAAGTGGGGATTTAATAGCTACACCATTATCGGAGACTGAAAATATACATGCAGAATAAGTATTTTAGAAGGTTCCACCTTGGTTGCTTCTAATTGAGTCCACCTCCCGTGGTATTTGATGCACTGTCAAAAAAATATTAAAAATAGTAGAAATTGGTAGTTTTTATGGTACCAGTTCGCCTAGTTTATCTGGTTCCATCACATTTCCGAAATATATTGAGAAAATACACAGTATGTGCTTTTGACAAACTAATTTAGATGTAACAATTTGACGCTTAAGTTTTAACTCTTGAATTGTAGATATGTTTTTTAGTTCTCAATCATGACTTATCGTGTGAAGATGATCAATTTGAGTTCTCACTAGAACGATTTAAATTAATGCTTAATATATCCAATTCTTTTTGAATGCGTTCCTTCTCTTCCTCTAATTCTTTGATACGTCTTTATAAATTGATCATTGAAAAAATTTTCATGGACTTCGGGTCATCGAAATCGAATTTTTCTACGTTGTAAATGTTATGGTATTTTATAATTTTCAAAACGAAAAAAATTATAAAATAAATAGTTAAAAAAGTCAAATCAAAAAAAAAAAAAATAGGCCGGTGAATGGTAACGAATAATAACCATGCTCTTAACAACTTCGCTATATAATGATATGCGTGAGAAGAAAAATACGTTTATTGAAAAATATTGGCAAAATAGTTGTGCATTCAACCATGGTTTTTAGTGCTTCAACAAATATAAGTTACATAATTGATGACGTTCTTGACCGAGAAGACATTATTCGCAGAAAAAAGACCAATAGTTCAATCAGTGTCCGAACTTCGCCTGAATACGATGCGGGTGTAGTTACATACCCAAATATGCGTACATTTTTTACGATTTTTAGTTGGTTTCCCTTCGATTTATATGATTTGAAAGCACAAATATACTTTGAAACTAATGATAGTAATTATTTATCTATTGATTTAGATGAAAAAGTTTCTTTTCTTGCACTTGTTGATAATTATTATATTGATAATGTTAAACTTCTTTTATCTGGTCAATATTCTTTTGATGATAGTAGTAATGCAAATTTTAATCAAACCATATCAATGACAGATATGAGACAATCTTCTTTCGTCTTTAGTGTACCAACATTTCAGGGTGTGACAAACAGCAATTTTACTATTAGTTCAAATAATAATCAATCGCTACTTTCAAACATTTACTTAGATTCTTCTCGTGTTGGCAACGAATTATTACAGCTTGTATTTTCGGGAGATATTCAGCCTCATATGAATGATCATACCAGACTAGGTGACTTACCACTTACGGCTGGTGAATTCCCAACAATATTTAATTTACGATCTATATTTAAAAATGCTTCCTACTATGTTGGTGATCTATTTGATGTCCCTGTAACAAATTTAAACCCAAACTTATTAATAACTGTTGATGAACAGAATTCTTATTTAACAGCAAAACCAGGAGTAGATAATACATTCACTTCTCATTTTAA
>JAITNN010000009.1 GCA_031290395.1 Mycoplasmataceae bacterium
TTAAAATGAGAAGTGAATGTATTATCTACTCCTGGTTTTGCTGTTAAATAAGAATTCTGTTCATCAACAGTTATTAATAAGTTTGGGTTTAAATTTGTTACAGGGACATCAAATAGATCGCCGGTAGCATAGTAGGAAGGGCTTCTAAACATAGTTTGTCAACTAGCAGGAATATCGGGGAAAACGCCGTCTTTAAGTTCTGCAGTACCAGGGTCATTTTCCACATAATTGTCGGGTCTATCTCCTTGCCCTCAATCTGCATATACTTTAATTTGCACCGTTTCCATAGAGATTTTACTAGGACTAGCATTTAAATAAATACTTGAGAGCAATGATTGACCGTTATTTGAATATATAATAAGTTGCGTATCAACAAAAGGCTGAAAGCGGTCCGAAAAATCATAGGTTGCAGATGGCTGCTCGCAACTCGATTGCGGAATGTTCCAAGTTACCGTCTCTCGTTGTTGATAAGATTCTCATAAAAAATCAAAATGAAAACTGACTTGAATGTTATATATAAAGCCCATTTGCAAGAGCTGAAAAAAATTGACTCTTCCTTCTTCGATAATAGGCAAATAATTATCATCATAGGTCTGAAATTTTATTCGTAGATTCATATTTTGCAAAGCAAACGATCCATTACCGTACCTATTTGGAATAGAATACAAATAAACAATCGGTGTATTTGGAAATGCACCCACTCCAGAATCATATTCTGCAGATGTTTGAATTTTAATTGAATCCTTGTTTTTTTCTTTACGAGTAGTGTCTTCACTGTCAAGAAAATTGCTAATTATGTAATTTACGCTTGGTGAAGCACTAACAACCACGGTCGCACATATCGTTTTGACGATACTTTGGGACATCTTCATTAAGGGTGTGACGTTTTTTTTCATTGTAATTATTATAATTTATATAATGCTATTCGTGAAAAGTTCGTGTCTCCATTGCTTAATGTTAAAATTAGGAAGTTGAATTAATTTTCCTACTTTCACCAATAATAACATGTTTAATGTGCGAACAACTGACCCTGCTAGTACTTTTATTGTAAGTGATGCAGATTCATCTAATGAAACAGCAATACATAATGCTATGGTGCTTCTTGGCATTGCAAATGCCGGTAACTCTGACTATTGACAAATAAATTATCAATAATTATGCTATATTTCTTATATGAATTTTTGAAAGACTACCACTAAAAAGAAAATAATTGTTTGTGCATTATTTTTGTTGGTTGCACCTTTTATTCTTTGTCTATTGCTTTCACTCTTATATTGAGGAGTGATGAAAATTGGGCAATGAGGCGGAAGTTATTCTGACATATTATTTTCCACAAAAGGTATCTACATATTAGTAATATCTTTCTTGCTAACTATTGTAATGATGGGCATTGTCTTGTTTAGAGAAAGAAAAAAATATAAGGAAAATAAAGATTTTGGAACTGACCCCATTTGACTAGATACAAATACTTTTAAAAAGTATGTTGTAACAAGCTTTGATAAATTAAATACTAATGCTCCATCATTTGTTTTTGGTTTGGCTACCGAGAGACATGCAAAAAGCGGATTTAAAACAAGGGAAGTGTTTTTTCATATTTTGGCAATGGATAGAACTTTAATACCAGGTATACAAAAAAATAATGCTGGTGAGGCAACATTAGGAACTAAATTGTTGTCAAATTTGGCGGTTGGCTCTATCTTAATTGTTGGGGTATCGGGCAGCTATAAAACCGCTAACATTATTAAGCCTACAATATTAGGAAATTTGTGCTCTCCAATAAAATCTTCATTAGTGGTTAGCGATCCTAAAGGAGAATTGTATAGGGAAACTATTGAAACTGCAATAAAATTTAATTATAAAATATACAGGTTTAATACGATTGATGTAAAACACTCCGATACATGAAATCCTTTGCAGCCTATTTGGGATGAATACAACAACGTTTACTTAAAAAATTGGCATGCTTTGTATCTTTTAAAACGAAAAATTCATAAACAAATTTTGTCAAATAAAAAAATTACAAAAACTGATGATCAGCTTGTTAAAGAGTATAACACTAACATAGCTTTTTCATTATCAAAAATTGAGGATGTGATTGACAAAATTATTAGCAACACTTCAGTGATTCACTCTGGACAAAATAGTTTCTTTGAGAAAAAAGGACAAATTATCCAGAAAGCTTATTTTTTGATACCATTGGATATCGGAATACAACGTGAACAATATACACCATATAATTGTGCCTTTAATGGTAATAATTTAATGAATGAATTATCAGTGATATGTGAGATGCTTCCTCCATGAAGTTTGGCAAATAAATATGCTACTGATTTGAAATCTCAATACTCTCAAGTCGAGGCATCGTTAAATGCTAGACAGCACGCTTCTAACAACATGGACTTGTTTTTGACACAATCTGTTCGCGATTTGACATCACGAAATACCATTGATTTTAATGACATTATAAATAAACCAACTATTATATATATCGGAATATCGACAGATGATGGCGGTGGAGAAGGTGCATCCGCCTCAAAAGAAAATGATGCTAAAATTAGTCAACTTGCCTCCTTATTTTGTTCGTCACTTTATAATTTTGTCGAAAATTATTTATCTAAGAAAAAAGATTCGTGACTAGAAAGACCATTACTATATATATTGGACGAGGCTGGGAACTTACCGGCTATGGATTTTGTGCCAAAATTGTATACAATTGGACGAGGCAAAAATATTTTTGTTGCACCGGTAATCCAAACTCGCTCACAATTTAATGCTAAATATGGTGAACGCCCAACCAAAACCATTTTTGAAAATGCCGTTGCGACGATTATTGCAGGAACAGAGGATCTAGAAGTAGCTAAAATGCTATCTGAAATTACTGGCAAGACGGAACGTAAAACAAGATCATCGCAGTATTCAGAAAAAGGTGATGATAAAGGACACTCTACATCGGACCATGAAAATTGAAAAATTGCACCTGAAAAATTTATTCAAAAAGATCCGTTAGAACACATAATTAAAATTCGTGGAAGGGACCCTTTTATTTACAAATTTGTTCCATTTTTTAATTCTCATACATCAAAGAATTTTAGTTCAATTAGCGATAAGCAAGATAAAAAATTAGAAGAAAAGTATGATTATTTTCCTCAAACTTCAACCATTAACTTTTTTGAATCTGTTTTTTCTGAATCAGCAAAAATTATTTGAGTAAAATCTAACGAGAATGCTGAGTTAAATCCAACAATAAGACCAATTTACGATAAAGTCTTAAGTAATTATGCAGATGCCCCTATGCGATTGGCTAAACAACAAGAAGCTAATATTTTTAAACAAAATAATGGCTGATATCCAGGATTTGGTTTGGAAAAATTCATATCGGAGAAACAACCGTCGAGAGTTATTGCCAAAAAAGATAGGGTGGTTAAATAGTATGACAATCAGTGTGCGTAATACTTGTTGTAATACATTATATTTTTGATATGTAGTTAGTAAATTATATTGTGTAGTATGATATATTCAATATAAATAAAGGAAATAAACAAAATGCCATACATACATTGTAAAATACATAAGGACGGATCGTACCAAACCTTTGCTTTTAATGAAGGAGATTTACTTTCAGAGCGTTCTTTGTTTCCACCGATGGGGTTTATTTTTGATTATGATGCAGATAGGGATGCTTTTGCAGAAGATGCATCAGCTGTTGAAAACATACAGGCAACCACGGAATTTATTAGAAAATCTATTGAAAAACTTGGAGTCGAGCAAGTATGCTTGATATATCGTAAATTTTTAGATAGATTTCTCGAAGATTTTGGCGATGGAGACATGTCGACACGAGTTTTTTTAGAGAAGTACCCATTTTGCTCTAGCCTTGATGACCGCGACGTAGAAGACTTTAGAGAAGAAGACTTTTCAAAATTTCAACAACATTTAAATAGTAATATTTCTGCATTCCATGTTCTTGCTGAATGTAGCGATGTGGTAGAGAAACCCTTATTAGAAGCTATTGAAGGAAAAATGACTGAGGTTCTTGATCTAATAAATCCACCCGATCAACGTGTAGTATTAATGGGACATGGATTAGTGGCAGTTCCAACTAATTGACAAAAAAAACATCTTAAATATTACTCAGTGTGGAATGATCATGATAATGGAACAGCAACATACACTAACAAGCACGGATTACAAGTTAAATTAGACACAACAGGAAGGTGATTTGGAGCCCATACAAAAACAACTTATGATTTAGACGGCAATGTAATAGCCTCTAAACGCGTTGCTAAATCTGGAAAAACAATAATCGGCGGTAGTTATACGGATGCAGAAAAATTAAAAAAATTATCCATATTGGCGCAAGAATATGCTTTGCATCCTGAAGCGCGCGACACCATATGACCTATTGTTTCAGGGACTAAATTTTCTAAATTTTATGATGTGGTAGGTAGCCAAGACAGATTTGAAAATTATGCCGATATAGAATTGCTTTGTCAGTTCTTGAAAAAAGGCGATGTAACACATGAGCCGCAACGAGAAGCAATAAATGTAAATAGTAATGTAGTCCATTTGCTTAATGCTCTTGAATGAATTGCATATGAGTCTAATGCACCACAGTCTGTGAAAAATAAAGCTAGAAAATCATTTGAAACCTTGCATGACAATGACCAATTGCAAGGAAAGATAGAATCCTTGAGGAAAATAGGCCAAAATCCTGCAGATGTTATATGCGGTTTCGCTCTTGCTCATGACAACATTGAGAGTATTCATCAGCAAAGAGGAACGACGATAGGCACTGGAGTGACATCTTCTATTCATGATCGGGGACCGGAATCTGTTCGAATTAGATCAAGGAATTAAACTACGAATCTCGTAGTTTTCTTTCTAAAATCGTCTTTTTAGATTAATTAATTTGGAACGTTTAACCGTCAAGTTAAATGTTCCAAATTAATTCATGAAACATAGAAAAATGTATCATAAGCCTTAACAAAACTAGAGGTACTGACTTACGAAGTGTTTCAAAAAAGCAACACATTTTGTAATTTAACTTCATTTTTAAGAATGCTATTTAGTTAAGCATTGCATGGGGGATTAAGTTAAAGAATGAGTATTGTTATGCAAGTGTAATGTCAAGACGATAATGTATTACATAATTTATTACAAATTAGTGAAAAAAATATTTATTTTCATTAAACTATGCTTAAGATTATAGTGTACAAAGAACTTAACGAGGAACTAAACAATATGCCAACAAAATTAAAAGATAAATTACCTAAGATAAGGGTGAAAACTGCACCAAGAAGGTTTAAGAAAATGTCTACCCAAGAAGGAGATAGTTTAAAACCAGCCAAGCCTTATGTGATTGAAGATGTTTCAAGAGAAATTTCTACTAATGAACTCATAGAAAGAAATCAACGTCGTTACATTGACCTTATTGTAGTAGGAATTCAAGACACGATTGCCCAAATTCAAAAGACGGAAGATCGACTAAGGGATGCAAGACGCGTTGCATTTGAACTAACCGATGAAAAAGTACTTAAACCAGCTGTAGACAGAATTGAAAAAATTCAAGGTGGTAGAGGTTTCATGAGTTGATTATGACGTGTGGCCGATAGATTAGGTGGAGTTGGGGATTTAGCCAAAGCAAAAGTAATTCGCGATGCATCCATTGAACACATGAGAACGACTTTGCATTCTCACGCCGAGCTGGAACTTGCAGCAAATTTAGTGCTTGTTGCGAATAGAAATATCCTGAGCAAAGTTTACGAATCTTTTGTTGCATCATCGCGAACAAGAATGAAAAGATTTAGTGAATTACAAATGCCGTTTTTGAAGTATGCTTTTGAGATCAAAACACTTGATGCCCAAATAGCCAATGCACAAGCATTGCTGTTAGAATTGCCGGATGGACAAAGGGCAGAAACAAATAGTGATATTGCACAATTGACACAGGAACGTGATTTAAAAATTGTAGCAAGAGATCGTTGTCTCCACGATATTCACTCATTTATTACTATAGAAAAATCTACACTAGAATCTCAGCGAGCCAAATTGGCAGATACAATAAAACTCCAACAAATAAACTCTCCAGAATATTTACAATCAGTTGCTGAAATTGAATCTCTTGATGCTCAGAGAGCTGCTTTGTTCGAGGCTTCAAGGTCATATTTGTCGCGAGAATTTGATTCGTTACCAACTATTGGTCAAATTTTTGAAGAAACTCAAATAAATCTTGCAGCTGATAATCATGTTCCGGTTAGTTTGGTTCCTATATTGGTTCATCACACCCAAACCACGCCTGTTAATTTTGTGAAATTTGTACAAGAATGTCACGCTATGAATATTCAAAAACTTTTGGAACAGTATTCAATTTTATTGGTTGAGAAAGAAAAATATGATGTAAAAGAACACGATTCTACTCTTACCTCAGACGAAAGCCGATATTCTCAAACACAAACTATTAGTGGTAATCCTGTGAAGTTAATGACTAAAATTTCAACAATAAAAGATATGTTACTAGCACGCAGATTGTCTGAAGCACAAATTCAAGAATTTGCTACTGCTGCAACATCTTCAATTAGAGAAGTACATAGTGATGCTATTGACGGTGCTATAGAGCAAAGACGCAAATTCATGAGTTTGCATAGAGGTATTCATGAAATTGAAATGAGATTAGAATCTACTGAATTTTCTGAAGCACACCACGCAGTGAAAGTTTTAGATGGCATTAGAGAAATCCAATCCGATGCACAAGCAAGTTTGCGAGAATTAACAGATACAATTGCAACGGCAGATCGGTCATTGGACGAAGAAATAAATCGTCTTTTTTCCACACGGCTTGAATTTGAACACTCAATGAACAGAGGGAAGCGCCGGCTTGGACGAGCGAAAGAGACTTTAGATCAAGAAAAAGCAAAACTAAGAGCATTTATTGACCAAATTAGTGTATTACAAGGTGTGAGACAAGAATCGGCACTCGAACCTTTATTTAGGGAATTTGGTAGCGTTGATGCCATAGATCAAGAAATTAAACGTTATTTGGAATTACAACGACAAATTGCGAATGACTTAGAGAAAAATAAAGCGGAATTAAACGCGCTTAGTCACGATATGGATGTAGTTTCAGATACAAGCCCACAGATGAAAGAATTGGCTCCGTATCTAATGTTTGCAAAGGAAACTTTACCAGCTGGCAAAGCCCTTGTAGATTTTACTAAGCAGGTAACTGAATGAGCAAATGTAACATTTTGACCAACATTCGTGAAGATACTAAAGTGTACTAGAGGTACCGTTAGAATTGATAGTGATGGACTCAGCTGAGATTCTATTTTGCCGAAGATGTGTGGCATATTTGCAACAGTCGTCTCTAAAGTATGCGACAGAATGATTCCACCAATTGGTGATGTCACAACCGATGACGGTTTTGTGTTTGAACTAGGTAAAAAGGGAAAAAAACTAAGGAAACAAGCACCGACCATTGTTTTTAATGATGTATATAAAGAATTCGTTTCTCAAGTTAAAGAGCAGCTAAAAATTGATTTACCGGAAAAATTACAAATAAAACGTGGTGGTGCAGCTGATCCAATACTATTGTTTCAAGCTCTTTGTAACACTGTTTTGCCAATACTACAAAAACGATCTAAAATTTTGACTGACTTGCAGCATAGGGCGCATATTCTTGGGGAGCATGCAGATCGACATGTAATTCCTTTGATACACTATCAAGCACTTTTTGATCCACAAATTGATAGTACTCATTTTGAACTTACTGAGGATGAACGATATGCCTATGATGGGGCTAAAGATGATGCTTATGTGATGAGGTATGGAACTTCTGACTTAAGCCGAAAAAGATATATCGAATTGCAGCTTGAGTGTTCAACAGCTATGACTCATAAACAAGATGAGATAGGCATGGAGATGGGAAGATTAAAACGTGATTTGGAAAAATGCGGTTCAATGATAACATGCTTAGATAGAGTAAGGTCTGTGCTTCAAAGAGAAGTAAGCATTGAAAGATCAAAAGCGGATGTTATTTCAAAAATTGATGAAGTTGAACGTGATATTCCTAGATTGGAAAGTGATCTTGTAAAAGCTAGTCGACTATTTAAAGAAACTAATCAAGAAATTATTGACGTTAGAAAACGTCATGCTTTAACTGTTGCACCACTTCGTGAAGAAGCATCTAAACTACAAAAAACAATTGGTGAAACCGGTAGCATTATCGAAGCAGGAGTATCTGAAGCTCAAAAATTTATTCCACATTTTGATGAATGTTGTCGTGACGTTAGAAGATTGCAAGAATTAAAAGAGCAAGCTAAAAGAGATGTTGCAGTTATGCCTGGTGATATTGTTAATTTGGATGTTTCTTCTGTTGCCATCCACGATGCTTCACTCGGCTTTCAAAATACAATTGATCAAACATTAAGTATTGAATTGGCAAAGCAGTATGAAATAATGCTGAAATTTAAACTAATATTGGAAGGTTATAAGTTGCATTCATGGGTCGGTGAAGACGAAGAATTTTATGCACATGAGTTAGCGAGGTTGGACCAACAAATAGGGGAAATATACGCAATTACAAGGCAAATTAGCCATATGAACCCACAAGACAAACTAGATATGATACATGATGCACAAAATAAACGAGGCGCTTTTCTCGCTACAGAAGATTCACTTAAAACAGATCTAGCAAGCAAAATGGACGCACGCATTACAGATTTAATGCATAGAATGTCACCAATTGACCCAGGTGTAGTAGCAGCTACGACTTTTACCACATTAGAAAATTTAAGGCCAATGGCTGAAGATTTGACTCATTTAACAGGAGATAGGACGATTTGACAAAGTCTTAAGAGAGAATATGAAGCAAGAAAAGCATTGTCTACCTACGATTTTACTATTGATAGTCCAATTAGTCAACATGAATGTGATCGATTAACAAGAACGATATCGGCCCCTCTTATAGAGGCAGAGGAGAGTTATAAACAAGATGCAAGTAGAGTAACCGAAAGTGTTGAAACACATGCATTGAAAAGAATAGCAAGACTAACTTCAAGACACATTAAGTTACGCAGAAAAATGAGCCAAGTGGCTGCCACACAGGGCATGCCTACGACTAGAGCATCTGCCGCTATTAAACTAGCAGCATTACAAGAAAAAGCTAGAACTATTGGTGTTGCCGTCGCACATTATAAAAGATGTTTTGTATCTGACATGCAAGAGTATCAAGCAATTCAAGTGTCTAGACAAGCTGCTATTGCAGCAAGAACTGCTGAGATGACTTCCAAACTTCCACGCATTATTGCAACATTAAAAAAACGTTATTCTACAGTTATCAATACTACGGCTCAAGACACTTTACAAGAAGATACTCCAAGATTTCAATCGGAAGCGCTATCTAAAATATTATTTTTTGGTGACCAACATTTTAATGCAGATGGAGAGTATGCACGTATGAGTGAGGTTGCTGGAGAAAGTGCTACAAAAAAGACAACTGGTTTATTTACTCATAATGAATTGTTGACTACAAGTCCAATCAGAAATTGGCGCCATAATAAATGACTAAAAGAGTATAAAGCAAGAGATGAACAAGTTTCTACAGATTTTAGAATAAAAGGTCATGAGGAACTAGGACAGCTTTCAATTCAAGATACACGACTTATTATGGTTGATGAAATGTTAAAACAAATAGAAGTGGCTGCTCAGACTTTAGAAGACATGCATCATACACAAGACGGAATAATTACTGGATTGATTTCTGATGCTGATTGTTTAAAAGCCATAAAGTTGCGTGGAGATATGCGACAAAGGGTACAACAATGGAAAGAACTTGATGCAAAAAGACGTTCAGCATTTTGAAGAAATGATTGGAGAATGAACGCTCATGCTCAAGACATTGAAATGCAAACCATGATATTTACTATACGTAAAATGGACGAATTACTTGGTAGATCACAATCTGAAATTAATGTAAATGGTAAAGCATTTTTGCGTGCTGAAACAGCAAGACAAACAGTTAATATACAAAGCGAGTATTCGTTAGCTTCGGCACTTGGTAGCTTCGAGGCACCTAAATTTGCAGACACTGCAACAATTATTGATGATATTCGAAATGTTGAACATCAACAACGTGATAGACTTCTGGAACAAGTACGAACAGATATTCAACAAATTCAGCAATTTGTTACAGATTCACAGCAACAATTTGCTAAGATAGCACGAGAAGTGCCAGAAGCGGCTGCACCACTTGAAGATGTTCCACCACAACAAGTGCCAGAAGTGGCTGCACCACTTGAAGATGTTCCACCACAACAAGTGCCAGAAGCGGCTGCACCGCTTGGAGATGTTCCACCACAACAAGTGCCAGAAGCGGCTGCACCGCTTGGAGATGTTCCACCACGGGAAGTACCAGTAGTGGACGGCGCTGTTCAACAAGATAATGAAGGACAAGCTCAACAAGATGTACAAATGGGGGAGGTTTTAGATTGGACAGGAGATCCGGCGGACCAAGGTTCAAACGCGCAACAAGCAAGCGTGGTAACGGACGAAAGAACTGTTGCACCAGCAAATGATTTTGTTCAAGTGCAAGTTGAAACTCAACAAATCGCTCAACAAATGGCAAACGATATAACTCCAGAAATGGAAAGTGTTGAATTGGAATCTATATCGACTGCAGTAAGGAATATTTGTGAACAAATGCGAGTCACTCATGATATGTTCGTTGGACTTAATGACATTATTAGACTACAGCATGAGCAAATCGTTAGAATCGAAGAAGCAACTGCCGTGTCTATTAAACGTTTGCAAGAAGGCAATAGAGAATTAGCAGAAGCTGAATTGACTCAAATTAAAAATGCACAAAATGCTCGAACAAGGCTCTTTGTAGCTGCAGGACTTGGTGCTATAACAGCAGCAGGCAAAACTATTTCTAGCGCTACACTTAGAGCTAGTGTTATCACTTCAATAGCTGCTTTGGCTCAAATTGGCGTAGCTTCAGGCGCACTTTCATCTCCAAATACCCCAGAAGGATTGGGTTTATGAATGGCTTTGGCCCCAAGTGGGAATGGTGTTCATGATCAATTCGCTGCTTCCCTTGCAGCAGAACATGTTAGAAATGCTACCGGCAGCAGTATTGCATCTACCATAGTTAGTATTGCCGTCGGGACTATCGGGCCTGCGGCTAGAGGAATTGCTGCCAGAGTTCTAAGATAGGCATCAAAAACATAAACAAGATATCAAATATAACAACATAATGTTTAAGTCTAATAAAATGTTTGCATCAAGAGAAATTAAATGTAAATCACAATATTACATAATGTATTACAAATCAAAACGTTTTCAATCATTTTACAATGAAAAAAATGTTATATGTATAGGGTACAGGTAGAATTTGGTTGCCATCGCTTCAATAGTTGCTTTGGCCAAAAAAAATCAAAAAAGATTACTACAAAATTATAAGAGGAGGCATATATGCCAGCAATAGAAAGAGATTATAAAATAGACGAGTTTGGATTATTTGCCGCCGCATTGAGATTGAGCAGACAGCTTTTGTATTCGCCATACAATCATGTTGACGCATATGGTATTAATCTTACAGAGCAAAAGCCAGGTTTTGGTCGAGAATTAGATATTTGGGTTGTTGGGGAAGAACAAAGAAATTCACAAGATGTGAGACTTGCGGATGAAGATAAATTTGGCAAGTTACAAAAAGTTTTAGCATATTCTTTGGAACATAAAGGTTTTAGTGTGTTTCGTACAGAAGCTTATACGCCTTTGCCTCTTAACCCGGAAATACTTCAGTCGCTTTCTTACCGCATGTTTCAAAAGGTAGATGGTGGACGAAAAACTGCGTTAGCAGAGTTTGTCATTGATCCAATTGTGATGGGAGATCTACCTCAACAACAAGAAATAATTTCAAAATTTTTGGAGTTAGTAAAAAATAACCCACCATTTGCAGATGGCGAGCAAGAACGTGTTGTTTTAATTCCCGAACGTGTTGGTGGCTTGGGAGATGGACATTTCATTCTTCGTGCTTATATGGTTACTAAAGATGCTGATGTATCTAGTTTGCAATACAGAGTGTTTAATCCACTGAACGATGAATGTGGTAAAAGACAAAAAGATGCACATTCATGCGGTGTGCATATTCACGAAATAGCATATCACCTAATAGAACATGGTTTCGAACGTGGCGCGCAAATGTTGGCAGACCCAGAATTTTCTGATGCTCCTATTGCCGGTGCACATCCAACTATCAGAGGGATAGCTAAGCAGCATGGTGGTGTAAAAACACCAGCTGAGTTGTATGAACATAACCCCGCTTTGGCAAGCCAATTGCAAAAGGTGGTTACTTCTGCTGATGTCGATCATTCTGCAGCAAAAGTTGGTCATTCTGCAGAAGACAAATTTAGACTAAATTCTTGTTTTGAATTATTAAAAAGATTCAGCGACTTAGATAGAAAAATTAAATCGCAAGAAAAACTTGATGAGAGTGCCGTAGACGAGGGTGCCGTAAGTGCCGTAGATGAGAATCTCGTAAAGGAAAGATTGGGTATTGCACATAGATTAATAGAACTTGAGTACATAAAAGGGTACAAAGTAGCACCTAAAACCGGCGAAGGAATTGTGACTGATGAGTGTCTAATCCGACAACTTTCAGAACATGTATCTCAATTATCACCAAAATATTTTGATCTATCTGATTCCACACAAGCGAAACAACTCAACAGAAGGGCACGCAAAATTATTTCAAGCGATAAGGAACTACGCGCCCTACAGAAAAAACGTTTACTTTTTGGTGGCATTGGATTAACTGGTCGTGAACGTTTTAAATCTTTTTTTATTAAATTATTTTGTACAGAAGAAGAAATAAATTCTAAATTATTGCAGCTTGATTCAGCGATAGAAAAAGAAACAATAAGAAAAAGAAAATTACAAAGAAAAGTTGGTATAGTTGCGGGTAAAGGTGGCAATGTCCAAGTTGGTGAAGTTATTGATATGAAATTAATACCATCGGCAGAAAATATAAAAAGAATGGTTGGTGTCGTTGCTAATGCAAATGGTGCAGCCAATGATATTAAAAAAGGAATGATGCTAAGACATCCAACATCCGTGCCTGTAGATGATCAGAAGAAGAGAACGAAGATGGTTGTCCGTGTTTAATGTCTTTGTTAAATAAATAGTCGTAATACAAGATATAGAAAATATAAGAGGAACAAAATGCCACAACTAGTTTTAGAACAACATATACCATTAGAACAATCGCTTAGTCTTTTACACCGTCATTTTGCACCACTTCCACAAGATGAATCAATGAGCGATAAAGAATTTGTTAGATATTTTTCAATTTTATTTGGACAAATGTATAATGAGGAAGGATGTTTTGCCATTTTTAAACATAATGCCAGTTCAGTTGAAGATTATTCTTTGCAAGAAGACGAGCGAGTTATTTTTAATTCTAACTTTGATGAAATTTCATGCGTTCAAAAACCGTTTTGTCGCTATGCCGATGTGAATAGCCCAGGTTGATGGGATTCTGATTTACGGAATATAGAAGAAAAGGCTTTGAGCCAAGCTGAAGGGTGTTCGTTTGCTGATGAGAGACCATTTCATGTTTATACACCATATTTAGCAAATGGTCATTGATATTTAGTTGCTATGAGAATTGAGAAAATTGACAAGAACTGGAGAATACAAAATACAGTAATTTGTGACCCATTAAATAGTGCGACTCTGGACTTGGTTCAACGTCGCATAAGACCTTGTTTGGGCACCGGACATCAATATTTAGCTACACGAGATTGCGGTGTGTACATACAGGAGTTTATTTTAAATTGCCTAAAGCAAGGCTTTGTAGATGGCATGCGATCAATTGTAGATCCTAATCATGGTAAGTTGTTTAACCACGACGCTGCTGATGAGGCAGGGGCAGGGATATTACCATCATCACATGTGACACCAATGGAATTGCGTCAGCGATTTCATAGAGAGCGTTCTCAGAGATATGAGCAATTGACTCGTGAATTAGGTGTTTCTTTTCATCCCGAGCGTTCAGACAGAAGACAACAACCGGTGGTCCAATGTGTTTCAAATGATGTTATGCAGATAGGCGCAATTAACGATGGACAGCGTAATATCAACATGTCATTTAATGAACGAGTGGCTAGCATAGAAGCAAAGTACCTTGGTAGTACATTCAAAGGTGATGATGGTAGTTTATACTATGTAAATGAAAAAGGTGAACGTAAAATTCTCACTGAAAAAGGTTTTTTTGGAAGATATCAAAAACGTGTTTTAGATGCTAATGGAAATGAAGTTGCTTGAAAGGCTTATCATTCATTATCAAAAACAGCATCAAAATATAATGAAGATGAGATACGCAATAAAGCTGACCAAATAAGATACGCAAGTGATGTTCATTATGATGGAAAAATCCGACAGCAACGAATAAGCGATGATTTTTTGCCTAAAGTTAGAAGCGGAAGGATTAGAGCGAGGTAAAATTATGTTTGCATTACTTCTTAAGATTGCATCTACTAGACGAGACATAGAGATTCGACTTTTTTTCGTGAACAACCTGTTTTGAACCCATCAAGAAGTCTTGTTGATGGTGATTTAAATTCAAATTGCTTTATAGATGTTGTAGGGTCTCCTAGATGATTTTTGGAAAGGTTAATGGAACGAGAAAATGGCCAACGATCTGGTGGTTTTAGAAATGATGGACACGAATTAGCGTCAATTTTTGATCAATATTTTAAAGATGGTATTACAACATCATTACAATTGGACGTTGAAAGTGGGACAACTTTAAATGTAGAAATACGTGGTGGTGTTCAGCAAAATATTTTGCGAGGAGTTGCCATTGCTTGCTGCGATAGGTTTACTTTTGCCATTCAAAATTGCATAGATAACATCGCTGCAGGGAGAATGAGTGAAGAACAAGGTATGACTCCTTACATTCAAGTAATGCTTAATACTATTGCTGGAGTCCACGAGTTTGCCCTACTTTCTTATGAAAAAACAAAATTGCTCGTTGATGCTCTTGACCAAAGCGGTCCTATTGCTGCAGAGGGTCGGCGTGCATTAATGTGTATGAAGGCTATTGATGATCTAACGTTATGCTATGCTAATGCAACAGAGGAACAAAGACATTTATATCGTCAGGATTGCATTTTGCAAAAGAAGAACAAGGAACAATTAGAAAAATGATGTGACGATTCGTTTCCGGATTATTCTATCTGGTTTCGTAATAAATTCGTTAGGCTAGAATTACAAAAACATGAACTATACGCACGCATAACAAAGGAATCTACTGCCGAACAAATTGAAGGTGTAAAACAAGAATTTTTAGCGGTAGAATTACAGGTTTTGAAACATCCTTTCAGTAGACAAAGAATTTTTAATTTTGCAACTTTTGCTCGCAACCACGGTAATTTAACATCAGAAGCTGGCTGATTAGACAAGAGATCCATAAATTCCACGCTTGATAAAACTTTTAAAGAGATTGATGGTCAATATTCATCTTTGGAGAAAGATCAAACAAGATTGCAAAAATATCGTTTAAAGAAAAAAACGCAAAAGAGGATTCATTTTGATTTGAAAAGTCTGGTTGGAGACAAGATCGTTATGCTAGAAAAGAACGAGCTTTAACTGTGGCAATGCAAAGAAAATTTGATTGTGGTTTATATTCTTCTGACCCTCAAGTGCAACCCGGGGCAACTTTTGATATATTAACTACAGATCGTGCTTTAGAGCGTGCACTTAATCAACATGGTGTTTCTAAAACTAATCGTTTTTACACATATCCTGGTAAAACAAGATCTTTAAGAATACGAAAATAATTAGACCTATAATTATGCCTCATGGCAAAATTCATTAAATCAGCGAGTTCACTCGATAGTTGAATTAAAGATCAAACTACCGAGATTTGCTTTACTGGTAGAAGCAATGTCGGTAAATCTTCAATCATTAACGGTTTAGCCAATCAGCAAATTGCCAAATCATCTAAAACACCTGGTCGAACCCAACTAGTAAACTTTTATGACTTTGGTAGTTATCGTCTAGTAGACTTACCAGGTTATGGATATATGCTTGGTGGCAACCAACTAAGAAATGATATTACTAAAATCATTGATGAATACTTAACTCAAAGAGTTAACTTGTACGCCATTTTCCAAGTGTGTGATGCTAATGTCGTAACTGAATTAGATAGTCAAATGTCTAAGTATTTCCAAAAGCGTTTCAAAAATCATTATGTATTGTTAAACAAAATTGACAAGGCTAATATTTCTAAATACCACAATCAATTACCAACCATCGCACGATTCTTACGTGTTCAACCTGATAGAATTATTTTAGTGAGTGCTAAAAATAAGACCAATTTTAATGTCGTCAAGTCGACAATTGGTCAAATATTACAAATTGTTAAGTAATTATTCATATTAATTGTTCGTTGCCATTCACCATATGGGGATGGCCGCATTAATTTACTTCATTTTTTTGTAATATACCATCATGGTTTACATCCAATATGTCAAAATCGTTAAACCAACTCTGATATTGCTTTATCATGAACTGTATTTGTTTTCTTTCTTTTAGGATCGTTGTCTTTTGCAACCATTTTTTATAATGTTCAATTTCACGAAGAATTTCTTCTTTGGTTAACCCCATCTTGGGTTTTGCATTCTTAATCTTATTTTTTCTCTTAAAACACATATTGTTTTCTTGCGCTACACTTTCCATACATTTTTGAACACGTTGTAAATTTTATATAATTTTTTGTAAATTGTGCCAAAGTAAATTAAACAATATTTAGTGGAATTCATTAACATTATACAAGACGCACCTTACACTTGTTGGCATTAATTCAATTTTGTATACATTGTGTAATACAATCTACTACATATATTTGCAAAATGTGTGTAAATTTTACGTATATTAAGATAAATATAGGAGATACATATGCCATCACGACAAGAACCACAACAACAAGAACCACTCGACTTTGCTGAAAAAGCCATTGCTCATCGTTTTTCATCAGGATATGATCCAATTTATAAAAAAGGTCCATACTTTGAAGCATTTCCAGGGGCAAGTGTTCCTGCTCTTTCTAGTCAAAGAATGTCTGGTGATTTAGGCGAATGTGTTTTCGGTGATGCCCTTTGAGGCAATGTTGGGGCATCTCGATTTTCGCTTATGGAAGTTGCTGAGCCTGGGCAACAAGGTACATATAGGGAACACATCGATGTGGCTTTACCACACATAAAAAGTTTAGCTAGTGAACAAAGATCAGATGTTTTTTTTAAGGATGGGATGACAGTTATGTTTGGGGAGAAAGAGTATCTTTCCAAAAAAGGATTTCAAGAATTGTGAAAAATCATACCACCAGAGGCACAAATTAAATTAATTCAACAATCTGTGTACACCCTTACAGAAAGTTATGCATCACAATGTCAACGGAGCTTTTGTTCAACGAACGAATTAAGTAGCAATGTAAGTGCTGATGATTTATTGTCGGGCAGAGCAACAATTAATGATGTTAAAATGAAACCACGACAAGAGCTTTTAGATTCCCTAAATGCTAGGAGCGGCCCTGCATTCGCGTTCATGACCGGGGCTCGTAATCATGTTCTTAATCAAGGTAACAACATTGATGCTGTTTTGGAAACATTAATGGCGCTTAAAGATGTAACAACGGATGGAAGAGTGAAAACATATATAGATGCTGTTCAAGAATTTTATGCAAACAGAGTTCGAGTTTGTGAGACGATAGAGAAATCTTCAGTTGAACATGCGATATCGGCTAACCCTAAGTTGGTGACTCAGTTGTTAAAGCCATCAATTATCGCTAAACATAAAGGCATAGATGAAGATAGTGTTAATGTACGTGAAGATGGTGTAATAGAATATACTACTTCGCAGGATGATACGAAGACTTATTATGCAGAAGGTTTTTTTAAAGGTTACCACTTAAAATTATCAAGTGCCACTCCGTTTAGATTATCGTTGCAAGATAACCATATAAAAGTAGCAGGAATATCTTGAGATGGTACTGCGGGAGAAACGCCTTTACATAGTATAGTGAATGTAATCGCCACCGATGTAAGTTTGCAACGTGATGCTATAAAATTTACATTACAGAAGAGTGAAACAAATCCATATATCCTAATACGTTCGAATGCTTCTGTTGATGAACATCAAAAAAGTAAACAAGAATTCAAAAACGAAATGTTTAAATTGGAACAACTTCAAAAAGAAGCCTCTACGGAAAAATATTATGATTGGAAAATCATTGAATGATTTACTGGGAAAAACGCTGCAACGCGAAGGCAAGATGCTATTGGTAGAATACAAGGCCTACGTGTGGAATTAGAAAAAAGAAGACTACAGCAAAAACGCATGCGAGATAATAGTTTCAATTATATACAAAGTGGTAATGTCTTTGACATTACTTCAGGAGCTTCTGGGGCGGTAAGAAAGCAAATTGATCTCAAGCCTATTGCGACTAGAGTTTCAAAACTTAAGGTGTAAGACATCATTTTGATCACTCAATGTTTTTTAATTTCTAAAAAAACAATTGATAGTGTAATCTTCTAATGAATATTCACAGTCATGTTGAAATATACAAAGCACTAGAGTTGTTCTAGAGGAACGTGTGCTCAAAATTAATAAATTAATAAATGTTAACTAAAGAATTCATTAGTTACATATAACTTATGAGCGATATTAATGTCGCTAGATAAATCATTTTTATGAGAGTCGAATAGATATCACCCATATCAATTTTTATAAGTTAATGTTGTCTTCAAGAATGCATCATTAATTTGCTTGGCCATCAATTTCGGATCAGGCAACGGTCCATAATTAAAGGGTGAGCCAGTGGCATTTAAACAGTTGATGAAAATGAAATCCTTGTCATTATTTGGCTGGGGGGGGGTATTAATTAGTGGATATACATTATGATTTCATTTATATTTAGGATTTCCACAATTTCAATCATCTTGTACAATGCCGATTAAATTAGAGTTATTATCAATGATATTGGGTCAACTTGAAACATCGATACCACATGGTGGAATAACAACTCCATCAGATCGGTCCAAACTAAAACGGTGTGCTAAAATCATTTTTCCAGCACATTCATTTAGTTTGGGAATACCAGGTGTTTGATAATATCAATCCGTGTGTTTATAAATGGTTTGGTTTAAAAAATTTAGATTATCAAATGTAAATACGTCCTCCCGATCAAACACTTGGACAAGCACAGTTTCAGTAGGGTGTTCTTGTAAGAAGCTATGGATAGTTGCTTCAACTCGGTCATAATACAATAATTTGGAATTTTCATCATAGCATTTTGCAGGACCGTGGTTAATATATCATCGGTTTGTATTATTTGGGTCAGTGACAACGCGAATATCAAAATATCTTATTCCAGCATTTAATTGTTCTTCAATTGAATATGCTTGTGTTGAAGCAACAAAAGGTAATAAATCAACATTTTTAGTCATCGCATCATGGGATCCTGGAATATTAATTTTAGATAATGAGATGTCTTTATTAATATGAGACATCCAAGAGGCACCATCATTAGTAGAAGTAGCTCACCCATCTTGTGCATCGACAAAACGGTCACCTGGTAAATTTAAATAATTAACCCCATACGGAATTCAAAGGATAGAGTTAATAACAATCATTGAACCACCAATTGTGGAGACAATGATTGTTCATTTTTTCTTTTTAGTAATTTTCTTATGATGCTGTTTCACAAGAATTGTGTTAGGTACTACCTAACTATTTTTTACCTTGATTTTTCATCATATTCATAATTTGTTGAATTTGTTGTTCAGATGGCTTACGTCCCATTTGAGCATACATTGCTCGAATTTGATCGGCTGTGATTGGTGGATTTTCACGCATTTGTTTTTTGAAAACTTTAGTGGCTATGTAGAAACCTAAAAGTCCGCCAATGATTAGAGTGACAATTGGCACAATGATCACAACAGGAAGAACCCACGTTGGTAAATCGGTTGATGTATCTGCTACTGATGACATTAGTAATGTAAGCATATTATTTATCTTCTTTCAATGATTGATATCTTATAATTATTCTAACGGTTATTTTGATTGTTGTCAAATCAAATGTAAGACTGCTAAGTTGTCTCAAGATTATTGAGTCTGACTTTGGGACCAACCTTTAATAATTTGATATAAAGTCAAATTATGTTGCTTGGCAAATGATTGCAATTTACTATGTAAATCTTTCTTAATTTGGCATCCTACCCACTTTGTTGCTGAATTAGGGGGTGTTTTATTTGCTTGTTCTTTTGGATACAAATGAAAATTGTGTGTTGAACCTAAAGATAGTCCAACGATGTACTGTTTTAACATTTTCCCAACAGTAGATTTTTGACTTTTAGCTAATTCGGCTAGCTCGTCATACTGACTTTTTTTAATAAGTGCACCTATCGAAATAAAACTTTTTTCATTATTGACCGTAGAAGCATGCACTTCACTAATTTTCATAAATTTAGATGTTTTTATAACATAGCTAGTAAAATCTTCGATTGATCCATCGATATTTTCATAACAATTAACAAGCTTTCGTTTAAATAAATGATGATTGAGTATTTTGATGAAATCCAAACCATTTTGCACCAAGATTAAATTACAAAATACTAATGCTGTTCTTTTGTTACCATCTGCAAAACATTGGGATCTAGTCATATCTACATAGAGATTGATGATTTTTGCAAACCAGATTGGTTCATTGATAGATTTTTCTATCATTTTTTCATAATAAGCGATTGGAAATACTTCTGGAATGTAATAAGTTCCGCCTATTGAATTTTGTCGCTCTCTTCATTTGCCGGCTAGATTCGGTTCTTCGTAACTATCAATTATTTTGTTAAGTTCCTTGGTGGTGCTTACATTAACTTTTTTATTGTTTTGAATAAAATCAACAACATATTCGTATGCATGTTTCATAGAGACAACTGCTTGTACTTGGTTGAAAGAGTACTTATCGTTTGATAATTTGGGATTATTTATTATTTCTTCTGTTTTAGCATATGTTAAGCCTAAACCCTCAAGCTCTGCACCTTCAAAAATAACACTCATCAAATTTTTCTTAAGTTCAATTAATTTATTTTGTATCTTTTGATCTAAACTCATACAACCATTATACATAATTTATCATTAATGAGAAAAATTATCATTAATGAGAAATGTTTTAATAAACTAGATTATGACTTGTTTACCTTATTTCAAAGCTTGGTATCATGTAGTTATTTTGTCGGTTATTTTAATTGGTGTCAAATCAAAGTAATCTACAACATCAGCTGGTTTACCGGATTTACCGAATTGATCTATACCAATTGGTAGGTCGGCATATTTATATCAAGGAGCTGTTGAAGCATATTCAATGCTCACTGTTGGTTTATCATCTAATATGGAAGACTTGTAATTAGCACCTTGTGATTCAAATAATTCTATGGATGACATTGATATAACACGAGCATTAATTTTGGATTGTTTTAGTAGTTCGGCAACTTCTATAGCCACTGCAACTTCGCTACCAGTAGCGATAATGTTGATTTGGTGTTTTGCACATGGGTAGATAACATAAGCACCATTTTTAGCATCATCTACATCAGCCGGATATTGTTTAAAAGTGCCACGAGATGTAATCACAGTAGTTGGTGAATCGTTAGAGTTCATCGCATGGCTCATCGCTACTTCGCATTCAGCAAGGTTTGCTGGTCTAAATACAAAATGATTGGGGATTAAACGTAAAGTTGGTATTTGTTCAATCGGTTGATGAGTTGGTCCATCTTCACCAACGGTGATAGTGTCGTGACTAAATACATTAATAGATGGAATGTGACTAATAGCAGCCAAACGTATAGCATTCTTACAATAATCACTAAATGCTAAGAATGTAGAAGTAATGGCTTTACAACCACCATGAGCGGTAATACCATTATTAATGCAAGCCATAGCAAATTCACGAACACCATAATAAATATTTTGGCCATCTTTAGATTTGTCAGTAATTGCAATAGATTTCTTATGAGTGATTAAAGTTGACGCAGTTAAATCAGCTGCGCCTGCCAAGAATGTGTCATTGTGTTCTAATGCTTGTTGCAAAACATCGCTAAATAAACTTCTTGTGGCAACTTCTAGTTTAACTTGGTAGTTGTTATATCAATCTCAAGCAAACTGGAATTTGTTTTGGCTTAAGGCAATGTATTGATTGTACAAATTGATATCTTTACTTTCCAATCGTTGTAAAGCTAAATTAAATAAACGTTGAGAATTTGCACCACGTTTTTTCACTATTGCCATATCTTCTTCAACGCTTGGATGGATTGTAAATGGCGGTATTTTATAATTCAAATTATCTCGTAATTCTTGAATTTGTTCAGGATTGAGTGGTGAGCCATGGACTGCGTTGGTATTTTGCAATCTACTACCATAACCTATGATTGTGCTACATTCAATGACAGTGGGTTGCGAGCTAACCTTGGCACGTGAGATAGCGCTAGAAACACTTGCGGTGTTATTAGCATTGGAAACTTTAATATAGTTCCACCCACATGATTTAAACATTTTCTTAACATCGTAATTGGTGGAATCAGTTACTTTGCCATCCAACTGGATACGGTTAGAATCATAAAGCATAATTAATTTATTAAGTTTTAGTCTACCAGCAATAGCGATTGCTTCTTGAGCAACGCCTTCTTCTAAACATCCATCACCGAATAAAACATAAGTATTGTGACTAACAAATTTGCCATATTTATTAAACTTATTGGCTAATTTTGATTCAGCAATGGCCATGCCAACACCCATCGCAATACCTTGACCTAATGGGCCTGTGCCAACTTCAACACCTGGAAGAACATGACCTTCGGGATGGCCAGGGCATTTTGAATTTAATTGACGAAATTTTTTTAAATCATCCATTGTGATAGATTCATATCCAGAAATTAACATAGTAGCATATAACATTGCACTACCATGTCCCGCAGATAATATGAAGCGATCACGGTTGAAATAATAAGGCTCATTAGGGTTGACATTTAAATGATTACGGAATAAAGCATACATGATAGGTGCAGCTCCCAAAGCAATGCCGGGGTGTCCAGACTTGGCTGCACCAATTGCTTCAACCGCTAAAACACGAATGGTATTAGTGGAAAGATCCGAAAATTCACTAATTCGTTTCTTAAATATTTTTCTAATTGACATAATACAAGCATTATATTAATTTAGACTTGATTATTTAAATCAATGTTAAATTTAGCGATTGTAAAGTACAAATATTATTTATTTAGCGGCTCATTGATCAGAACCATGAAAATAATCGCTTTCGCAAGTGTCATATCCTGTGTCAGAAAATTTTACATCTCCTAACTTGGCGGAGATGTTGAACTGAAATCCAAAAGATTCTGAATACATGGATGGCACAACTATCCTTGAATAGTTAGGGCGCATTTCAAAAGTATTGTCTTCTGATAATCTTATGTCGAAGATATCTTCAAAAGTGTAGTTTGATACATTTTCTTGAAATAATTGAAATTGTCGAAATAGATAAAAGTAAAATGTTCCATCTAGACCATTCGGACGAAATGAGTCATCGCATTGTGCATTTGAGCAATATTTGTTTGACATTTGTGTAGAACTAGACTGATGGTCTTCTAAAATATTTATGTTTGCTGATGTAATTGATAAATTTATACTATATTCAAAATTGAAAAAGATATCATCGATTAACCCATATTGGAAAATAGTTCCATATGGTATTCAATCATTTCCCAAAAGAATTTCGTATTGTTGGACATCGTTAATTTTCGAAACAATATTCATTTTGTCTATTGTGATAGATAATGAAGCGGTTTCAGAATAGTAGCATTCTGCATAGGCGTTCCAAAATCGTAATGTATCAGACGAACCGAATGTTTTATTAACATCAACTACATTGGCAACATTTCATTTAGAGTCAATATTTTTTGTAACAGCACTTTGTTCATTGTTCGTAGATACAAAAGATGTAGCAAAACAACATGCTGATAATGCTAGGCCAATAAATGGTGTGAAAAGTAATTTATTCATATTGAAATTCTTACCCTTTCACATTAAAGGTATCGCTTCAATCAGAAATGGCTAGGTCAATGATGCTTATAATGACATCCACAGCCCCGAATATAAGAATTAATTCAGCATACCCTGATGATGTTGCCGCAAGTTTTGTTTGTTTTTCAACTTCTACAGCTTTATTTGCATCATCAACTTCTTTTTGAGCATCATTTGCTTGTTGTGCTTCCAATCGTGAGCGATCAGCCAATGCATCAATTGCTGTTCTTCTATCTGTTATATCTGCATGCATAACGTCTTGCATACTTCTAAGTCTTGCTCATGCATTATTAGCGGCTTCCTCAGCGTCCATTGCAGCTTCTGTTTGGACTCTCATAGCTTCCTGCATACCATTAGGGACAGCTTGGTTATTCTGGGCTAATTCCTCTTGTTGCCTGTGCAATTCTTGAACTGTTCTTCTATATTTAGTCGCTGTTTTGTTAAGATCTATCATGTCCTTATAAACGTCTTGTATATTTTCAGCACTTCATTGACCACCCATTGGGCCATTTAATTCATCCAAGCTATTTCTTCGTATAACCATTGCCTCTTCAATAGCTGCTTGATAGTTTCCTAATCTTGTAGCCGCATATTCGTTATATGTGTTTCTGATGTCTGTAAGCATCTGTTGAGTTCAAGCCTTAAATGCTTTAAAAATATTAATGGAATTAACAGCACTACCAATAGAAGCGGCCATACCATATTCAGCAAACTCAGCTAGTCCTGATAATGTGGAAGCTGCACTCACCGTATAGTTTTCACCAACAGTAAATCCGCCATAACCAACAGTAGAATCTACCAAGTTTAATTGTTTTACTAATCCTTTTCAGGAATCTTTTAGACTATTCAATTCTTCGTCGTGTTTATTATTAGCTAGCGTATGATTAATATTGATAATAACATCTATCAAATCCATTAAACAACTATAGTCTTGTGGCTTAAGATTGTTAATTAAATTCTCTGTAGCTTGAGTTTTAGCTGAATAACCTTTTGTGCTATCAAGCATTGTTTGAATGTTTAACTCGTTAGCATCAATTCAATCTTCAATGTTTTTAATTTTGGCAGCATTATCTTTTATGACCGTGTTGTATATGGCTCTTAACTTATTAATATTATTGACTTCAATTGATTGAAGTATTAAATTTAATGTTGACACAACCGCTGATATAACTGATAGTCCTGCAAATATTACAGCACCAATAGCTTGACGAGGATTTAATGTGAATCATGCAGAAACTGTGTAAGCAATTGTCAATGCTGCTAGTGTAGCAGAAACAGCTAACTCAGTGCATGCAAAAGCCTCTTTATAAATTTCATATTGATATGCTCTATTTAATCAGTCTTCATTAAAGTTGCTAAGGGTCGCTTTAGTAGCAGAAATATCTGTCATTGCTAGAGCCAACGAATAACCAATAATTAATTTAGCCTTTAAATCTACAGGGATACAAAATTGAATCGGAATAGCCGTGCTGTAAGCAGCATCACCTACAATAGGGAATGTATAAACTATTTCATCATCGCCTAAGCGAGTGCTATCAACAATTACTCATGAGGCATATAGTACATCGTGAGTGGTATCTGCACCAATTGGATGAAATTTCAATGTTTGATTTGTGTGCATTTTATCAACTAATGCATCATTTTGAGGCATAGGGACACCAGCAACTGCGTTCGGATCAATAAAAGCATGATCAAAATTGTATGTACCATCTTCATTTTCATATGGAGATAGCAAATCATTTAGATACGTATTTTTGTCTTTAGTGGAATCAAAATATGCACCAATATCATTTTTTGTATATCCTGATACATCATAAGTCCAACCATTGTAATAAATGTTTTTTGCAATATTCATTTTTGCAGCGAGGCTTGACACTTTCACTTTATAGTCGTGAGTTGTACCACTATCTTCTCACATAATGTGCTCAGCGTTAGGATCTTGTATAGTATCACTTAAGCCAAATGTTAGTGTGGTATTGTAATAATTAGAATCCGTAATTGCATCAGCTTTAATAATTTTTGCATGTAATGTGTATCCAGGAATTATTTCACCCTCTTTATAACTTGCTCCATCAATGAAGTCATGTGCTCCTAATGGCAGGGTTTGTATGTATGGTGAAACAATTTCGGCAGGTGTAATTGACGAATCAATCGGATTTGTTGTCTCATAATTCGAAGAATCTAATCGAGGTGTAGACATGCCGTATGTTGTATCATAATCATAAGTAAATAGATATTGCAAATCAGCAGGCTTAATTTGATCACCTTGTTTGTAACCTTGTTTTTGGGAAGAATATTCAAAAATAGTCGTTAGAAATTGAGATGCATCATCAACTAAATGCAAATTATTAACATCTAATTCAGATGAAAAATCAGCAAGCGCAGCTGCTAATTTTTGAGATTTATAGTCTTCAGCCTTAATCAAGTTAGAAAGTGTGAAAGCTGATTGTAATGATGACAAAACGTAACTAGATTGAACGCTAGCAAGTTTTTGAATCGCTTGCTGAGTTTTGTCCACTTGTGCATCTATATCTTTTGTAGCATAACCAGCATTGGTCATGTCGATGCTTAAAGTCTTTGCTACTTTATCAGCCACAGTATTGGAAAGATCTCATGTGTCAGTTATAGAAAGACCAGCAGATTTGTTTAATGCTTTTATTCTGCCAATAATGACATCAGTATTATTTACTGGTTTTAGATCGGCAGATAAAGCCATGGCTTTGTCTAAATCTTGTACATCTAAAGATTTATTAATTTGTGTAGAGTAATTTACATATCTTTCAGATACATAAGCATTAGCCTGCTCATTAGAAAGTTTTAAGATATTTTTAGCGTAAACATAAAGTTTGCTCGCATAAGCATCTTTGCTATCTTTTAGTAAACTTTGTATGTGCTGGTCACTAGAGTCAGCTGATTTTACTTGTGAAGTGTATTGTGTTTTAACAGTGGAAATAGTAGGTGAAAGAGATGCGGTGATCGCGCCACAAGCAATCAAAGCAGAAAGTGTTATTAATGTTATTTTTTTCTTATTTTTTGTCATATTGTACTCCTTGTCAAACTTAGTTTTACCAATTAATAATTAATTGTGTTGAGTTCTAAACCTCCCCTTCATCGGTATTGTAGCACCAAAATAAACTACTGTCAAATATTTCGAATTTTAAGTGCAAAATTTCGGTAATTTTGATGTATTTCCATAAGAAATTCTGCTTTTATCAAGTAGTGATTCGTAGAAATAATGCTGACACAACTTTAGCCTTGGTTATGCCTATTATTTTGATATGATTATTTGTAATAATGTTAAATGAGACGCAAAGCTTCATTAAAAATAAGATTTTTAATGGGTGAACTAAATTTGAAGTGATTTTATTGTCTATAAACTGTGCTATCGGACTAGCGATTATGATTTGAGGTTTTGTTGACTATAAGCTAGTTTCAGAGGTACAATGGTTGGCATATTTAATAAATGTAGTTTCGTTTCTTGCGTGCGTCACTAATGCCATTTGTTTCATCTTAATTGGCAAGAAACGTGTGTCCAACTATATTTGGGGTTTAATAGCCGTTGTCCTTTTAGGTGGTGTAGCTTTCTTTAATGAAAATACAGCAACTTGGATTTTGAATTGAGTATTTTATATCCCTACACAAATAGCTGGATTTTTTATGTGGAGACATGCTCAAAATAAAAAGAGTGAAATTAAGCCTAGAAAATTAAAATGATATATTTTCATGTGCCTTTCTATCATCTGTGTAGGGATTGTTGTGGCATTAACATATGTGAATTCACTTCCAGATGTGCAAAAATTATTCTATCCAAGTAATGATATTATCTCAAATCCTAGTTTTATTGATTGACTACGGTTTTTTGCAGATGCTGCCGTATTAACAGTAAGTGTTTTTGCGATGATTATGATGATACTTAGGTATGTTGAACAATTACTTCTTTGAATTGTTGCCGATGCATCATTAATCATTTTATGGGTTGTAACATTAATCATTGAACAAGATGTATCGGCGATCCAAATGGTTTTAACTTGAGTAGTAACATTAATGATAGTCATCTACGGATACATTAATTGAAGAAAACAATTAGTAAAAAAATAATCTTTATATATAATTACCGAGCATTTAAGATACTTAAATGCAATCTTTGTCTGAAAAAGACAATACCCATAAGGAGTGCATTAAATAAACTATGGCAAAATATGAAATTATGCTATTAGTTGATGGCTCATTAGATGATAAAGCAGTCAAGTCTGCCATTACAGATCTAATTAAAACTATCGACAAAAGCAAAGACTTTAAACTAACTGATCTTGGTTTAAAGGATATGGCTTACCAAATCAATGGTCAGTCCAAAGCGTGATACTTACAATATAACTTTGATTGTGAAATTCCAGCGAACATCGCGGAATTTCGTCGTCTTGCGTTAATTAATAAAGCAGTACTACGTCACTTAATTATTAATCTTGAAAAAGATTACGGTTATCGTGCAATTAATAACCCTAAGAAAGTTAAAGTTAGCGAAACCAAAGCGAAGAAATTCAAAGAGAGACAAGCGCGATTTAAATTGGAAAGAGAAGCGAAAGAAAAAGCGCAATCTGAATTAGCAGAGATTCAAAAGGAAACTGTCTAAGAATATGAATAAAGTATTCTTAGTAGGCCGATTAGCCGCAGATCCAGAACCATATACCACTAAAACTGGCATCGCTCAATCAAGAGTTACCATTGCGACTCAAGATAACAGTAATAAATCTGAAGCTTATTTTTTTCCTTGCATTGCATGAAGAAATCAAGCCAACTTTATTAATACTTATCTTAAAAAAGGCGATCTTGTTGCTATTGATGGTAAATTAACACGTCGTAGTTTTACTACTAAAGACGGGCGTACATCTTACATTACAGAAGTTGTAATCGATGCTGTTAATTCCATTGGTAGTAAAAGAGACTCAGCAGCTAGTGGTTTGAACATCTCAAGTGTGAAACCAGAAGTAAAAAAATCAATTGATGAAGCTTTCCCTGAACAAGTGGTGAGTCAATCACAAGGTCCAGAGAAACATAAACCTGAACCAATTAAATATGAATCAAATGATAATACAGAATGATTTGATGAAATCAATAAGGAGTAAAAATTATGGCTGAATTTAAAAAACCAATGAATAAAAAGTTTCGTCCATTTATGCGAAAAAAGATTTGCTTTTTGTGTCAACAAGGTGTAAACCACATTGACTATAAAGATGTAGAACTATTAAGCAAATACATTTCGCACAATGGCAAAATTTTACCAAGACGTGTTACTGGTGCTTGCACTAGACACCAAAGGCTAGTAGCTAACGCTATTAAACGTGCACGAGTTGTTGCGTTATTACCATTCGTTAAAGATTAGATGATCAATTAAATTATTTCTTAATGTCCATTTTATGAAGGTTATTTTATTAGCTAATGTCAAAGGTGTTGGAAAGCAACACGAAGTCGTTGATGTCAAAGATGGCTATGCGAAGAATTTTTTAATTAAAAATAAACTAGCTGTAATTTATACATCTAATGCTAAAGATGTGCTAAAGCAAGACCTAGAAGTGTTAGCCCAGGAAGAAGCTAAAAGAATAGCCCAAGCCGAAGTGCTAAAGGAGCAAATTGAAAAAGTAAGCTTGGGCTTTCATTTAAATGCATTTGATAACAATGTATTTGGAAGTGTTTCTCACAAGCAAATCATTGATGATTTAGAAAGCAAACATAATATCAAGATTGATAAGTTTATGATTGATTCTAAAACTGATAAAAATTTGAGTTTAGGAAGATATCAAATTACAATTAATCTTTATAAAACAATTAAAGCAAAATTGTCTATAAATATACAAGGAGTTGACCGTGGATAATAATATAACAAATAATCAAATTGTTGAACATGTTGAGCAAGAATTAATTAGTGAAATTCTAAGCGATATTTCGGTGGCCGAAGATGCTGTTCTTAAATTAGAACCAGCTGATTTTGCTAATAAACAAATGGCCGCTATTTTTAATGTTATTATTGCTTTACATGAAGAAGGCAAATCCATTGATGAGCATACCATCACTTCTTATATTCAAGCACATAATGAATTACAATTTGATGACTATGCTTTAGTGATTAAAACACTATCACACAAGTTTGTTTCTGTCGCTGATGCAGATGATCATATTGAATTGATTAAGAATGCTTCAATTAAAAGACAAATCAACTCTTTTGCCGAAGAAATGATTGAAACAAATATGGATCCAATTCAGTTTGATGAACTTTTATGAAATCTTCAAACCCGTTTTAGTTCTATTGTTAGCTCAAAACATACTAGTAAAATTGCAACAATGAGCGAAATTACCAAACAATATGTCCAACATTTAGGTAAAATCATGAACCACGAGGAGTCCATTTCTGGAACACCCACTGGATTTTCAATGATTGATTCTAAAACTAATGGTCTTCAGCCTGGAGAAATGATTGTTTTAGCAGCCCGTCCTAGTGTTGGTAAAACAGCTTTAGCATTAAACTTTTTATTAAATGCTGCTCGAGATATTAAAGAGCGTGCTGATAAACAGCCGAATAGTGAAATTGTTTTAATGTTCTCATTAGAGATGAGTTCTGAACAATTATGTAACCGTTTAGTTTCATGCATGTCCATGGTAGAATTATCACCATATCACCGTAGTCGTCTTTCCCAAGTTGACTATCAAGCCGTAATGAACGCCATTGATGAATTAAGCGCTTTACCTATATATATTGACGATGATGGTTCTTTAAGTATTATGGATATTCAAGCAAAAGTAAAACAAATTAGCTTGCACCACCGTATTAAATTACTAGTCATTGACTATTTAGGTTTAATTAAAGGATCTAAAGTTCAAGGTGGTTCATACAACCGTCAACAAGAAATCGCTCAATTCTCTGGTAAATTAAAAGAAATTGCCAAAGCTTATAAACTACCAGTGCTTGTGCTTGCCCAATTAAACCGTAAAATGGATGAACGTGGTAAAAGTGGTAATGCTAAACCTTTATTA
>JAITNN010000004.1 GCA_031290395.1 Mycoplasmataceae bacterium
AACTATACAAGTCTTGTGAGTGACGGTAATTACAAAATTTTAATAGATACTACTACTAAAGAAGTCATTGGGTCCTTGGCATTTGGCGAGGTCAATAGTGATGTTTTAGCGGCAATGAGTATGACTTCTGCTATCGCCGATTATGCCTTCGAAGGTTGCACCGGTCTGACTTCGTTAGATCTTTCCAATTTTACAGGAACTATAGGTAGTGAAGCTTTTTTTATGTGCTCAAGTCTCACTCTTGATAACATCACTTTACCAACAAGCAATCCTAACTATACAAGTCTTGTGAGTGACGGTAATTACAAAATTTTAATAGACACTACTACTAAAGAAGTCATTGCGTCCTTGGCGTTTGGTGAAGTCAATAGTGATGTTTTATCAGCGATGAATATGACCTCTGCCATCGTCGGTGGTGCTTTCGATGGTTGCACCAGTCTCACTTCGTTAGATCTTTCCAATTTTACAGGAACTATTGGTAATAATGCTTTTGCCCTTTGCACAGGCATATCATCTCTTACCATTCCATCCACTGTCGCCTCCATTGAGGATGATGCTTTCTGGGGATGTTCTGGCATTATTTCTTTAAATCTTTCTAATTTTACGGGAACCATCGGATCTGGAGCCTTTGCGAGTTGTTCTAGCATCATCATGCTTACTATTCCTAGTGCTATCACCACCATCAGTAGTTACACTTTCGAAGAGTGTACTAGTCTCACTTCAGTTACTTTCAACAGTATCTTAACATCCGTTGGTGAGGGGGCGTTTGAAAATTGCTTGAATGTTACTTCTTTTACATTTGCAACCAATCAAACCACAACTGGATTAACCATACACGAGTTTGCCTTTTCTGGCTGTGCATCTTCTGGAAGGGTTTATGGTGGTATTTCAAATAAAGCAGATATTTTACATTCAATGAAAAATGATGGTGGTTTGCCCACTGGTTGAAAGGCTGGCTAAATAAAAACTTAATATATTTTTGGCTTTAAAGAAAGATTATTAACTAGATAGTCTTTTATTTTCTCTAAAGTTGGCTTAAGTATTAAGCAAAGTTGGTTTTTAAAGTTATAGGCAATAGAGTCTTAAAAGACCCACTCTATAAAATTTGTTAGGCAAAATCCCTTTGGGAGGGGAGGGATATAATCTTTTTATATTTAGTCAGGGAGACACAAATATGGGAAAAGAAGTTAGATTAACGACATTATTGTCATTAGGATTAGTAGTTACAATAGTTCCATTAGTCATTACGAGTTGTAGCCACTTGTCTGGTTTTGAAGAATTAAAAGTTGGAGATGACATGTCTAATAAATATTTATTGTTTCATGGTGATAAGTCTTGAGAAGCAATGGAATATTTCTATGATCACACAACTATTCTTGCGACGGAGGCGGGACAATTGTTGTTTCAAGAAGATACTCTTGTATGAAATCCTTCTTTTGGCACCGAAGAGTATCTTTATCTATAATTTTGCACCTTTGCTATTATCACTTAAGAATTTTTCTTTCATAGCGTGGCGTCATTTAATTAATTTAGCATTTATTTTTGGATACTTTAAAGCTAAGATTTCAATAGCTAGCATTCCAGCATTGTAACTATTGTTAATGCCAACAGTTGCGACTGGAATTGATTTAGGCATTTGAACAATGGAAAATAATGCATCTAACCCATCCAACTCTGCTTTAATGGGAACACCAATCACTGGTAAAATAGTTTGACTAGCAATTACACCAGGCAAATGGGCAGCAAGCCCTGCTCCAGCAATAATAACTTCGCAACCTTTATTGTGAATGTTTTTTAGGGTAATTGATAGTTTTTCAGGAACACGGTGTGCTGACAATATGAAAGATTCATATTCAATACCAAATTCTTTGAGGATACTAGCAGCTCCTCTCATCGATTCGATATCTGATTTGCTACCAAAGAATATTGCTACTTTCATAATGATTCTATTATATTATCTTTTATGCGTAAAATACTTCACACCACTTTCAAAAATCTTTTGGTCATATTCGCCAATTACATTACGATATAAATTATTACCGATTCTTTCACTATGCCCCATTTTACCGAGGATCCGACCATCTATGCTTGTAATGCCTTCAATAGCGTAGGCCGATCCATTAGGATTATGGGGCATATTCATTGTTGGGATATTTTTTAAGTCAACGTATTGTGTAACAATTTGACCATTTTTCTCAAGTTCTCTTATTTGTTGTTCATTAGCAACAAATTGTCCTTCACCATGGGAAATAGCCACAAGACGAACATCGTTTGGTTTTAATGCTGCTAATCATGGTGATTTGTTAGAAACAATCTTTGTTCTAACAATAGATGACATGTGGTGGTGAATTTTATTAAATGTTAGTGTTGGCGAATCTTTAGTGGCATCTTTAATGTGACCGTATGGTAATAGACCTAATTTAATTAAGGCTTGAAAGCCGTTGCAAATACCAATGATTAAACCATCACGTTTGGTTAATAATTCTTCAACGGCACTCTTAATCTTTAGGTTATTAAACACATTGACAATAAATTTGGCGCTACCATCTGGTTCATCAGCAGCACTAAAACCGCCTGGTAGCATAATGATATTGGCGCGTTTAATGGTTGCAGCCAAAAGGTCAATTGATTGCAACAAAGATTTAGTATTTAAATTACGAATTAATACTTGCTCAACTTTTGCTCCAGCTTTTTCAAAAGCATATTGTGAATCAAATTCACAATTAGTCCCTGGAAAAACAGGAATAACCACAAGTGGCTTAGCAACTTTCTTTTGCGAATGTATAACACCATTATTAATGTAGGGTTTTAGATTAATACTTTGTTTTTCGTCTTTAGTAGTGTATGAAAAGACGCTAGCAAGTTTTACAATTGATTGGGTTTTAATATCGTCAATTTTTATATTTAACTTTAAAGATTTATTAGAGATTATTGGCTGTTCAATTGTCTTGCCAATAACTTTATAGTTAGCGTCTTTTAATATTGTAGCAACATCAAAACCTTGTGGTATTTCTACAATTAAACCACCATAGTTGATGTTAAACAATTCTTGTTTAGTGATATTTTTTAAATCCACACCGATGTCATTACCAATGGACATTTTGCTTAGGCCTTCGGCGACACCATATTGTTTCAAAGAATAAGCCGCTACGATTTGCTTTTGTACAATTGCTTTATGGACAATATTTCAATTATTTTTTAAAGATTCAAACTCTAAAGTTTGGTCTTTTAAATATTTCGGTAACACCAAAGCCACACTAGAATTAATCTTTTTAAACTCTGGCGAAATTATTTTATCAGCATCTTGAGTCGTTACTGCAAAGGAAATTAATGTCGGTGGTACATTAATGTCTTCGTAAGTTCCAGACATAGAATCTTTACCACCAATTGCCGCTAGGCCTAAAGTTTTTTGGACGGTTAAAGCGCCCAATAATGCTGCAAATGGTTTACCTCAAGAAATATCGTTGTTACCTAATCTTTCAAAATATTCTTGGAAAGATAAGTATACCTTTTGTCACATCCCCCCCATGGCAACGATTTTGGTGATTGATTCAATCACACTATAGTAAGCCATGTGGAAAGGACTTCATATTCCAACGAAAGGATTAAAGCCGTAAGCCATCAACGAAGCAGTTTGGCTAGTCTTAGTTTGGAAAGATGGAATTAATGCCGCCATTCCTTCGGTTGGTGTCAATTGATTTTTGCCACCGAGTGGCATTAATACAGTGCCAGCACCGATGGTGGAGTCAAACCTTTGGATTAAACCGACTTTAGCACAGACATTCAAGTCTGTCAACATATGCAATCATTGTTTATTTACATCAGAGGTTTTCTTATTAAATGGGTATGCAGTAGGTGATGAAACCTTGATGTTAGCAATTTGTGTTGCCCCATTAGTGTCTAAGAACTCACGTGATAAATTAACAATTAATTGTTTGTTTCAATACATGCGTAAATAGTTTGTATTAGATACTTTAGCAACAACGGTTGATTCTAAATTTTCTAATTCAGCTAGTTGCATAAATTTATTTATATCTTTATTTGCAACCACAACCGCCATACGTTCTTGCGATTCACTTAAAGCAAGTTCTGTACCATCAAGTCCTAAATATTTTTTTGGTACTGCATCTAGATTAATGTCAATACCAGGACAAAGTTCTCCGATGGCAACACTAACACCACCAGCACCAAAGTCATTACACTTTTTAATTAG
>JAITNN010000005.1 GCA_031290395.1 Mycoplasmataceae bacterium
TACTACTTGAAGGGATGGTAATATGCCATGAGTTATAATAAGAAAGATAAAATGATTAAAATTGAACAATACGAACAGGACCCAAAAAGAGAAGGACATGAAATAAAAGTTTCTGTTCTAACTAAAAAAAGTTCTAAACCTCCAATTCCACCAAATCCAAAACCAAAGTCTAAAACTACCAAAGAACTTCTTTTAGATTTTATGGCAAAACAAGAAGGGTTCAACACAACTCAAAAAGAGTTTAATAGTAATCTTCAATCTGACATTAAAGACATTAAAATTGATGTCGCTGATTTAAAAGTCAGAATGACAAATATCGAAACAAAAGTTGATAGCATTGATACTCGCTTGAGTGCGGTAGAAACTACTCAAAAAGAGCAAAGCAATTTTCTTCAAACAGTAATTAAACTTAATAATTTAAAAACTGCTTAATTCACAAACGATAAATATTCCCCAGTCTATTGTTATAACTTGCTAGCTTTAGCAACGGCTTTGGCAATTGCTGGAACGACACGTTTGTCCAAGACCGATGGAATGACATAAGTTGCTTTTAATTCATTTGGTTTAATCAACCCAGCAATCGCTTCAACTGCAGCCATTTTCATTTTGTTAGTAATTTGTTTTGCTTTCGCATCTAATGTACCACGGAACATACCAGGAAACACTAATGCATTATTGATTTGGTTAGGAAAATCGCTGCGACCAGTTCCCATAACCTTAATGCCTGCCTTCTTTGCTACTTCTGGCAATATTTCAGGCACAGGGTTAGCCATGGCAAAGACTATGGCATTTTTATGCATGGACTTTGCCATTTCTAAAGAAACAATGTTACCTGCAGAAACTCCAACAAAAGCATCAGCACCTTTGAGAGCATCAGCTAAATTGCCCACTTCATTATTTTTATTGGTGATTTGAGCAATGCTCATATGATGCGGTGGCAAAGATTTGTTGTTCTTATTTAAAATACCAATTCGGTCTACCATAACAATGTTACCAAAACCCATTAATAACAATAAACGAGCAATGGCAATACCAGCTGCCCCGGCTCCGTTAATGACAATTTTTAATTTGCCTTTTTGTTTTTTAGTAACTTTAATAGCATTAGTCATCGCTGCTGTCACCACAATAGCGGTACCGTGTTGATCATCATGCATAACAGGAATAGATAACTCTTGTTTTAATCTTTTTTCAACTTCAAAACAGCGTGGTGAACCGATGTCTTCTAAATTAATACCACCAAACGAAGGTTCTAATGCTTTAATAATGTTAACGATCTCATCAACATTTTGAGTATTTAGACATAATGGAACAGCGTCCACATTAGCAAATGTTTTGAACAAAACACATTTACCTTCCATCACTGGCATTCCAGCCGCTGCACCAATGTTTCCTAAACCAAGTACAGCTGAACCATCAGTAATCACTGCTACTAAATTCCCGCGGGCTGTTAAATTAAAACTTTCTTGGGGATTTTTAGCAATTACACGACATGGTTCAGCAACACCCGGGGTGTAAGCCAAAGCCAAAGCAGTCATAGTATCAACTTTTACTTTGGCTTTGATTTCAATTTTACCTTTTCATTTACGATGAAGTTCTAATGATTTCTTTGCATAGTCCATAATTCACTTATTATATATTTCGTTTTAAGTATAATTAGTAATCATTTGCGCTCGTAGCTCAGTTGGATAGAGCACATGCCTTCTAAGCCTGTGGTCAGGAGTTCGAATCTCTTCGAGCGCGCCAAATTACTTAAACCACCCCAAAGGTGGTTTTTTGTATGGGATTAGAAGATTAATTTTGCTTGACTTTTTCCATTGGGGGGGGGTATACTCCTAAATATGGATTCAAAATTTACAGATTTAGATGATGAGTATTTGCAAAATCAAATTGATAAATATCGAAAGAAAAAAATAGTGCTTTATATAATATTTTTATTAACTGCATTCTGTGGTGTAATTATGTTCGCGTTTGGAGTAAAAAGCGCTGCTGACAATTCAACTAATCCTCAATTCTATTTAATTGCAATTGGTGGCTTAGTGACATTAGCTAGTTTGATTCTATTAGTAGTGTCTATAAATCTAGGACGTAAACAAAAAATAGCACAGATGACGAAAAATAAAAGGGATTGAGATATATCAGCTCATAAACAAGCAGTAAACGAAATGCAATCATTTTCTAAAAATGATGTTGAACCAGAAAATGTTAAAGCAACACTTCATGAAAAATTAGATAAACTTACAGAACTTAGAAAAGCTGGTCATCTTTCTGACGAAGAATTTATCAAAGCTAAAAAAAGAGTATTGGAAGAATAAATAATCAAAATACAAAATATAATCAATAAGAAAGTAATTTACTACATTTTTACTATATAATTACTACATTATGGATAACTTAGCATCAATTAATATAAAAATGAATTCAAACATCAAAAAACAATTTGAAGATGTTTTAGGAGAAATAGGTTTAAGCGTTTCAGCAGCATTTAATGTGTTTGCACGTCAAGTTATTAGTGAAAATGCACTTCCTTTTAAGCCTTCAGGTCTTAGCGAAAAAGAAAAAGCTTTAAGAGGGGCTTTTGCATGGAGAGAAATGTCAGGAATATTTGCAAAGGAAGCTAGAGAGATGGGCATTTATAACCAGGACGATGTAAATAAGTTTCTTCGAGATTTCCGTAAAGAAGAAGTTGAAGAAATGAAAAAACGAGGTGTAAAATGAAAATAATGTTTGATACAAATATTTTAATTTCAAACTTTTTTCTAGATGCACCATATGTTGAAAGTGTTGTTAATAAGATTGTTCAATGTGATTGTGAGGTTTTTATAGATAACTATTGTCTTGAAGAATTTGGTAGAGTGTTAGGCAAGAAATTTTTTAAAACTATAGGTTCGACTAAAAAATGGACATTAGCCTATGAAAATATTTTAGATTTTAGATTCAAGCCAATTTTTTCAAGAGGAATTGAATTGAAATATAAAACTAGAGATGCGAAAGATGATCGTATTTTGAATTCTGCTATTTTAAATGAGATGGATGTGTTATTGACTGGTGATTCTGATTTCTATGGATGTCAAAATGAAAAACTAAAAGTGATGACTCCTCGACAATTGTATGATGTTTTGAACAACACTATTCAAAATGATCATGTTGGCATTGCAAGTTAATCATTTGGTTATATTTTTATTCTGGATTTACTCTTGAGATATGTTTTCTAACATTGTCAAGAAATTCACTCGTAAAGTCAATTTTCGAAAAATCGCTTGTTGAAATCATATTACTAACTAATTTATATTCATCTTTACTTAATTTGTTTATATCAGCTTTAAATTCTTATGATGAGAACTCTCTCTTGGTTGAATTCTTATTAGTCATATAGGTAATGATATATTAAAGAATTTTTCGTAGTTTTGTATCCTTTTCGGATTATTCTAAAACCTACTTTACCCGTACGAGCCTATGCTAGCAAGAAAGCTTTGCTTCACATAGGTCCGCGTCTTGCGGCCACGCTTACTACAAGCATGCTTTATAATTAGATACGCTTCCGTAGCTCAGCTGGATAGAGCACAAGTTTCCTAAACCTGGGGTCAGGAGTTCGAATCTCTTCGGGAGCGCCAAATAAAAACCGTCGGTTAGTCTATCGACGGTTTTTCTTATTTGATGTATTTATATATGGCATTCACGATTTCATTATATTTATTTGGAGCGACCTTTGATGCTTTGGCCATAATTAGAGTACCGTTAATGGCCGCAAGTTTCTTAAAATTTACATAACTACTTATAGAAAGCGGAGATATAACATAATCTTTCTGATGAATACTAATAGTATCTACCTTTTGCTTACTACTAATTCGGCAAACCACGTAGTCATCATTATCCATAACTGATAATATTAATGCTGGTCGTATCTTAAATTCTTCAAAATTAGTGTATGGGAAACGGACTATGACTATATCGCCTTTTGTAAAAATGCTCATGCTTTGTCCTCGTCTTTATCATCTAACCAATCTTTCATGGATGAAGCCGTTAATAACATTCATTCCTTGCTTTCGTCGTCTAAGTTACTTAGCGTTTTTTGTGTGGTTAGTTCAAAAGGTATCTTTTTTTCAATTATTACTTTTTTCATAAACACATTGAATGCAGATGACACATTTAATCCTAACGACTCGCAAATTATGCTAAATCGTTCCTTGTCTTGCTTATTAGCTCGTATATTAATGTTTATTTGGCTCATATATAAATTACATTATACATAAAAACATATACATTGTCAATACAAATTTTTACTTAATAGTTGTAGTTTTAACATAATTTATGATTTTTTTTACTTCTTCGCTCGATACAGAAGTGGCGCTAGCAATTGCCAAATGTTTTATCCCTTTTAACATTTGTTTGGTGACATCAGTTTTAAATTGAATGATCTTGGTATCGATATTTTTCTTTTGTGCTAGATCTACAAGTTGATTTGCGTTATTAGAGTGCTTATCACCAATCACTAACAAGAGATCCACATTCTTTAGATTTAAGATGTTGTTGTGTCTTTGGCTGGCAGCACGACAAGTTGAATTAATGTAATTAATCGTGTGTGTTCTTATTGACAATGCTGATAAAACCTCAGTTGCCACACTCTTAGAAATTGTGGTTTGATTCATTAAAGCGTAGCGTTTATTGTTATCTAACCTTAATTTTCAAATGTCAATTGGTGACTCCACAAGAACAATACTTTTATCAATTGACAAAATGGCATTAGACTCGGGGTGATTTTTCTTACCACAATAAATTACATAATCACCTTGCTTAATTAATTTAGTTACTAGGGTCATATTGCTTTGAACATATTTACATGTAAGGTCATAGAAGTGTTCAAAACGATTCGCTCCATACTTAATTGCTTCCATTGGTGTACCGTGTGCTGATAAAACCACCACAGCATCGTCATCTTTAATAGACTTAAGTAAACTTAATCGAGATTTTTTGGTGTCATTGAGCGCAATTACACCATGTTTGGTTAAATCATTAATTAAATGTTCGTTGTGGACTAATCAACCGATTAAATAGATTTTTTTATTTTTGTGTTGGTTGATGATTTGCTTTAACTTAGTAACAGCAGTTGCCACACCTTCACACCAGCCATAAGGCTGCAAAATTGTGATTTTCATAGTTAGTTAATCAACTCAAGATTATTTAAACTAAAAATTTTGTAAAACAATTTCCAAGGGAAGCGTTTTGACAGTTGTGTGGCCTGATCGTAATGAGCATGATATGATTGCAGCACATTATTGAATTCTTGTTCAGATCAAGAAAGCATGTGTATAAATTCAATAGCTATTTCGCGATCACACGCTGGATTTGAATCAACTAATTGCATAATACCTTCAATTTCTAGTTCAATATTTTTAAAGTTATAGATTGTAATTTCTTGTTCAATAATGTCACGACACAAACTTTCGATGACTGGGGGTAATCGTTTGTGGTATTTAATATAAATAATAGCAATGGAGTTTTGACGGAAACGAACTAATTTAATTAAATTAAAACGTAATAGTGTTAAACTTTCAACAATTCTTTCGATATAGTTTTCATATTTACGTTTCATAAAGATTGGGTAAATAAAAAAACAACTTAAGACAAATAAGAATTTTTCCCCATGGAAACCACGTATTTTTCAAATGTTATATTGCTTTTCCATGTCTATATATTATATTTATATGCATTCACATAACTATAATTAATAACTATACTATGGATTTTAAGAATACATTGAATATCCTCAAAACAGATTTTGAGATGAAGGCCAACCTTAATGTTAAAGAGCCTTTAATTCAAAAACAGTGATTGGATGAAAAAATTTATCAACAAGTGTTAGCCAAAAATAAAAATGGAAAACTTTGAACTTTGCACGATGGTCCACCATATGCAAATGGCAATATCCATGTTGGTCATGCTTTAAATAAAATAATTAAAGATATTATTGTGCGCTACCACAATATGCAAGGTCATTATTGCGATTATATTGCTGGATGAGATACGCATGGATTGCCAATTGAACACGCCCTAATGGTGAGCGGTGCGAATAAAGATCCAAAACTTTCTATCGTTGATAAGAGAAACAATTGTCGCGAGTTTGCTACAAAATTTATTGATCTACAAATAGCACAATTTTCAAGATTAGGGTTATTAACTGACTTTAAAAAAATCTATCGTACTTATGATAACGATTATGAAGGTAGACAACTAGAATTACTATTAACTGCTATTAATCGTCAATTGATTTACCGTGATTTAAAACCTGTTTACTGATCGTGATCTAGTCAGTCAGCTTTGGCTGATGCTGAGGTAGAATATCGCGATATTAAGTCTCCAAGTATTTATGTATCTTTTAATGTTGTGGATGGTAAAAATATTCTTGAAAAAGATGATAAATTAGTGATTTGAACAACAACGCCCTGAACTATTCCAAGTAATTTAGCAATTGCTGTCAACCCTAAATTTATTTATATAAAAGTTAAAGTAGATAATAATTATTTTGTCATTTCTAAAGAGAAATTAGAAACAATTGCTAAATTATTTAGTTGAGAAAAATATGAAGTGATCAAAGAATTTGCTGGCAACACTTTAGAAAATATTACTTATAAGCATCCACTATATGAAAGAGTTTCACCCGTTATTTTGGCTACATATGTTTCTAATGAGGATGGTACAGGGCTAGTACATAATGCTCCTGGTTTTGGCGAAGATGACTATTTAGCTTGTAAAAAATATGGCATCGCACCATTTTCACCCATTGATAACTATGGTAAATTTACCAAAGAAGTAAACGACCCATCAATTGTTGGTGTATTTTATGCTGAGGCTGACAAGATCATTTTGGAAACTTTATTTAATAATAAAGCTCTGTTAAAACACGAATATGTTATTCACAGTGTTGCCCATGATTGAAGAACCAAAAAACCCGTCATCTATCGTGCAACTAAGCAATGATTTATTGATATTAAAAAGATCCAAGGGGAAATTCTTCAAGCATTAGAACCAGTAAAATTTAAAACTGAACAGAACCGTCAACACATTGTTGAAATGATGAAAAACCGCACGGAATGGTGCATTAGTCGTCAACGTGTTTGGGGTGTTCCAATTCCCATCATCTTTGATGAGAATGATGAACCACTCTTTGACTTTGAATTAATTAATAACATTGTTAATGTTTTTCACAATGAGTCATCTAATGTGTGATTTGACAAGCCTGTAGATTATTTTTTAACCAAACGTTACAAAGATAATCCCAATCATAAAAAGTTCCGTAAAGAGACCGATATTATGGATGTTTGGTTTGATTCGGGTACATCATTTACCTTACTAGAACCAAATGGTCTAAATTGTCCAGCAAATTTATATTTTGAAGGCAACGACCAATATCGTGGTTGGTTCAATTCATCAGCCATAAACTGCGTTATTGCACACAAAAAGGTACCATACCAAATGCTTTTAAGCCATGGAATGGTTCTAGACGAACAAGGACGAAAAATGTCCAAATCAGTCGGTAATGTGATCGATCCTTTGAATGTTTGTAATAAATACGGTGCTGATGTTTTAAGACTATGAGCAGCTAACACAGATTATCAAGAAGATGTAAGAATTTCCGACGGCATTCTGACACAAACATCAGAAATTTACCGTAGGTTACGAAACACTTTATTTAGATTTTGTTTAGCAAATGTATCTGATTTTGATATTGATAAAGATGCCAATTATGATTTTGACGAAGTAGATAATTTTATTTTAAATCAGCTTAATAACAATATTGCTAAAGTTAATGTTTGTTATGAAAATTATGACTTTAATAATATTGTCAAAATCATAAACGGATACGTCATAGAATTATCAAGTTGGTATTTTGATTTAATTAAAGATACTTTATATTGCGAAGCAAAAGATGATCCTAAACGTAGAAGGATTCAAACTGTTTTATTCTATATTTTAAAGTCATATTTAATTTTATTAACACCGATCATTCCGCACACTTGTGAAGAGACCTATAAATTCATTAATTTGTCTGGGAAATTACCATCGGTTAATCTAGAACAATGGATCGATAAGCTTGACATAAAAATTGAAAAAATTGACATGGCAAAATGAGAATATTTTTATAAAGTAAAATCAGTTGTGTATACCGAACTTGAAATTATTAGAAATGCTAAGAAAATTAATAAAAATAACCAAGCAATTGTGGAATTAGAATTTAATAATGGTTATAAGTTTGACAAAAAATCATTGGCCAAATACTTAAATGTAGCAAAAGTGAACTTTGCAAGCGAAACATCGGATAAAATTGTTGCCAAATGTGATGGTGCGATATTAGCGAAATGCGAACGTTGTTGGAATTACTTTGATCATGAAGATATGTATGATGAACATGTTTGTCGCCGTTGTGATTCTGTAATTAAATCAAAGTAGTTAAATAACAATCTTATAATTATTAATTATATATATGGTTTTCTTCACATATTTCCGTTTTATTTTTATTAACTTAGTCAAGAAATGATCGACTTGAGTTTTTGCAATTTTATATATGGTATTTACTTTTGCGTTTCTCTACATTGTCCCTTTATTAATGAAAACTGATCCGTGGCTACTATGGCAAAATACTATGGTAGCACCACAAATGATGCTATTGTATATTGCCGCCATCTATAGCTCTGTAATATCAATATCGGTGTTTAAAGAATATCGTGATAATGGGACAGAACTTTTATTAGTTTCTAAGCCAATTGCACGTGGTAAAATCATCGCAGCTAAATTTCTTTTGTTAATTAGTTTTTGTATCGTTTTCGCAATTGTCTCAAGTGCAGTTGGCTTGGTGGTTTTTGCATTGCCAGACATTACAAACGAGTTGGCATTTTCGCTAGTTGGATCAATCGCTATTGCCAATTTTCTAGCAATGTTTTTACTTAGTATTTTCGCAACAATAATTTCATTATTTGCAAATAAAGTTTGAACGATTTTAGTAACAATCATTTTGGTGGTAATGTTTACAATTCTTTCCACAGTTAGTAATCTTACTATTAAAACCCCAGCAGGATTAGCCAAGGATGAAGGTCACGCCATTGTTGCATCGAACTACCTTGGTAATGACCACAAGGAACACTCTATTGGGGCATTGTCGCCATTTTCTGTAACTGGTAGTAGCCAAGGAATTAATTTTACTAATATTGACGAAGAAAAAGCGTATTGAAAACAATATGAAAATAAATCGGGTGTCAAAATAATTAATGCCGTTGACATCATGGGTCAGTTTCAAAATTTGAATAATATGTTTGCTCTAGAAGATGTGCAATCATCAAAAGCTTCATCATTCTTTGGGGAGAACCATTGGTATGATTATGAGCTTGATGACAAAGCTATTGTTAATCAACCAGTGGACACTCAGCCGATGTTCTATGTAACAATACCAAGCGGTGGCCTGGTGCTTAACAATATAAACAATCTTGACAAACTTTTAGATGATCCTGCTGGTATCGAAGCGGTTTTGAGCACGATAACTAACTATATATCTGGACAAAATATTGTGATGATTGGCGAGACATCTGCTGATGTGTCATCAATTGCAACGCCTTTCACATTAAAGAAATTCTCTGTTGTTGAGAACCATAATGGCTGAACTGGTTCTAGAAATAATCTAGAAAACTTAGGATATGACGATATAGCTGTGCAACCTTATTCTGGGACTGTCAAAGATAAATTATTTAGAGCGATGTTAAATGCTCAAATTGGTGTAAAACAAAAACAAGATGCTGGTGAATATCAATTTGATGATTTAAACACGAATACACATATTACAAATACGTGTAGTTATATTGATGATTACAATAGCTATACCAATTTTATACATCAAACTAATCCCACTAGTGATTTTCAACCCTTAACTCGTAGTCTTGCACAACTATTTACTCCCAGTCTTAACGTCGGTACCGCTGAAGTGATATCGTCTACTGATCAAGCATATACCAATCTTTTTGCCAATGGCACTTCTTATGCTGAGTATTTTACTAGTAGTAAAAATAAAGGTATGGATTTCCCTCATTTCTGCTTTGTTGGATCTAACTATAGTGAAGAAAATGGTAATCCAAGAATTGAAATCAGGGATCCAGATACTGGTGAAAAGCTTGTATTAAAAAATCAATTATGGCAAGGTACAGACGAAACAAAGGCTAGTAAAGCTTTAATGAATTTAATGGCACAATATAAATTATTTGCATTTGAGTATCTCACTAATGTAATTAAAAAATCTGAAACTAGCCAAAATGTGAGTAGCGTTTATGATACGGCATACAATACTAAATTAGGTTTTGATATGAACAATTTAAATATTAACTTCAACTCTAGTCCACTTTTTTTGGTGCAGCCGAATAGTAGTGGAAGTTATAGCTACATGAATGATTTTATTAATGTGCCATTTATTGGAGAATTAGGAGAAATTTTTGGCATATTGTTTGCTCTTTGCCCTAACTTATATCAAGATGCTCGGGTTCAACAAATTATTTCTTTTATTAATCTACTCCTACCCGAACAGGATAAAATTGACTGAGTCGGTTCTTGAGGTAATTCTTATTTTGGTGATCCAAAGGTGCTTAATGCTAGGGCATTTTTATCTTGATTTACTTCTAAACAAGAATATGGGTGAAAAACTGCGTTAAACCCAATTGATTATGATGTAATTGAAGCAAATGTAACCAACCTTGTAACAAATGTTTCTAGTAGTGGCATGAATAACTTCCCAGCCATTTATGAAAATTTGTCAGCTCCATTTGCAACAAATCCATATTTTGAGCCTTGGCAAATAGCGATTGTGTGATTCCTTGTTGGAACAATTTTATCTGCATTTGCGATAGTAATTTATATGAGATCGGACTTTAAATAAAGAGGTAATTATGACTAAAAAAAAGAATAACAAGAAAACTTTTCCTGATAGAGCGATTGAACAAAAAGAGTCAATGCCTGTTGTCAATCGTGCAACAACAAAAGTTAGTGCTTTATTAACTCGTAAATATGATGTTAATAGCATCCAAGAATATGCAAACATTAAAACGCAAAAACCTATTTTATATGTCCGAAATCTATCTAAAAAATATTTTGGTAAAAAACAAGCTGCTGTAAATAACATTAGTTTTGATGTATATCCCGGAGAATTTCATGCATTCATTGGCGCCAACGGTGCTGGCAAAACAACAACAATTAAATGTTTAATTGGAGCATATGCAAATTGGAGTGGCACAGTTTTAGTTGGCGGTCAAAAAAATAATAAAGAATCAGCTAAACGTAAGTTAGGTTACATTCCTGAAAATGCCCGTTTCCCTGATCGATTTTCTGCACTTAAATATTTAGAATGAATGACAATGTTGTCTGGATTAAGCAGAAAGCAAGCCAAAGAGTTTTCTATTAATAAGTTGAAGTCATTGAAAATGTGAAGTTTGCGTAAAAAGTCTCCAAATAGTTTTTCATCTGGTCAAAAAAAGAAAATTTTATTGGCACAAGCGTTAATACACAACCCTGACATTATTATCATGGATGAACCAGTTGCCAACCTTGATCCAAAAGCAAGAATGGAATTTTTCGACTTGCTCGCTTCTTTAAGAAAAAAAGGTAAAGCGATTTTTGTATCTAGCCACGTATTAGCTGAATTAGACCGTTATGCCGATTCTGCAACAATTTTAGACGGCGGTAACATTGTTTATAGCGGTGATAAGAAAACTTTGATGGGCATGTTTCCAACACACAATTATAGAATTAAAACTTCCAACGATAAAATGTTAGAGACATATTTGCGCAAACAAGGTATTAAATTTATGACAAAAGAAGAAGAAGAAGAAGGAATCACCGCAATATTTAACGATGAAGAAGTTGTGAAAAAGTTTCAAAGATTTTTATCCAAAGTAGGACTAGTATTACATACTTTCATTAAAAAAGAGCCTTCATTAGATCAAGTCTATGCAAAATTAGTTATCAAAGGGTCTGTTGATACACAGAAAGGATAGAATGGGCAAATATTTTCAGTATGTAGAATTAAATACCTTTAAGCGAAAATCAATTTGGATTTCCGCTGCTGTTTATTGACTATATATCGGTGTCATCGTTTTATTAATCCCTGCCGCACTTCATGTACCACCTGCCATTTTGTGAAACAATGCTGTTTTTGAATTACAAGGTTTTTGTTTAATGATTTTAGCGATTGTTTGTAGCATTATGGCGGTTGTAATTTTTAGAGAAAGTCGTGATGATGGAACTGAATTAATTATCATGTCCAAACCTATTAATAGATGAAAGATTGTTATCGTTAAATTTATTTGCTTCTTAATTACTAGCACACTTGTAATTTTAGGTGGGGCGTTACTTTTGGTTTGCACATTATTTTTTGGTGAATATTCACCATCTAACTTGAATGGAATGGATTATACATTATTACCTTCTATGATCGGTGGTTTAATGTTGGGCGGGATGGTTACCATTTTATTATTTGGTGCAATTTCTATATTAATTAGTGCCTTCGCCGGTAAAGTGGCTATTATGATTACAACGATTGGATTAGCTATTATCATCAATGTGCTACAACAAGTTTTACCATATGCATCAACGACGGCAACTTCTTATGTGAAAAATGAATATTCAATGGACTTGTTGTCACACCGCTATGTTGGTACAGATGGCGCATTGCACGACACGTTTCACGCTAAAAATGTAACGGATGAATATACTTCTTTATATTTTGCTAAAGAAGGTTTGGAGCATGAAACGGGGGCGATTGCTTGTTATGCTAATATCGGACAACAGCTAACAAGCCTATATCATGCTTTTGGTACTCAAGAGGTTACAATGGAAGCTCACTCCAATTTTGGGTCAAAATATGATAAGAAATACACTATCACCAATAATGAGAAATCTATATATCTTAATAGTGATGGTAGTGATACTAAAAATTACGGTGATAGTGATGTACCATGGACACAATTTGGAAGATCTGAAAATCAAGGAGCAGAATTCATGCAATACCGAACCTATGGGTTAATTGGTAGTGATGAAGATGCTAGCACGTTTGGTTCAATCGTTGGTGCATCAGCAAGCAGCTTGTATTATATTGTGACATCTCAACCTAAAAGCATTTTAGATTTAGTCGATACTGAATTTATAAATATGAACGAAATCACAAATCTTCGTAACGAAGCGAATACGAAAGCGTATGTTAATTGATTAATGAGCAAAACAACTAATTCTGTAGGGCCAAATTTTACTCCAGTGCCTTCTGCAGCTGGTGGTGGATACACAATTCAATGGTTTGCCGAACATAGAAACGAATCCAACGATGTGATGCCACGATTACGATTACAAATTGCTGGAGATTTACTTGGCGATAACGAGGCTGTTTGTCCTGAAGAAGCATATATTAAAAATGGCGCATCGTTGGGTTATGACGTTTACAAAGGTGAAGAATATAATCAAAGTATGGACATGGATTTTCTTCAAGTAATTTATCAAATACAACTATCGATGGAAAAACAATTGTGAGCAGGTGGAACATGAGCAGAGACCGCTGCTCAATGGACTGGTATTCAAGGAGAGATTGCCGACCACAAACTTAAGCCAGTAAATAAATGAGATGATTATGATAAAACACCAGACGCCTTTGGTGCAATGAATATGCTGCAATGGTATAAAGCAGGTTCGCCCTCTTCTACTAATAAGTGATATGTTTTACGTACTAATGATGCTATTTCAAATTTACGATTTAATACTCCTTTTAGTGGATACTCAACGCCACCATTTCCACCATTTTCAACTGATAGAGACTCAAAATCATCTGGAAATGGATGATGGAGCTATGTTGATAAATCAAGAGAAACCAAACGAATTAATGTTTGATATGGCTGAACGAAATGATCTCAAGTATTTGCAAGTATGTATGGTTATAGTCAAACCGAATTAATTCAGAAGAATTCCACTGTCGCCTTTTGGGTATCAATTTCATTTCTGTTCTTTGCTTTGACGGCGATAGTGTATGCGAGAACCGATATTAAATAATTAAGATTTTGTATTAACAACATCATCTTTCTGAATTTTAAAATAGTCAATTGTGCCAATTTTAAATATTCAAATATTACATGTTGTTTTAGAGAACTCAAGTAAATTATCTGGTGAGACATTGATGAATGTTTTAATGACTCTTTGATGCATGTCTGTACCAACAACATCAACACGGGTATTGAATAAGAACGTATCAAATGTCTCAGCGTGCTCTATAACGAAACAGATGTCACCATCAATTGACGATAAGCCACCAAATTTTTCTAAATAGCTCTCAGTTTTTTTAACTTTAACTACTTTAATGTTTGTACCGATTTTGTTGATTGCCAGATTACGACGAAAATAAGTTGTTTGACGACTCAAAACATTTTTAATAATTTTATCAACTGCCTTTTGGTCTTTTTCGTTCCGATACATAAAAGTATTATAAGTATTAAGTTATAATTATTTTATGCGAATAGTTAAACTGTTTGAACGTACATCAAACAATTTTGAATATATCAGTTTTAAATTGAAAATTGAATCAGAGTTACCTTTTGATCACCTTCAAATTCTTACACGTCAAAAAATTAAATCTTTTTTTAGTATCACATATAAAAAAGAGTTTTTGCGTTATCGTTTTGAATTATTGAAGCACTGAATTAGATTAAACGAAACATACACTCTCGTGTATGTGGATGGCTTGATTCGAATTATTAATAAACTATTTTTATTAAATGAATTAAATGCCTATGAACAAGAATATCTTAAACACTATCAAGGTGTAGTGTTCGCTATGACTAGAAATGTGAAAAATTTAATTGTGGACTTTCCAACGTCCAAAGGTGAATATGTTTATTACAAGTATGATAATTGCAGTTTGTATCAAATCATTGAAAATAAAATGAAGTTGATTCAAAGCGCTGGTGAGTTGCACATTACCAATAAGAAAATTTTATTAAGTAAGGGAATGGATATTTATCCAATTGAATTTACTTCCATTATTAATTATAAAATTTCAAAATACGGATTATTAATCATTACCAAGGGCAACGCTTATGCCTTGAAAATGTTTGATGATTATGTATCTTATGTATCATTAGAAAGAGTATTTAAATTAATCAAATTAGGTATTTAATGTGAACCAACAATTAATATTCAAATTACAACGTATTCCTAAGAGGCCTGGCGTCTATCTTTGAAAAGATAAATATGGTCAAATTATTTATGTTGGTAAAGCAAAAAATTTATTCAATCGTACGCACCAGTATTTTAATAAAGTTGCTGATGTTAAGACATCATTATTGGTTGAACAAATCAATGATGTAGATTTTATCATTGTTCAAAATGAAAATGAATCACTTTTATTGGAAGCCAATCTTATTCGAAAACATCAACCGAAATATAATGTCTTATTAAAAAGTAATGGTGGTTATCCATACATTGTATTAACTAATGAAAAATATCCACGTTTACTTTATACAAGGGATTATAAAAAAAACCGTGGTCATTATTATGGGCCATTCGCCACAGCTAGAAGCAACCGTTATGACATGTATGACTTACTACTAAGGTTATTCCCATTACGTAAATGTAGTCATATTCCTAGGACCAAGTGCTTATATTATGATATTGGACAATGTTTAGGCCCATGTATTAACAACATTAAAACTGAACAATATACAACATACATCAAACAAATTGATGAATTTTTCAAAGGTAATCCTAAAGAGATTATTGATAATTTATCAATTAATGAAAAAGAAGCTGCTAAGATGTTAAATTTTGAGGAGGCCAAAAAGAATTTAGAGCTTATCCATAACATCAAAGGAGCTTCCAAAGAAATGGCTGCTTCTCAAAATATTAATTTAAAAAGTGTCTACAATGAAGATGTTGTTGGCTATTACATTAAGGATGGATTAATTGCTATTGTCATTTTTTCATACATTGGTGGTAAATTATTAACTAAGCACCAACAAATTGCTGATCTATATGGGACAATTGATGAAACTATTAGTGAATATCTCATGCAATATTATTATGAAACATACAACATTCCCAAAAAGTGTTATGTTAATTTAAAGCAAGATTTGCTAAAACAATTATCAAATCTGACACAGTTAGAATTTATCAATCCAATAGCTGGAAAACACAAAATTATTTTACAAAATGCTGCCAAAAATGCCAAATTATTCATGCAAAGCAATTACTTAATTTTTAAGCAGCACAAGGCACAAACAAGTGATGCCTTTAATGAATTACGCAAATTATTGTCTATTGATAATTTAGCATTGATTCATACATATGACATGTCAAACTTGTTTGGGAATGATAAAATTGGAGCAATGATTGCCATTGAGAACGGTACATTAAATAAAAACCTTTATCGAAAATTTATCATTAAAGATTTAAGTGCAAATTCTGATTATGCTTATATGTATGAAGTTATTAAACGTCAATATACGAAGATGATTAAAGAAAATTTAATGTTGCCTAACCTCGTTATTGTGGATGGAGGGTTAATTCAGATTAATGCTGCTATTAAAGCACTAAATGAATTAAATCTCGCACAAGTTATTCCAGTCATTGGTTTAGTTAAAGATAGTCATCATCAAACAAATGGGATTGTTTTCCCAAATAAAAAAGTGATTACCCTTGATCATAAATCTAATGTTTATATGTTTTTGTCAAATATTCAAGAAGAAGTCCATCGCTATGCAATCACTTTTTTTAGACAAAGAGCTAAAGGTTCCACGTTTAAATCAATTTTGGATGAAATCCCAGGTCTAGGTAACAAAAACATTAATAAGTTGTTGAGCCATTATGATAATATTGCTAATATCAAAAATGCGAGTATTAGTGAATTAAGCCAATATGTAAAAGTTGACATTGCGAAAGCAATTAAAGATAAACTTAAGTAGTATGTATCGCATTTTAATTATTTCCGATAGTCACGGCATGAACGAAGAGATGGTCAAAGTTATTGGCCACGAATCTGCAGATTTAGTTGTTCACGCTGGCGACTATGGTTGAACCGTTGATAAGATGAAACAATATTTTGATTATTTTGTGGATGGTAATAACGATTATGATTGGAAATCAACAGAAACTTTTATCTTTGCTAATTTAAAATTTGTTCTATTGCATGGTGATAGTAGTTGATCATGGAATGAAAATAAATGATACGAACGCTTAAAACAAATTGGCAAAGAACAGGAAGCAGATGTAGTGATCTTTGGACATTCCCACAAAGAATACATTGACACAACGTCCAAACCATATTTGATTAATCCTGGTTCAATTGCTCTACCTAGGAATTCAGCAATGCGTAAAAGTTATGCAATTATGGAAATTGATCACGATAAAATCAATATTGCCATAAAATATCTATAAATTTAAATTAATATATATTAATTTAACAAAAATAATTTTATAAATATCTCAAGTTTGTGTTAAATTATTAGTGTAAGTTGGTGTTTGTTGACCACACAATATTAAAAAGATTGAAAAATAACTAATTTCAACCGTATTGTGTGAACCAAAATAAATATTGGCTTGCAAACCCTTCATGGTTTAAATAAGAACAAGGCGTCGCGAACCTTGTTTTTATTTTGTTCTCAAAATTAACCTATGTATTACATACATAGGTTATTTCGATTTATTGAAAATAATAATTAAAAAAATTATTTTTGGCATATTACTAAATGAAGGGAGGTCTGAAATCTCATGTTGTATAATGAATATGCGAAAACTATGGAAATCACTGTTTTAGAAAGTTCTGAACAAAACCGCGTTGGTGTGAAGGAAACATTTGGTATTAAGGGTAATTCTAACCCTAAACCGCAAATTCCACCGAACCCAAAGCCAAAAAAGCCTACATTTCAAAAAATAGTACTAGAGTTCGTAAAAGAACAAAAGGAATTTAATGTTGAAATTGGTTCTCGTCTTGACACAATTGATACTCGTCTTGTCAATCTTGAAAATAGAATGACAAACGTGGAAACTACTCTAAAAGATCACGGCGAAACGATTGGTAAGCTTAGTCAAAAACTTGACCGAGTCATCACTCTCAACGGTTTAAAGTCTTAAGATTACAAACAATATAAAAAACTCACACTATTAAATATAGTGTGAGTTTTCTTGATTAAGTCTTATCTAGGGATTTCGATATATTTACGAATTGATTCTAGATATTTAGATTCACTAATGTTTTTTTTATCAAAAGCATCGCGAAGTTCATAAAAATAGCTAGATACTTCTGGAACCATTCTTGGGTTACCATTAGCTAGTTGTTGTAAATAGCTAACTGCTTCCAATGGTAGATTTGATTTTTTCATAATGTATTACTCCTTTGGTGGTTTAATGGGGTATTTTCCATTAAAACATCCTGTACAAAAATTATTTTTCCCTCCACAAGTTTTAATAAGGCCATCTAAGCTTAGAAATCCTAAATAATCACACTCAATTTTTTGACGCATTGTTTCAACTGTGTTATGTGCTGCCATAAGTTGATTTTTGTCTGGTGTGTCAATGCCTAAAAAACATGGAAACCTAATCATTGGACTAGCAGATAATAAAAATATTTTCTTGGCACCAGCATTTTTTAAGGCTTTGACTAAATAGTAAGAGGTTGTACCTCTAACAATGGAATCGTCAATGAGAATGATGTTTTTGTCCTTCACGTTGACTCTTAATGGATTCAGTTTAATATAGACTGACTTCTCACGTAATTCTTGTGTTGGTTTAATAAAAGTTCTGGCGATATACCGGTTTTTAATTAAACCAACACCATAAGGGATACCGCTTACTTGAGCATAGCCCGTTGCTGCGTGAACACCAGAATCAGGGGCACAAATGACCATATCTGCTTTCAATGGGTGTTCTTTATAAAGCTGTTTACCTTGTTCAATTCTTGAAAGATAACAATTGATTCCATCAATGGTTGTATCAGGACGAGCAAAGTAAACATATTCAAAAATACAAGTGTGTTGTGCCTGCTCCTTGTTATACATAACGGACTTGATACTATTTTTAGTAATCACGACCATTTCGCCTTTTTTAATATCACGGACAAATTCAGCACCAACAACATCTAAAGCACATGATTCAGACGAAAGCACATACCCACCATTTGGTAATTTGCCTAAACATAAAGGTCTAATACCATATGGATCACGAAGACCGATAAGTTTGTCTTTAGTCATGATTAATAAACTAAATGCACCTTTAATTGCATTAATCGATTTTTTAATAGCATTTACTAAATCACATGTACTAAGATGCTTAGAGATTAATTTAATAATGGATTCACTATCCACAGATGTGTAAAAATTAGAACCTTGCTTTTCTAACTTGTCTCGAATCTCATCAGCATTAATCAAGTTACCATTATGGGCAATCGCAATTGGACCAATTCTTGTATTCGTTAATAAAGGCTGGACATTTTCTACACCCTTACTACCCGCTGTTGAATAACGTACATGACCAATCCCTAAACAAGGTTTAATTTTGGTGAGGTCATCAATGACTTGTTTGTTAAAGACTTCACCGACAGAACCCACATCTTTATATTGATCAACGGTTTTCAAATTACTAACAACAATGCCTGTACCTTCTTGACCACGATGTTGTAATGAAAATAATCCGTAATAAATTAAAGATGGAATTTGAATTGGTTTCTTTGCAAAAATACCAAATACACCACAGGCTTCTTTTAATTTGTCTGATTCATTTGTTCACTTAAACATAACGGACAATATTATAAAGTATTTAACAAGTTAAATACGAATGATGCTTTGCTTTTAATTTTATAGCAAAGAGATTAAAGGCCTACAAAATAGGCAAGCATTCAGCCAAGTACTCCACTATATGGGGTAAGGCGTATGAATTAGGGTGAATAGTTACCAAAAATTGTTGACCTTTTCCCTCTGGGGGGGGTATAATACTTCCTATAAAATTTTAGGAGAGACATGAATACAAGCAAAGAGATAAGAAAGAGAATTTTATATCGTGGAAATAGAAAGAAGCTAGCATTTTCTGTAATCGGCGGAACCATCTTATTGGGCGGTGTCGCATGTGCCATTGCTTTACCATTAACATATTGCAATCCTCACTCTAAAGAAATTATTGATGAATCACACCTGAATTTTTCTAGTGATGATACGACTATTGTTGGTTTTATTGGCGCTTATGACATATCGTGAGGGACAAGATTAGTAATCCCCGCGACTCATAACGGCACTACAGTTACCACCATCGCCGATTATGCCTTCGAAGGTTGTGCTGGTCTTACTTCATTAGATCTTTCTAGTTTTAATGGTGCCATAGGTGCTTTCGTCTTCGCACAATGCACCGGTATCACTTCGTTAGATCTTTCCAATTTTACAGGTGTCATTAATTATGGAACCTTCTTAGATTGCACTAGTCTAAACATTACTAATGTCACTTTACCAACAAGCAATCCAAACTATACAAGTCTTGTGAGTGACGGTAATTACAAAATTTTAATAGATACTACTACTAAAGAAGTCATTGGGTCCTTGGCATTTGGCGAGGTCAATAGTGATGTTTTAGCGGCAATGAG
>JAITNN010000015.1 GCA_031290395.1 Mycoplasmataceae bacterium
TTCAACACTGCTTATAAAAATGCTTTGAGTACTTATGTTGATAGTGCCGATTGTCCAACAACTGCAAAACCATGGTTGGTATCTATTATTGGACAAATTCCTACTACATAGTTATCAAATTCTTCAATTTGTAATCCCTTACCTTTCCACGATGTTTATTTAATTAAGTAACTATTCGCTCTATCATTTAATTTCAACATATCTATTTATAGATATGATGTAATTTTCATTCTCAAAAATATTAGGTGATTTGAGTATTTAATTTGCCAACTTTATTAATGAGAAAATAAGAGAAAGTGTAGCATGCCAATTGAATTAGCACCGCACCACAGACATCTGATAAGTAGTGATTACCTGTTGCAATTCTGCAAAACATTGTGCAAATAACAAAGGCAATAATCAAAGATGAAATGGATGATATGACAATTAATCTTTTTCTATTGTTTGAAACATTAACAATGACGATTAGGAATGGAATAAGTGTTACCAAAGTCATAGCTCAAGTTGTGTGGCCGCTTGGGAATGATGTCATTGCAGATGTTCCTATGTCATCATCAGCTACATTCATATTTCAAATTAAAGAATATCATGGTTTAAAATTTTCTTCATTGCCTGTATACATAATCTGAAAGAATCTTTCTCTATGAATATCAAGTTTCATCAATTGAACGACAACGCACCCTAAAATAATGGCAAAAAATGCAAATATTGATCATTTATATACATTCGTGCCAACATTGTTAGCTCAGCATTTTGAAAAAACAAATACGTTTAAAACGGTGAATATGACGATTAAGATAAGTGCGACTATAAATGCATATAATAATTTGGTTAAATCTCAAAACCCATTTCCATTGTTTGGATTAGGTATGCTGTAATTCTCATAAATCTGACCGATAAAGCCATCATATGTTTGCCAAAGCAATAACATAAAACAAAACATATAAGCAAAAATCAAATAAACTATTTTTCATCTTAGATTATAAGATTTATATTTAGGATTAAAGTTAATTAAGCAGCATATTATAAATCCAAATAAAACTGTAGAAAAAACACCAGGAAACATTGCAAAACGTCAAGCAAACCCTAAATTCTTAGCACCTTGTGTTCGAGTAAAGTCATAATTACCGACCATTAGTTTACTAAACTGAAAATCAACAAATGCCCCAATGAGCATTCCCAATATGGATAGTCCTACTAAAGTAGAGATCAATATTAATATCAGTTTTCTTTGAGATTTTATTTGTATTTGTTTTTTCATATTTTATGTTTCGTTAGAAATTAGTGAATTTATTTTCTTAAAATTATTTAGTTTTAAAGATACGGTCACCAGCATCACCTAAACCCGGCATGATGTAACCTTTACTATTTAATTTTTGATCAATTGCCGCTGTAAATATTTCAATATTAGGGTCGTATTTTTCAATTTCACTAATGCCTTTAGGAGCAGAAACAACACAAACAAATTTGATGGACTTAGGTTTGAATTTTTTCACGATCTTAATAGCGGCAACTGCTGAATGACCAGTGGCTAGCATAGGATCAAGGATAATGGCATTACTACCTTTAATTTCTTCTGGCATTTTGCTATAGTATTGAACGGGGTTTAAAGTCTTTTCATCGCGGTATAGACCAATAAAACCGACAGCTGCTGATGGCAAAACCGCGCTAAAACCTTCTACCATACCTAATCCAGCTCTTAGCACGGGGATTAAGACAATCTTGTCCTTTAATTTGAAACCAGTGGTTTTAGCTAACGGAGTTTCTACGGGGATAGCAACGGTTTCATAATCACGAGTTACTTCATAACTTAGAAATTGCGATAATTCAATTAAACGATGTTTAAAGTCTCGAGAGTCAGTGTTTTTATTACGCATCTTAGATAGATTGACTTTAACTACCGGATGATCAATTACTTTTATCATGTTGAAATTATAGTCCGAAATTGTAACCTTTACCTCTCTCTTTCCACATATCTTACTTTCCCCTTACAATTCACTTGTAAATCAACCAAAATGAAAAAAAGATGCGTCCTGTTTATCCTAACACCGCAGGCATAGCCGGCTATGACTGGCCACCATCTGTTGTCTATTAAATGATGCTATAGGAATGTTTTGATATTACTTGCAATACAAAACCCAACAATTTTGTAATCTTGAGCACTTGTCTAAGCACAAAAGATTGTTGACTTTTTCCATTGGGGGGGGCTATAATACTTGGTATTAAAATACGGATTTATCCGAGAAGAGAGGAATATAGACATTAAAAATGTCATACTTCCAATGCGATTTGAGAGAGCACCATAATTTTCCAAATGAAAATAGAAAGAAACATAAAATGAAAAAATCAAAATTAATTAAAACACTAGCGTCAATTTCTGTTGCTGGTATTATTGGTGTTGGTGTGACCGCAACTACACTAACTTCTTGTGGCAAAGAGCCAGTGACACCGCTTGTCAAAATATTAACTGCTGATGCAACATGATTCGCTGGATACCCAGCCGTCACTGGCTGACAAACGGGCAAAGATGCCGAAGCAAAAACCGCAGGCTATACTAAAATTATTTTTCCTACTGCTGTTACTTCCATCGGCGGTTTGGAAAGTAGCGTAAGTATGTCTGCCGGTGGTACTATCTCTGAAATAAAAATTTTAGGGGCAACTACATCCATCGGCTCTGATGCCTTCCGCGGCTGCACGAATTTAATAGATGTGACTTCTTTCTCGGCAGGTCCCATCGGCGACTATGCCTTCGAAGGCTGTAATAATTTAGTATATGCGACTTCTTTGTCAGCAGGTCCCATCGGCCCTTATGCCTTCTCCGGCTGTGCGAGTTTAAAATCTTTTGCTAGCAAATCGCCTTCCATCGGCTCTTATGCCTTCTACGGCTGTGTGAACTTAGATGTGGATGCTTCTTCATTTGGTACGCTTACATCCATCGGCTCTTATGCCTTCTACGGCTGTGCAAGCTTAACAGCGGCTGGCGTAAATGATTTATCTGTTAATTCAAATTATACAAAAAATTATGACACAGACGGTGCTGCGATTTATAAAAATACTGACACGCATGCCTATGATTCTGGTTGTCTATATGTCGGCGATATTTCTGGTTTGACATCTATTCCCCTACAAAACACCGCCACATCCATCGGCTTTCAGGTCTTCAACGGCTGTGCGTCTTTAACTAAAGTTATTTTTAGTTCACTCAGTGACACGTCCATCGGCAATTATGCCTTCTTAGACTGTGAAAATCTAACCTACATTGGCTTCGGTTCAATTACCACTGTTTCCATCGGCATTTCTGCCTTCTACGGCTGTGACCAACCAACTGGCACCATTGCTGCGACAACTAATGCTAGCGCAAGGTTTATTAGAGATCAAATTGCTGTAGCAAAATCCAATTTTGCAAATTGATCAGTATATCCAACAACATAATTATCTCTATTACATTTTATCAACAGCAACAATACCTAATAGACTCAAACCATTTTTGATAACTTGTTTAACCGCCAAAGCTAAGTAGCAACGTTGTGTGCTTAGCGGTTGATTAGATGAATCTAATATTTTATTATTGGCATAGAAAGAGTGGAATGCTTTGGCAAGAGTTGTAAGGTATAAAGTCATTTTATTTACTTCATAGTTTGTTGAAACAACTTCAATGCTATGTTTATATAAATGCAACAGATTAATTAAAGTAACTTCACTCGGAGTGGTTAATAAATCAAATGATTTAGGTTTTTCTAATTTTATATTGTTGACTAATTGATTAATCCGAGCATGAGCATATTGCACATAGTAAAGTGGGTTATCGTTGTTCTTACTAGTTGCTTTAGTTACATCAATTTCCAAATGTGTGGATAATGATTGACTAACTAGATATCAACGAGCAGCATCTTTACCAATGGTGTCTAATAAATCTTGCAATGTCAATGAAATACCACTACGCTTGGACATTTTAAACTCTTCACCATTTTTAATTAATCGTACCATTTGCATAATTAAAACTTCCAATTGGTCTTTACGATAACCAAGCAATTGAATGGCAATTTGCATACGGTCGGCATAACTCTTGTGATCGCTACCTCAAATATTAAAAATACGATCATAACCACGAGATAACTTAATGTTATGGTAAGCAATGTCTGGTAGAAAGTAAGTATAACCACCATCACTCTTGATAAGTACACGGTCTTTATCATCGCCTAGTTCACTCGTTTTTAATCAAGTTGCTCCATCGTTTTGATAAATATGTTTTTTGAGAATATCAAGAGTTGTGTCAATTAATTTCTTTTCATAGATGCTGGATTCTTTAAATCAAATATCCATTTTAACATCAAAGTCATTAAGAGTTTTCTTGATGATTTCCAATAAATAATTTTTAGAAAATGATTTAAAGAATTCGGCACTAGCACTATCGCCTATAATTTTGATTTTATTTTCTTCAAGGTTCACATATTTATCACCGTGTTGTTTATGAATCTGCTTGGCAACATCAATGATTTCATTGCCGTGATAAGCATCTTCTGGTAATTCTACTTTGATACCACATAATTGTTTGTAACGAATCAAAGCAGACATGCCTAACTTTTCAATTTGGTTCCCGCCGTCATTGATGTAGTATTCACGGTTTGCTTTAATGCCATAAGCGTTTCAAATACGAGCTAATGAATCACCAATAGCAGCATTACGAGCATGACCAATGTGCAATAATCCTGTAGGATTAGCTGAGACAAATTCAATGTTATAAAAAGATTTCTTTTTTTCAAATGTTCCAAAGCTATCTTGCTTCGATAAAACTTCATCAATAATTTCAACATTGAATGCTGGATTTATCACCATATTAACAAACCCTGGGTTAATGACGCTTACACTACTAAAGTACTTTTTTGGTAAAACATCGGCGACCTTTTGGGCAAAGATCATCGTTTTATCTCTTGGTAAACCCAAAGACATAATAGTGTTAGTGGCATAATCACCAAACTTAGGGTTTTTAGTCTGTTCTACTTGAACATTGAGATCAAATACATTAATACCAAAATCTTCGATAAGTTCAGTTTGCTTATTGATTGCAGTAATTAACTCAGATTTAATTAAGTGGATAATTGTTTCGCCGTGTTTATACATGGCGAATATTATAAACATTAGTAATACTTATTGGTTCCCTTAATTTTAAATTCTGAGAACACTAGACTGAAAATCAAGTGTAAGATCGTAATAGATCATTCAATAATAGTTGTTACGAATATACACTTTTTATTACTTGACTACCAAAACTTGTATATTATACCTTTTTTGGTAGTGAGGACTCATCACGAGCAAACCGTTATACATATTTCAAATCAAGCATTCTAAAAAAATAAGGATAATTGTGCACTGTCATTTAGATCATTTTTTAATGAATGTTTATATTCAGAAAAATTTTCACATTCCTTATGAAATATTTTATTTAATTTATTAAAGTCATTTGGATAAAATTTTTTTAAATAATCAAGCAAGTCATTCAATTTATTCATTTCAATAGTATTTTTAGTGTTTTCATCAAATAAAATACATTTTTTGTTGCTAATTAATAAGTTGTATATATTTAAAATAGATCCCTTGCTTATTGAATCCTTGTCAAATCTGTTGATGTAATGTGGATTTCAATACATTATTCCCATGTTTGCATCAATAACCATTTGATAATCTTTAACATGTCGTTCGTCAAAATCTGTTGGCATAATTCGATGGCTTTTAACAGAAATTTCCTTTCATTTATTGTTTAGTTTGTTTCTTTTGCCATGTTTTTTTGAAAAATATACAGTGACATCTTTAATTGACTTGTCATTCAAAATTTTTTGGAATACTTTGTCAGCGCCATTCGCATCTCCAACAATGAACTTATATTCTGGACAAATGTAATCATTGTAAAAAAGCGAGATAAACTTATCATCCAGTTTACCAAAATTCTTTAATTTTCTAGAACCGCCTATAAATATTTTCATATTTTATCGTGCATTTTAGAGCATACCATCTTGGGTCATCCCATGGTTTCTTGTTTTAACGATTGATAAATAGTAAATTGGTGATATATTGGCATTTTTTCTAATTAGTCTTATCAAAGCAGTTAAAGTTTTGCCTTCCCCGTAAATATCATCAACAATACAGATCGATGTATTATTTGGCATTGGACCATTTCAAGTAAAATCATCCTCGCTAAATTCTATGCCATGGGGCAATCGTTTAGCAAAAATACATGTTAATTTTGAAAAAGAGTTTAAAAAAGGGATGTCAAAATATTCTGACATTTTCTTTACTAATTCTACAACTGTTGAAAAATCTTTTTGTTTTGTGCTAGGAGCGGGTACCAAAATTAAATTATTAAGTCTCAAAAAATCAATTTTTCTAAAATTTTCATCAATGATAGAAATAACTTTGTTTATTATTTTTTTTTGCGAATCTAAACTAGAATCAGAATATTTTAAATCATGAATTAATTGTCCTAAGACTGTATAGACATTGATAAAACGCCCATCGCTTGTATGCTCGCTTGAAAGTGTGTAATTATCGAACGCAACTCCTGCGGATAATTCATTGTGTTTAATGCTTATCATAAGTGTTCACCTAAAACCCAATTATACAATTAATTTTTTGTTGGGGGATAACGCTTATTCGAACCCAAAAGCTTAAATTCTACATTATGAGTTAGTGCTCTAATACGTTCAATTAATCGATCAGCGTTAATGGAACGGTGCATTAATTCTGATAATTTACGCACGAATGATTCTAAACTTAAGTTAGAGTTGAAGAATGTTGGTTTATTATTTTGCATACGATAGTTCAAAATTAATAACAAATAATTGTTATAAAACCAAACACTTGTATCTTCGGCTCCAATATCGTCTAGAAACAAGACATCTGCGAATTTCATTTTATCTACAAGTTCTCCGTTTGAAGAACTATCCTTATCAAAACCTTGTCTTAGTTCATAAACCATATCTGGTACAAAGACAAAAGCGATTGTCTTTCCTGATAATGCTAATTCATTAGAAAGAGCAATGGAAGTATAGGTTTTGCCAATTCCCATTGCCCCATGAACATAAATACCGTGATCAATTGTTTCTTGTTTTGCCAACTTTTTGTAGTGCTCAAGTAATTTTGCTTTGGTTGGATCAACTAATTTGCCAATAGATTTTGGTGTTAGTAGCACATTTAAGTTTGTGTCTGCAAAATTACGAATTAAATAGTGAGATTTAATTTGTTCCATATTCTGAACCTTTTCACATGGAACGGAAACTACTTCCAATTTATTTTTATCACTTCGGATTAACCTAGTGTGATAGGCCGTGACATTAGAACACACATTAGGAGTTTCATCGCATAATTTTTGTTCAGCAATCATTTTAACAATTACACCGAAAAATTGTTTGAACTCTTTATCTGATAATTTTAAAGACTCCACTAGCGGGTGGTGTTGGTATTGACTAAGATCGATTGGTTTAGTTAATTGATCATTTTTAACAATACTTCGAAGAATATCGGTATGCTTACGATCCATACTTTAGTCTTTCTCTGATCATTCCACCAATGATTCTGGAATGTTAGTTTTACTAGCGGTTTGATTAATGGTGTTTACAAAGTGAAAATGGTCATAGATTTGGGATAAAGACTTTAATCCGAGTCCGTTTACAGTATTGGCTACTTTAGTGATATATTTTTCATTTAATGTGCCATTAGTTTTGAATAAAGTGTAGTCAATTAATAAGTTAATTGCATAGTCGCTTAATGTACATTTTTCTCTTAATATTTTAATGGTTGATAGATGCTCTGGTGTTAGACAAGACTTAACAATGGCACGTAAGTATTGTTCAGAGTTTAAAGTCATGTAATCGTTGAATACATTAGTAAGTTGTGCGGTGTCAAGGTACTGAATAAACATTTTCGTGTTACGGTTTAACTTAATGTTGTGCAAAATGTTGATATTATTAGCACTATTTACTAACTTATTAAGATTTAATCTTAATAGATCAACATCTACTTGATATGTGTGGTCGTCGCTAACTACAATACAACTATATATCACATGTTCAATTTCACTAATAGATAAATCATATGATTTGAAGTATGATTCTACGATTGATTTACAAGTTTTGTCAATGACGATCGGCATCGAAGTACAAGCGGCAATTCTTTCATACAACTCATTAAAGTTAATTAACGAAACATCATTGATTTCATCATCGTGGAATATGGAATCAAATGTTGCTGTGACATTTTCTGCGTTTTCAGGGATTCGGTTTGCACCATAAAGGTATTCTAATCTTTCATAGTTAGATTGACCAATCTGCCTAATCAATAAATGACGGAATTTTTGATTTTCAATGAATTTCTTAAAACTAAGTGGTTCGTTGGTCATAAATGTATATGTAGCTGCATCATTGTTTATATTAATGTAAGACATTAATAATCCCAATGCTTCTAAGACAGCACGAGCTTTAATAAACTGTAAATTATTCATGTTAGCATGTTTAAAAAATTCATTGATATCAGTCGCAAAACCCATAGTTAGAGCTTGCTTTTCTGCTTCGTGGGTTAATTTTGTATAGAGATTTGTAGCATCAACACCGATGATTGGGGCATATAGGTCGTACAAGAAATGATAATTGAATGTGAAGGCATACTTCTTAGCGGCGAAGAATCGGGTGTTCTTTAGCATACAAACTCCTTTCAAAATTGTTTTATTTTCCAATGTTTATATTCACACATAAAAGTAGAAAAATTCTTATTAAGTTCGGTAAGTATATTTTTTTAAAAAATAATTACAAAATATTTATCAAATGTTTCTTAAAATAATTTAAATTTTTATGGTTTTCCACAACAAAAAGCCTATTATTCTTGGAAGTTTTTATACTCAATTTGGAGTTTCCCACAATTTTTGTGGGAAATTTTTCTATGTGTGCCATTTTCTTTTCTAAATTAGTATTTTTTAATGCTGTTTTTGCATCAATAAAAATAATTTTAGAAAAATATTTTTTAAATTTACTTTCGTGCAGGAAATATATGCCTAGCTCAACATAACACAAATTATTTTGATCCAATAATGCTTGCAATTGTGCTCGCATGAGAGGAATCATTAGCTGATCAAGTTTTCTCAAAGCATTGGGCTTTGAGAAAACTAATTGACCAAGGGCTTTACGATTGACTTCTATAGGCGTGAGATATGATTTACCAAAATGTTTTGCGATTAATTTATAACCAATTTGATTTTTTTGATAGATTTTGTGGATATAGTCATCCATCACAAACGTTTGAAAACCTTGCTGTCTAATGATTTTTATTGCGGTCGTTTTACCGCTCCCGATTGCACCCGTTACACACACTAACATACTATTTTTGACACCTTGGGCAGAAGTATGTACCTCTACCATTCACTTTAATCTTTTGGATTTTAGCACGACACGTTGGACATGGTTGATCTTTCTTAGTATGCACGAGCAATAAGTTTTGGTATCCACCATAGTGGGTTGGGTCTCATTTGTAGCTAGACACGGTTGTACCACCGTGTTTAATTGCTTTCTTAAGTATGAGAGTACTATTTTTAGCAAGCAATTTGAACTCACTATCGGTTAATGTAGAAGGTTTTCTCAAGGGGTGGACACGGCTTAAAAATAGGATCTCATCAGCATAAATGTTGCCGATACCAGATACGGAAGTTTGATCTAATAATGCAGTTTTAATCGCTCTAGAAGAACCAAAAAGGTGGTTTTTTAAGTATTTTCAGTCAAAGTTGATATCTAGTGGGTCCAAAGCTAATTTCGTTAATTGTGGGGCTTTTAAATACTCGGCATCTCTATAAATATGAAATGTACCAAAAATCCGTGAATCATAATAACGCAAGGTATGTTTGTTATTTAAAACGAATTCAATTCGCAGGTGTGCTTTAGGGACTTCTGATTCATTTGGTTCATAAAACAGCTTTCCTTCCATACGTAAGTGGATAACTAATGTTTTTTTATGCGATAGGTGAAATATCAAGAACTTGCCTTTGCGCTCAATATCGATAAAGTGTTCGCCAACTAAAAACTTTTGGAATTGTCTTGGTGAAGCATTCTTTAAAAGCTTGATTTTGTAAATAGACACATTAGTGATAGCCTTATTTAATAAACCACTATCTTTTAGAGTGTTAATTACGGTTTGGACTTCTGGTAACTCAGGCATGTTGAAATTATAGTTATTTTGTGAATAGTTTAAGACTTTACTATGTAACTTACAATGATGTTGAGATTACCAGACAATTCAAATTGATAGTCACCATTACCAATTAGAAATGTTGAACCCTTAGATATTGGTGAATTATTAATGTAACCTTTGCCATCCATTACAAAACATTGTAATCAACGAGCATTAGTGTATGTGTATGTGTGTTTACTAGTATTATTAATTAAATTTATTGAAAAAAATGGTGTACTTAGTAATTCACCTTTATTTTTATTTAATGTTGGGGTGACAAATGGAACAGCAATATTTTCAATGGCTTCAGTAACATGCAATGTCCTAGATGGATCGGTTTTTTCACGGCCATAATCATATAACCGATAAGTACAATCTGATGCTTGTTGGATTTCATAAATTAATAATCCAGATTTAAGGGCGTGTACCGTGCCACTAGGTACGTAAAATAAATCAAAGGGTTTTACAGGTACAACATTCAATAGTTTGGACCAATCATTAGCTTTTATTAATTTCACTAATTCTTCTTGAGTTTTAGCATGATGCCCGTAAATAATGGAAGCATTAGGTTTAGCATCCAAGATATACCATGCTTCATTTTTGGTAACAGCATCACGATGCTGGTTAGTATATTCTTCGGTAGGGTGCACTTGAACGCTTAAGTCTTGATTACAGTCTAATAGCTTCACTAATAGTGGGTATTCATTGGACCGATAGTTATCAAAGAATAATTTATGTGTTTCAAAAAATTCGCGAAGTGTCATACCATTGTGTTCTTCATTAATGATGATTGATGATTTATCTTTCATTCCACTAACAATTCAAGCTTCGCCAATTTTGTCATTTGGTAAATCAATATTAAAATCTTTTAAACGATCACCACCCCATGGACGTTCGCTTAAATACGGTTTTAAAAAAATGATGTTATGAAACATAGTTAATATATTTTATGAGAATTAATGTTTCATACGCATTATTTACAATCCGAAGAATCTGAAATGAAAGGGCAAGGGTAATAATTAAGCCTAGATTCCTCTATTTCTCAAATGTGAAATCACAGTGATCACCCAGCATTTTCTAAGTTGCTGATTGACACCAGTTTGTTAATGCAATTTAAGCAAAATTGATTTAGGGATTGCTGTAAGGTTTGCCGTTACAAAGGGCTGAATAATTGTTTCAAAATTACAGACGCTTACAATAATTGTTCAAAATTCCCCCCCGGGGGGGGTTATAATCTACCTATCACAAAGTGAGGGAGAGAGAATATGAATGTAAGCCAAGAAGCGGAAAAACTGGACGGAAAAGAAAAAAAGAAGTTAGCATTCACCATAATCGGTGGTGCTATCTTATTGGGCGGAGCGGCTTGTGCCGTTGCTTTACCATTAAGGTATTGCAAACCGACACCAGATGAAAAAGTTATTGAAATTAATGCCACTAATGTTACTAACTATTTAATAGATGCCAATACATCAATTTATATTAATACATCTTCACCATTTACATTTGGTCATAAATTACTTGATTTAAAAGCATTAAGCGATGACAATGATAACATTACTCATTTTGTAATTACTGGTAATGTTGATTTTGGTTTTTTAGTTAACCCCGATACGGATTGTCATCTTAGTGCTAAAAATAACGCCGTTGTTAATTGTGCTGCCTCATCTAGTAATGCAGTTGCAGTAATTGTTGGTAGCGTAGAATCTTGTAGTGGCATTTATACTAAAAATTTGATAATTGACCAAACAACCACTTTCACCATCTCTACCACTTCTACTACTAGTGGTGCCTACGGCGTCATCTTCGACTCCACCGCCGCCAACTCCACCCAAACCATCTCCGGTACCTTCACCATCTCTTCCACTTCTGTCGGTAATACCGCCGGCGTCTACTTCTACTCCACCGCCGCTGGTAACATTACTGTCTCTGGCACCTTCACCATCTCTACCACTTCTGGTGGTGTCTACGGCGTCAGGTTCTACTCCACCGCCGCCAACTCCACCCAAACCATCTCCGGTACCTTCACCATCTCCGCTTCTGTCGGTGCCATCGGCGTCTACTTCTACTCCACCGCCGCTGGTAACATTACTGTCTCTGGCACCTTCACCATCTCTTCCACTTCCTCCGCCTACGGCGTCTACTTCTACTCCACCGCCGCTAACTCTACCCAAATCATCAATGGCACCTTCACCATCTCCACTTCTGGCTTTGCCTACGGCGTCCACTTCTACTCCACCGCCACTAACTCCACCCAAATCATCTCCACCACCATCGTCTTTTTTTCTACTCATATTTCAGTTAACTCCGCCGCTGGTGTCGACTTTAGCTTAGAAGCCACCGATGATGGTTCTTTAACCATGACCGGCACTCAATTTTTTAGCAATAAAGTGGAATTAAATACATTGTTTACCATATATCCTTCGGATGATGCAAATCATAATTACAAGTGGAATGGAGCAGATATGTCATTTGATAGTCATAATAGCGCTGCTGACAGCAGTTTAACACTTATGGATGTTCCTGATCGATCGC